>DATHMC010000154.1:0-23072 GCA_035487495.1 Undibacterium sp.
CCGGAGCGTTTTCGCGGCCAGCACGTCGGCCATCGCTCCAATTTTTTTTCACAGCCACGTACCCGCTCCATGGGAGCCGGCCTGGAGTTGTTTGGATTACGCAAGGATAGAACCGAATTCCCGGTAGAGATCAGCCTGAGCCCGTTGGAAACCGATGAAGGTACGCTGGTGATGAGCGCGATACGCGATATTGGCGAGCGCAAAAGAGCAGAGCAGAAATTTCGTGGATTGCTTGAAGCTGCTCCCGATGCCATTGTCATCGTCAATCTCGACGGCGATATTGTCCTCGTCAATTCGCAGACCGAGAAACTATTCGGCTACTCGCGCGAAGGTTTGCTTGGCAAAAAAGTAGAGATTTTGATTCCTCAGCGATTCCGGAACAAGCATCCAGGTTACCGGAACGGTTTTTTTTCGAATCCACGCCCTCGCTCCATGGGGGCAGGTCTGGAACTCTACGGCCTGCGTCAGGACGGTAGCGAGTTCCCGGTGGAAATCAGCCTCAGCCCGCTGGAAACAGAAGACGGCACGCTGGTGTCGAGCGCCATCAGGGACATCACGGACCGCAAACGTATCGAACATGCGCTGTACGAAAAAAATATTGAACTGCAAAATGCGGCAGAAGCCAAGAACCGCTTTCTTGCCAACATGTCGCATGAATTGCGCACTCCGTTGAACGCCATCATAGGATTTACAGGCACGCTGCTGATGAGATTGCCGGGACCGCCGAATGAAATTCAGGCGAAACAGCTATCCACTGTCCAGAGCAGCGCACGCCATCTCCTTTCATTGATCAATGATCTCCTCGACCTGGCCAAAATTGAGTCCGGTAAGCTGGAGCTGATAATTGAAGCCCAGTTATGCTCCAGCATCATCGAAGAAGTGATCAGCACACTTCGGCCACTCATTGAGAAAAAGGGCCTGCAGATACACTTCGAATTTCCACATTCGGAAATGCATGTTCGCGCGGATCGCCGGGCTCTGAGCCAGATTTTGATCAATCTCGCGAACAACGCGATCAAGTTTACCGAGAAAGGAAAGGTCACGATTGCACTTGCGCAAAGAAAGGAAATGAATTTGGTGTATACACAGATTCAGGTCAGCGATACCGGATGCGGGATCAAGGCAGAAGACCAGGCTAAATTGTTCCAGGCATTCACGCAAATAGATTCATCAACCACACGCAAGTTTGAAGGCACCGGCCTGGGCCTGCACCTTAGCCAAAAACTCGCCGAGCTGCTGCGCGGGCATATTTCTTTCAAAAGCGAATACGGCAAAGGCAGTTCCTTCACTTTAGAAATGACACAGGAAGAATAAATCCATGGCCAATATAGTCGTCATCGAAGATACTCCGGCCAATCTTGATTTGATGTGTTATTTGCTTGATGCATTCGGCCATACGGTACTGACCGCAACCGACGGCGACGAGGGCCTGGAATTAGTGCGACGAACTGTGCCGGAACTGGTTATTTGCGATGTGCACTTGCCCAAGGTCGATGGTTATGAGGTAGCTCGCAGCCTGAAAAGCGACCCTGAATTCTCCAATATTCCTATATTGGCAGTCACTGCGCTGGCAATGGTCGGCGATCGTGAAAAGGGACTGCAGGCAGGATTTGACGGTTATTTGTATAAACCGATTGAACCTGAAAGCTTCGTCTCGGAAGTGGAGCGTTTTCTGCATGTAAAGCATCACGGAACATCGCCATTGCCGCAGACCGTGAACGAGCCGTACGTCGCCAGCACCGTTCGCATCAAGCTCGGCAAGATATTGGTCGTCGATGATTCTGCCGTCAATCTCGAATTATTCCGCGACCTGCTTGAACCTATGGGTTATGAAATATCCCTAACCAACAACGCAGCAGAAGCCTATTCCAGAGCTTGCGATAGCCCGCCGGATCTGATTTTATCGGATATCCATATGCCGGTAGAAGACGGATTTGCGTTCTTTCGCCGCATAAAGTTGAATGCGTGCCTTTCCGCAATTCCGTTTATTTTTATCAGTTCAACCATGCATGGAGACAAGGCGCGGAAAATAGCGCAAAAACGCGGTGCGTCGCGTTTCCTTGTGCGCCCGATCGAGCCCCAGGTCTTTCTGGATGAAATAGCAGCCGTCCTCGCAGAAAAACATCGTTAACAGGCATATGTCCAAGACAATACTGGTGGTAGATGATCGCGCGCTCAACCGGGAATTTCTCTCGATGTTGCTTAGCGTAGCCGGCTATCGCGTGGTTGACGCCGGCGATGGTGCGGAGGCACTGGATGTCGTCCGGCGGGAGAAAATTGACCTGATCATTTCGGATATCCTGATGCCGGTCATGGATGGCATCGAATTTGCCAACCGGCTGCGGGCGGAGGCAGCATACACGCACATTCCTTTGATTTTTTATACGGCGACCTACCGGGCTACCGAGGTAAGGAAACTCGCCCAGAGCTGTGATGTTGCCACGATATTAGCCAAGCCGGCTGAGCCGCAAGCAATTTTAGATGCTGTGTCCAGCGCACTTGGCATTAGTTCTCACGCCGCCCCAGACATCGAATCCCGCGGAAAATATTCAACAATGGCTTTTCCTGAATTGGCGGGCCTGCAATACCGTCTGCAAACTGCTATTTTTGGGCCGAATGAAACCAATTCCAAAGTAGAAGGCAATCGTGCGGCCGAGGCCATTCAGGCGCTCAGCTTGCGCACCGCCGCCCTGCTGGAATTAAGTATGACCTTGCCGTTGGAACGAGAGCCGCAGCAGTTGCTTGAATTGTTCTGCCGGGCAGCACAAAGTATCATGAGCGCCAAACATTTAGCGATAGGCATGGGGGAATCCGGTCAACACACGCGCTTCGCGATGCGCGGTATGAGTCGCGCCGATATTGAGGCGATATATGACACGCTCAATCCACGCACAGGCCCTCTGCATGACAAGCTTTTTGACGGGAAATTGCTCCGCACGCAGGATGTGGATTGCCAATCCGTTCTCAACGGGTTACCTGCGTTCCATCCGCTTCGAAAAAATGCGCTTCTCATTCCCGTGGTACTCAGATCCAGGCCTTATGGATGGTTATATGTTGCGGAAAAATCTGCCGACAGCGTATTTAGCGGAGAGGATGAGCAATTTGCGACCATCCTCGCCGCGCAGCTTGCACCGACGTATGAAAATCTCGTGTTATACGATGAAGTCCAGCAGCACGCCGGGGAGCTGAAACTGGAGATTATCGAACGTCAACGCGTGGCCGATGAACTGCAGGAAAGCGAAACACGTTTCCGGCAGCTTGCAGAAAATATCCACCAGGTGTTTTTCCTTTCCGATCACCGCAGTTTGGCAATGCTCTATGTCAGTCCGGCTTACGAGGGTATTTGGGGCCGTAGCTGCCTAAGCCTCTACGCCTCACCGTTGTCCTGGCTAGACAGCGTCTATCCAGACGACGTGAGCCGAGCGCTGAGGGGATATACGAACCGTGATGCAATGGGACGATTCGACGTCGAATATCGGATACTGCGTCCCGATGGAGAAATCCGGGCGATCAGGTCGCGCGGATTTCCGATTCACAACGAGAGAGGCGAAATTTATCGTATTGCCGGTATTTCGGAAGACGTTACCGAAAAAACGGCGCAGACCCGGCGCATCGCCCGCCTGAGCGGCCTGTACGCTGTACTAAGCGGCATCAATTCGGCAATTGTCCGGATTCACGACCGTAATGAATTGTTTCAGGAAGCTTGCCGGGTTGCAGTGGATCATGGTGAGTTCAGTATGGCTTGGATAGGCATTATTGATCCGGACACCTTGGAAGGCAAAGTCGTCGCCTGGTATGGCGGCGAGGCCGGCTATGCAGAAAACGTCAGGCTCACTGCCCGTGCTGGAACACCGGACAGCAATCGGCCTGAATGTGTAGCCGCGCGCGAGATGCGGCCCGTGGTCTGCAACAACGTCCAGGCTGACCCGACACCCGGATTGCACCAATCGATATCGGTTGCCGATGGGCCCTATTCCGTGGCGTCCTGGCCGCTGGTCATTGATAACCGGGTAGTCGCGGTGATGACCCTGTTTGCACAGGAGGTTGATTTTTTCGACACGGAACAAATCAAGCTGCTCAACGAGCTGGCAAGCGACTTGTCATTCGGCCTGCAATTTATCGAAAAAGAAGAAAAACTCAGTTACCTGGCACTCTATGACGTACTGACGGCCCTGCCCAACAGCACACTGTTCCATGACCGGCTCGCCCAGTTCTTGCATGTAGCGAAGCACGACTCTAAATTTGCCACCGCCATCGCTCTCAACATACAACACTTTGCCCATCTGAACAATGCAATGGGCCGTCATGCCGGCGACGCAGTGCTCAGGGAAGTGGCGGCCCGCCTTACCGCGGCATTGCAAGAACCGTACAGCCTGGCCAGGATCAGCGGCGATACATTTGCCGTTGCAATTTCCGGCCTGCATCACGGCACAGATATCGTATCTATCCTGGAACAACAGGTATTCGCCTCCTTCAAACAACCTTTCCTCGTCAATGGACAGGAAATCAGGATTGCGGCCTG
The DNA here is from genome assembly GCA_035487495.1 of Undibacterium sp. GTDB lineage: Bacteria > Pseudomonadota > Gammaproteobacteria > Burkholderiales > Burkholderiaceae_D > Undibacterium. The sequence goes on from DATHMC010000154.1 coordinate 4,523, forward strand.
CGCCGGTCTTGCCATGTATCCTGACGATGGAGAAAACGCAGAGACGCTTTTCAGGCATGCCGAGGTAGCGCTCAATAAGGCCAAATCGTCCGGTCAGCCTTTCCTGTACTTTGCCCCTCAGATGAATACCGCAATTGCTGCCAGGTTAGCGCTGGAAAATGACTTGCGCATCGCCCTTGAATGCCGGCAATTCGTGATGTACTACCAGCCCCGTGTTGATTTGCGCAATGGCCGCATCGTCAGCGCAGAGGCATTGATCCGCTGGAAACATCCGCAACGCGGGCTCGTCCCGCCGTCGGAGTTTATCCCTCTCGCTGAAGAAACTGGACTGATCGTACCAATGGGTGCATGGATCATCGACAACGTGTGCGCACAACAGGCGCAATGGCTTGGTAAAGGCGTCAATATCGTACCGGTTGCCGTCAACCTGTCGGCAATCCAGTTCCAGAAAGGCCCGTTAATGGAGACCATCCGCAATTCGGTCGAAAAACACGGGCTTGAGAAGAATTTTATTGAATTCGAACTCACGGAGTCGGTAGTCATGAACGACCCGGAAGAGGCTGCGCGCAATCTCCAAATGTTGAAAGAGATGGGAATAAAATTATCATTGGACGATTTCGGCACGGGATATTCTTCACTGGCCTACCTGAAGCGTTTTCCATTCGATTTTGTGAAAATCGACCGGGCCTTCATTGTCGATATTACACGCAGCCCCGAAGACGCGGCCATTGCTACTGCGGTCATCGCCATGGCGCATAATTTAAATTTGCGTGTGATTGCGGAAGGGGTGGAAACGGAAGCCCAACTGAACTATTTGCGCAAGCATCGCTGCGATGAAATCCAGGGCTATTATTTTAGCCCGCCTGTACCGGCAACTGAATTCGAAACCTTGTTGCAACAAGGAAAACGGCTGATGCTGGAACGCGAACCTGCCACCCAGGCCGATACCTTGCTGATTGTTGATGACGAGCCCCACATTCTCAAAGCCTTGACGCGCGCGCTGCGGACTGACAGTTACAACTTGCTGACTGCGTCCAGCGGATCGGAAGCCTTGGAACTGATGGCGATGAATGCGATTCAAGTCATCATATCGGATCAACGCATGCCGAACATGTCGGGCGCCGAATTTCTCGGCATTGCCAGGGAGCTTTATCCCGACACAGTCCGTATCATCTTGTCCGGCTACGCCGATATGGAAATGCTGATGGAAAGCGTCAACCGTGGGGCTGTTTCCAAGTTTCTGATCAAACCTTGGAACGATGATCTGTTGCGTGAGCACATCCGTGACGCATTCCGGCACTATCGCCCTGCTACCGAGAATGGATAACCGAGAGCCTGGGCAGATGCCCTGCCGTCGATTGCTTTAAATTCCGTATCAGCTTGAATCACTCTACCGCCATCCCATCCCCTTTTTCCAAGCCCCCCCTTCTCCGGTGATGCAGCCACGCCACAGAATAGGGATAAATGAAGCCGGCCTCATTTATTCTTGTCCTATAAGTAACTATTCCCAAAGGCAATTTGATATAATTTGTGCAATTTACTTTGAGCTCATTTCATCAATCGCATCTTACTGGCATTAATGGAATGCGTTCTCGCACATGCCACCCGATCTATGGAGAAAAAATGAAACACCCTTTCGCAAAAACGCCTATCCCGGCATCCTTGCTTTCTTTTTTACTGGCAGCGGGATTCACCGCAACATCCGGCGCGGCGTTTGCGGAAAGTGTCGACAAGGGCGCGATTGAGAAATGCAACGTCAATCTGGGTACGCTGGCGGTCGCCGAGCCGCAAAGCCAGATGCTGGCTTCCTTGAGCCAGTACAGCCTGGGCTCCCCTTCCACCATGCTGCGCATGATCGTGCAGGAGTCCGGTTGCTTTACCGTAGTGGAACGCGGGGTGGCGATGCAAAACCTGCAACAGGAACGCGCGCTGGCAGCGGGCGGGCAATTGCAGGAAGGCTCCAATCTGGGCGGCGGCCAATTGCAGGCAGCCGATTTCGTGATGACGCCTTCCATTCAGTTCTCCAGTGACACTGGCGGCGTCAGCGGCGTCGTGGGCGGCCTGTTTGGGAAAATGGGCGGCGCTTTAGGCGCCATCGGCGGCCTGGTCGGCGGCGTTAAATTCAAAGAAGCGGAAACGACGCTACTGGTGGCGGATGTGCGTTCCGGCATCCAGGTTGCCAGCGCAGAGGGCCAGGCCAGCAAGATGAACTTCAGCCTGGGCGGCTGGGGCTGGGGCGGGCTCGGCTGGGCCAGCGCAGGCGGCTACAGCAAGACCCCGGAAGGCAAACTGATTGCCGCCAGCTTGCTGGATAATTTCAACAAGATCGTGCTGTCGGTCCGCGACCGGCCCCAATTGATACAGACCACGTCAACCGCATCCAAGAGCAATGCAGCGCAATCCATCCGCGCAACCGGCACAGCAAGAAATGCGCAGCCTGGCCAGCATGCAACCAATGCAGGCAGCAACAGCCCGCAACTGCCTGGCGGTTATGCCGGCATGTATACCGGTAAATTTGTCGGCGACGATAACGGCTCCATCAACGTCCTGGTCAGCAATACCGGCAATGTGACCGGCATGGGCATGTCGAAGAAATATAACGCCAGCTTCAATATCACCGGTACCATCAGCGCCACCGGCGAATTTGTGATGGCAGGCTCCGGCCAGGCCGGCGCAGCGAAATTCATCGGCAACATCAACCCGCAAAACGGCGGCCTGATGGGTGTATGGCAGTGGGCAGGGGCCTCTACCTCCCAGGGCACTTTCAGCGGCCAGCGCCAGTAAGATTACGCAGGCGTAGCGTGGGCTATGCACTTATGCCAACCTCATGCCCAGGGTTGGCGCTCAGGAATTTGATTGCGCCTCATCAGGCGTAATCAAATCCAGCCCTTCCCCTCACTTTCTCCCATCCCCGGCCTTACACTATTTCCGCTCCTGGAACTGGTAACGGCGAAATTGCCGCCGCCTGAGCAGCAAATACACCGCCGGCACCACGAACATCGAGAGCAAGGGCGCGGTGATCATGCCGCCGACCATCGGCGCTGCGATGCGCTGCATCACTTCCGAACCGGTGCCGGCTCCTAGCATGATAGGCACCAGGCCGGCGATGATGACCGCCACCGTCATCGCCTTGGGCCGCACCCGCAGCACCGCGCCTTCGCGAATCGCGTCCAGCAGATCCGATTCGCTGGTTTTTCCCGCCTTGACGCGGTCGTCCCATGCCTGTTTCAAATATAGCAGCATGATCACGCCGAATTCCGCCGACACGCCGGCCAGCGCAATGAAGCCGACCCCGCTGGCGACCGACAGGTTATGCCCCAGCAGCCACAACAGCCAGATGCCGCCGGCCAGTGCCAACGGCAAGGTTGCCATGATCAGCGCCGCTTCGTCGAAGCGCCTGAACGTCATATACAGCAGCACGAAGATGATCAGCAATGTCGCTGGCACCACGACCTTCAGCTTGGCGGCGGCCCGCTCCAGGTACTCGAACTGGCCCGACCAGGACACCGAATAACCGGCCGGCAGTTTCACTTCCCTGGCAACCGCGCGTTGCATTTCATGCACTGCGGAACTCAGGTCGCGCCCGCGGATATCCACGTAGACCCAGCCCGACAGCCGCGCGTTTTCGCTCTTCAACATCGGCGGACCGTCGTTGATGCGGATGGCGGCGACGTCGCCCAGGCGGATTTGCGCGCCGCGCACGGTCAACACCGGCAACTGGCGCAGCTTTTCGACCGAATCGCGTACTTCGCGCGGGTAGCGCACATTGATGGGGAAACGCTGCAAGCCTTCCACGGTCTCGCCGATGTTGTCGCCGCCTATCGCGGCCGATACGACGCTCTGCACGTCGGCGATGTTCAAGCCGTAGCGCGCCGCCGCATCGCGGTCGATATCGACGTCGATGTAGCGGCCGCCGTTCAAGCGTTCCGCCAGCGCCGAAGAAACCCCGGGCAGGTTCTTGACGACGCGCTCTATGTCGCCGGTAATGCGGTCAATTTCCTTCAGGTCGGTGCCGGCGACCTTCACGCCGACCGGGCTCTTGATGCCGGTGGCCAGCATGTCGATGCGGTTGCGGATAGGCGGCACCCAGATATTCGACAGCCCCGGCACCTGGACGGCACGGTCCAGTTCTGCCACCAGCTTGTCCGGCGTCATGCCGGCGCGCCACTGGTCGCGCGGCTTGAACTGGATCGTGGTCTCGAACATTTCCAGCGGCGCCGGGTCGGTGGCAGTTTCGGCGCGCCCTGCCTTGCCGAATACGCTCTGCACTTCGGGCACGGTCTTGATCAGGCGGTCGGTCTGCTGCAGCAGCTCGGACACTTTGCCGGCGGCTATGCCGGGCAGTGCCGACGGCATATACAACACATCGCCCTCATCCAGCGGCGGCATGAACTCGCCGCCCAGTTGCGCCATCGGCCATACCGTCAACAGCGCGAGCAAGCCGGCCGCCAGCAGGGTCGCTTTCGGAAAGCGCAGCACCACGTCGAGCAAGGGACGGTATAGCGCGATCAGGAAACGGTTCAGCGGGTTTTTTTGTTCCTGCGGGATCTTGCCGCGGATCAGATAGCCCATCAGGACCGGGATCAGGGTCACTGCCAGCACCGCCGCCGCAGCCATCGCATAGGTCTTGGTAAACGCCAGCGGCGCAAACAGGCGTCCCTCCTGCGCCTCCAGCGTGAACACCGGGATGAAAGACAGCACGATGATCAGCAGCGAGAAGAACAGCGCCGGTCCGACCTCGGCCGCCGCATCGCCGATCACCCGCCAATGCTCGTCGCCGCTCAATTTCTCGCCCACACGCGCATGGTTCCACGCCTCGATATGTTTGTGTGCGTTTTCTATCATCACGACCGCCGCATCGACCATCGCCCCTATCGCAATCGCAATACCGCCCAGCGACATGATGTTGGCGTTCACGCCCTGGTAATACATGACGATATAGGCGGCCAGGATGCCCAAAGGCAGCGAGACGATGGCGACCAGCGCAGAACGGAGATGGAACAGGAATACCCCGCAGACCAGCGCCACCACGATGAATTCTTCCAGCAGCTTATGCTCAAGGTTGCTGACCGCGCGTTTGATCAGCTTGGAGCGGTCATACACCGGAATGATTTCAACGCCGGGCGGCAGGCTGGGTTTGAGTTTTTCCAGCCTGGCCTTGACGGCGGCGATGGTGTCGAGCGCATTCTTCCCTGAGCGCATCACGATCACGCCGCCGGCCACCTCGCCCTCGCCGTTCAGGTCCGCAATGCCGCGCCGCATTTCCGGGCCGACCTGTATCCGCGCCACGTCGCCCAGGCGTACCGACACGCCGGCATCGGTCGTCGTCAATGGAATCTTGCGGAAGTCGTCCAGCGTCTTCAGGTAACCGGAGGCGCGCACCATGTACTCGGCCTCGCCCAGTTCCAGCACCGAGCCGCCGCTTTCCTGGTTGGCCTGCTGCACCGCCGCTACGATCCTGCCGTGCGGGATGTTATAGGCGCGCATCTTGTCCGGGTCTAGCTGGATCTGGTATTGGCGCACCATGCCGCCTATGCTGGCGACTTCCGACACGTTCGGCACCGCCTTCAGTTCGTACTTCAGGAACCAGTCCTGGAACGCGCGCAGCTGCGACAGGTCCATCTTGCCGCTGCGGTCCACCAAAGCGTACTCATAGACCCAGCCGACACCGGTCGCGTCGGGGCCGAGCGAGGTCTTGGCCTGCGGCGGCAGGCGCGACTGCACCTGGTTCAGGTATTCCAGCACGCGCGAACGCGCCCAGTACAGGTCGGTGCCGTCTTCAAACAGCACATAGACGAAGGAATCGCCAAAGAAGGAATAGCCGCGTACCGTCTTGGCGCCGGGCACCGACAGCATGGTGGTGGTCAGCGGATAGGTGACCTGGTTCTCGACGATTTGCGGCGCCTGGCCCGGATAGCTGGTGCGAATGATCACCTGCACATCGGACAGGTCGGGAAGCGCATCCAGCGGCGTGCGCGATAGCGACCAGATGCCCCAGGCGGTCAGGAAGACCGTCGCCAGCAGCACCAGGAAACGGTTGGCGATAGCCCAGCGTATCAGCCTGGCCATCATTTCCCGGCTCCCGGCGCATCCACTTTTCCGTCGCGCCGTATCGTCTCATGCCCTGACTGACCCGGCATATTTTGGCCGGGAGCGGCAGCCAGCGGTGAAATCGAAACGATCCGGTATCCGCCATCCTTGGTTGGCCGGATATCGAAAGCCACCATGTCGCCGACTGCGACGTTGCGCGGCAAGCCGCTGGCCGGCAAGCTGAAACCCATCGTCATCGCGCCCCATTGCAGCGACGGGATAGGCCCGTGCGACAAGGTGATTTCATCCTTGTCGATTTTCTCTACCCTGCCGCTGCCGTGATGGGTGATTGCGGCGGCCTGGTCGTTGCCCGGCGCCGGCGCGTCGCCCATGCGGGTCGCCGTCGCTTTCAGGCTGGCTTCGGAATCGATCAGGAATTGGCCGGAAACCACCACCTTTTGCCCGGCTTCAAGCCCCTTGCGAATCTCGGTCTGGCCGTTGGCCTCGGCACCGGTTTCGACGTCGGCCGGCATGAATCTGCCGTCGCCCTGCGCCATCATCACCACGGAACGGGTGCCGGTCTGGATTAGCGCCTCGGTCGGCACCAATAAGATATCTTTGCGCGCTTCGGAGCTGAAATTCAGCGTGGCAAACATGCCCGGCACCAGCTGCCCCGCAGGATTGGCCAGTTCGATGCGCGCCTTCAGCGTGCGGGTAGCCGGGTCGACCTGCGGCAGGATGGCGCCGACCTTGCCCTTGAAGACGGTGCCGGGCAAGGAAGGCGTACGGGCTTCTACGGCGTTGCCGGGCCGAACCTGGGCGGCCAGGTTTTCCGGGATATCGGCATTGACCCAGATGGTAGCCAGGCCATTAATGCGAAACATCGGCGCGCCGGCCGTCACGGTCATGCCTTCCCGCACTGCCAGTTCCGCCACCACGCCGCTGAGCGGCGCCGTGATCGTGAGGCGCGGATGCACCTTGCCGCCGGCTTCGACCAGACGGATTTGCTCGTCGGTCATGCCGGCCAGCCGCATGCGTTGCCTGGCGCCGTCCAGCAAGCCCTGCATGGCGCCGGCCTGCATACGCTGGACGGTGAGGAATTCTTCCTGCGCCGCCACCCAGTCCGGCACGTACAGCTCGGCCAGCGCCTGGCCCTTCTGTACCAGGTCCAACGGCGCGCGCACATACAGCTTTTCGACGTAGCCGTTGCTGCGCGCTTGCACCAGCGCGACGTCGCGCTCGTTGTAGGCGACGCTGCCGACGGCAACCACGGCCGGCGCGAGGCTGCCGCGAGTAACGTCCGCAGTGCGAATACCTAGATTTTGCTGCACGCGGGGACTGATGCTGACGCTGCTCTCAGCGCCGCCATCGGCATATACCGGCACCAGTTGCATGTCCATGAACGGCGACTTGCCCGGCTTGTCGAACTTTTGCCCCGGGACCATAGGGTCGTGCCAATACAGCACCTTCTTGTCGCCGCCCTCCCCTTTCGACGGCGCCGCCCTCATTCCCTGATGGAGGCCGAACTGATACAGGCCAAAACCGCAGAGAGCGAGTAGGCCGGCGGCCGCAAGTGTGATGATGATTTTTTTGTTTTTCATGGCATTCCCTGGTTCAGCGCCGGGTCCGGACGCGCGCCTTGCGCATCGGCCGGAAACAAGAAGTTGAGTTGCGCCCACACGCGGGCGGTATCGGCCTGCAGTTGCAGCGCCTGCAGGCGCACGTCGATCTCGTTGCGGCGCGCGGCCAGCAATTCGCCCAGGCTGGCCTTGCCGCCGCGGTAGGCAGCCATGACGGCCTGGGTGCGCCCAGCCGCCAGCGGAATGAGTTCCTGCTGATAGCGGCTGCCGCGTTCGCGGCCGTTTTGCCATTCCTCGATCAGGGTACGTGTCTCGGCGACGTGCTCGCGCAGCATTTCGTCGCGCTCGGCCCGGGCTTGTTCAACCAGCGCCAGCTTGGCAGACAGTTCGCGGTCCTGGCGATTCTTTTGGTCCCACTGGAAGGGCAGCGAAATGCCGACGGATACCATGTTGGAGTACGCCGGTCCGCGCTGCTGGAACGCCAGTTCGACGGTCCAGTCGGATTTCTTATCGGCCTCGGCCAGCCTGGCGTCGGCCTCGGCAATGTCGGTCTGCCTGCTGAGCGCGGCGATCTGCGGATGGTGGGCCAGCGACGTGTCCAGCGCGGACGGGTCCAGCCGGACGGCATCGATGCCGGGCTCTCCCGCCAGCGGCATATCGACGGTGCCGCCGGTCCAGCGGGCCAGCATGGTCTTCGCGTTGCGGACCCGGCGCTGGACTTCGCTGGCGCGGTCTTCGACCATCGCTAACGCGCTGCGCGCTGCGAACAGGTCGGCCTGGCTGCCGCGCCCGGCGCGATAGCCGCCTTCCGCCGCTTCGATCTCCAGTGTGGCCAAGGCCGCCTGCTGCGCCACTGCGGCCGCCATTTGTTCTGCGTAGTAACGCTCCAGCCACGCAATTGCGGTGTCGCGCTGGATGGCGGCGATGCTGGCCGCCTTCTCCGCCAGGGACTTGTCGGCGGCGCGGTCGTAGCGCTCGGCGCGCAAGCGGCGTTTATCGGCGCGGGTGATTTCCTGCATCACGCCGATGCGGCGCATGGTCATGAAATCGCCGGTCAGGCTGCCGCGATCGGGACCATTGACCGGCAGGTTATCGATGCCGGCTTTGAGGACCGGATCCGGCAACTGGCCGGCGCTCACGGCCATCTCACGCGACGCGCTGACTGCCATGTCCTGCGCCGTCAATTGGCGAGATCGCGCCACCGCGAGCCGCTGCGCCTGCTCCAGGCTCAGCGCGCCGTCAGCCGCCAGGCTATTGAACGACGACACCGCCGCCGCAGCGGCAAGCGCAACGGAAACGACATATAAAAATTTCATAAAGCATCCTTGATGGCTATCGTATCTGCCTGATCGGCTCAGGCAATGGAGAAACGGCGCGCTGCCCTGTAAAAAAGGGCGATGATTGCGGCCTATACGGAATAGACGGGGATGCTAGGCGGGCGTTGCAGCCCATCGGAGATAAAGGAGGTGTAATACGTAGGAGTAAATGCAGGCAAACTTGACGATGCGGCGCCCGGCATAAACCGGTGGGCAACAGGCAAGGAAACGACGGGACTGACTGCCATACAAGTAGTGGAAAAACCACAGGTCATATCAGCTTGCCGATAGTCGCCGTGCCGGTCATGCTGGGAATCTTGCTGTGCGTGAAACCGTCCGTCCGTATCGAAAACATGCCCAGCATGCTCGCAACAGTCCATTTCCTTCATATCGGCGCAAGCAGCCATACCGAAGCAGGAAACCGCCACCGAGCCGGCGATTGCCTGAAAGGGCAGCAGCAACAGCAAGAGATAGGCGGCAAAAAGGCGAAATTTGGCGGGCATGATGCGGCGATGATATCAAAATTTGGCAAACCCTGCCGTTCCTTGTGAACATAGCAAAAATGGTCCATGTTTTAAGATGGCAATGGCCGATTGAGCCGGCAAGGCGTGAAACAGAATGTTCAGTGCAAATTGCGCTACACTTTAATAATATTGATGGCAGTTGCAGATCCGAAGTTAATCCGGCTGAGACTATTCTTCTCGTGAGGTTTAGTCCTAAAACCCCGCATTCAGCCGATTTGAGGGAAGTACTCGACATGCAGGAACAGAGGTGGTTGCCTGGCGTCAATTCTTCGCCAAAGCCAAGCGCGATAATCAACCCAACCGACAGCCTATTTTTTGCGGTCTTGCCGGAGGTTTCCGCTGCTGTGCGCATTAGACAGCTCGCCCAATCTCTTCGCCTCAAACATGCCTTGCGAGGCTCGCCTCTGCCAGCTGGACAGCTGCATATTTCGCTTTTTAGCCTGGGCAATCATGTTGGGCTGCCGAGCGGGTTACCTGCCGCTACCGAGGCCGTTTCCCAGCTTGCGCAGAATGCATTCACGGTCCAGTTCAACAACGTGTTGACCTTCCGCTACAAATCCCGCTTATCGGGAGGATACCCCATTGTTCTTTGCGGCGACGAAGGCGTCATCGGCCTGGAACTACTGCATCAAGGTTTGATGGATGCTTTGAGCCGTACCGAATTCAAGGGCACGCGAAAAAATTTGACGCCTCACGTGACCTTGCTATATGACGACCGGAAAATTCCCGCAGATAGGGTAGCCCCCATCGAATGGAGCGTGCGCGAGTTTGTGCTGTTGCGACGCCATATTGGCCAAAACCGCCCCTATTCCGTGCTGGGCAGATGGCCTTTGTGTGGTAAGTAGCATCCGACGCCATTTTGACCGGCCTGCCCAATATACCGTGACGGGAATTCGTCAGCGCAGTTGGACGTGGATAGCGTATGCTCGCCAGCACTTATACGCTGGGAATTATTTTTGGGTGCCGCAGCCCGTCCGCCCGCGCGCGCTGCGGCACTCAAAGACAACTTATTTACCCGCTTACTCGCCGGCCTTGTGGCCGATACCCAGTTCATCCAGCGCATCGCGCATCGCATGCACCGCCATGCGCATTTCCGCTTCGCCTATCGCGCCTATGCAGCCGACCCGGAAGGTTTCCGCCTGCGTCAGCTTGCCCGGATACAGGATGAAACCCTTGTCGCGCACCCGCTCGTAGAAGTCCTTGAAGTTGTATTTCGCGTCCGCCGGCGCGTGCATGGTGACGATGATGGGCGCCTGTATTTCAGGCTTCAGGAATTGCTTCAGGCCCAGTTCCTTCATGCCCGCCATCAGCGTCTGGTAGTTTTTGGTGTAGCGCGCCAGCCGGGCCGGCTGCCCGCCTTCGGCGAAGAACTGGTTCAGCGCTTCATGGAAGGCGACCACGATATGGGTGGGCGGCGTGAAGCGCCACTGTGTGGTCTTTTCCATGTAGACCCACTGGTCATGCAAATCCAGCGACAGCGACTGCGAATTGCCGGCGCATTTTTCCAGCACCTCCTTGCGTGCCAGCACAAAGCCCATGCCGGGAGGTCCCTCTATGCACTTGCCGCTGGCGGCGATCACCGCGTCGAACGGTATCTTCAGCGCATTGATCTCCAGCGCGCCGAAGGAGCTCATCGCATCGATGATCAGGCCCTTGCGGTGATGCGCGACGACCTCGGCGATATCGGCCAGCGGGTTCAGGATGCCGGTGCTGGTTTCGCAGTGGATCAGGCCGACATGGGTGATGCTCTTGTCGCCGGCCAGCAGGCGCTCTACGTCTTGCGCGGTGGTCGGCACGTCTTCGCCGGTTTCAAACACCGATACCTTGCGCCCCATCATTTCCACCAGGCGCGCCAGGCGCTTGCCGTAGGCGCCGTTGATCAGCACCAGCATGTGGCCGTTGCGCGGCACCAGGGTGTTGATCGCGGCTTCCACCGAAAAGGTGCCGCTGCCCTGCATCGGCACGCACACGTGGCTGCCGTGCCCGTTGACGATGTCGAGCAGCTGCTTGCGCACCTTGGCGGTCACGGCATTGAAAGAGGCGTCCCACGATCCCCAGTCGCGCAGCATGGCGTTCTTGGTTTGCGGAGAAGTCGTCAAGGGGCCCGGGGTCAACAGAATTGGATCGCGGCTTACTAAGCTCATGGTGTCTCTCCTTATTTTCACTTTACAAATAAAATCAAGTCCGGCTGCGCCAGCCTTGCGTCTTCAACAAAAGTACCCGGGTACCCAGCGCGTACAGCAGGCATACCACGCTGGAGGTCAGCACGATCAGCGTCGCCATCGCCGCGGCCGGGCCGATTTCGCCGGCCTCTTCCAGGTTCAGGATGGCGACCGAGGCCAGTGTGGTGTCGGGCGAATACAGAAACACGACCGCCGAGATGGTGGTCATCGCATTCACAAACAGATAGCGTCCGACATCCAGGATCGCAGGCATGCAAACCTGCACGGTAACGCGGAAGAAGGTCTTGTAAAACGGCACCTTGAGCGACGCCGAAACCGCCTCGAATTCATTGTCGATGGATTTCAGCGCCGTCACCGCGGTCAGGTGGCTGGAGGTGTAGTAGTGCACCACGGTGGACACCACCAGGATCGCCATACCGTGATACATGAAGTTCAGCGGATTGCCGGGATGGTTGAAAAACAGGATATAGCCGAGACCGAGCACCAGGCCCGGCACCCCCATCGGCAATACCGCCAGCAGCCGGATGACGGGGCGGATGGCATCCATGCCGCGCGTCTTTTCGGTCAGGTAGGCGCTGCCGAAGACCGTCACCACGCCGCACACGACCACCAGGAAGGCCAGCTTGAGGCTGTTGAAGTAGGATTCCAGGATGCCGCCTTCGACCAGTCCGAAATAGTAATGGCGCAGGCTCAGCGACAGGTCGTACGGCCACAGCTTGATGAAGGAGGTATAGATCGCCATGCCCAGCACTGCGATCATGAACAGGCTGATCAGCGCGCAATACAGGAGCATCAGGCCGTCGAACAGGCGCCGCTTCTTCGGCACAAAGGCGACCGCGCGCGAAGACAGCTGGGCCTGCAATTTACGGCGGATGATGATGTCGATGATGAAGGCGACCAACGCCGGCATCAGCAGCAGCAGGCTGACCACCGCGCCCTTGTTGAAATCCTGCTGGCCGATCACCAGCTTATAGACGTCGATCGACAGTACATTGAAATTGCCGCCGATGACTTTCGGCACGCCGAAGTCGTTCACCGTATACGTGAAGACTACCAGCGCCGCGCTGATCAGGCCGTACTTCGCGCCCGGCAGCGTGATGGTGAAGAAGCGGCGCATGCGGCTGGTGCCCAGCGACGCAGCCACCTCGTACAAGCGGCCGTCGGCCATGGTCAGCGCGGTGACGATGATCATCAGCGCATGCGGAAACACGCCGTAAAATTCGCTCAGCACCATGCCCAGCGGGCCGTAGATCGTCTGTCCGCCCAGCAGTCCTTTGAGCACGCCCTGGTTGCCGAACCATTGGATGAAAGAAATGGCGGCCAGCAGGGACGGCGCCAGGATGGGAATCAGCGACAGCGTGCGGAACAAGCCCTTGCCGGGCATCATGCTGCGGGTCAGTGCGTACGCAAACAGGAAGGCGGCGGGAATCACCAGCGCCGTTACCGTGCCGGCCATGAACAGCGTATTGAGCACCGATTGATGCAGCGCCGGGGTCGACATATAGGTGATGAATTGCTGCAGGCCGACGTAGGCGCCGTCCTTGTCCTGCACGCTCTTGATCAGGATCACGCATACCGGCATCAGCAGGAACGCGACCAGCGCCACGCATACCAGCACCAGCAGGCCCTGCGCAATCCGGTCATGCCAGTGGCTTTGCTGGCGGCCCCTGGCGACGGCCTGACGCATCGGGGGATTGCCGGCACTCCCGGCATCTTTCGCATTGCCCACGATGACGGCTGCGCTTGCGTGGCCGCTCATGCGGCACCTGCGGCGGCGGTGGCGGCGGCGCTGCCGTCGAAAATGCGCACCCGTTCCGGCAGCAAGCCGAAACGCCTGCGACTGCCGACCTCCAAGCCGAACTCCTTCAGCAGGTTGAGCGACATCGACATCGTGACCGGCTGGTCCTCCATCCCTTCCAGCGCCACCGACAGATAGCTGAAGGCGCCCAGGAATTCTATCTTGCGCACCTCTGCCATCGCATTGTGCTCAGTGCGGCTGTCGACGTCGCGGGCGACGAAATCCTCGGGACGCAGATATATTTTCACCGGATGTCCGGGCGGCAGGTTGCCCAGTTCGGAATTGCAGCCAAATTCCAGCGTGCCGAAGCGGAAGCGGCCGCCGCCCAATGCGGAGCCGCGCAGCACATTGACCTTGCCCACAAAGGACGCCACGAACGGCGATCCCGGCTGCAGGTACACTTCTTGCGGCGTGCCTATCTGTTCTATGACTCCGTGGTTCATGACCACGATGCGGTCGGCCATTGTCAGCGCCTCCTCCTGGTCGTGCGTCACCATGATGGTGGTGACGCCCAGGCGTTGCTGCAACTGGCGGATTTCACTGCGCAGGCGCACCCGCTCCAGCGCATCCAGCGCCGACAGCGGCTCGTCCAGCAACAGCAGGCCGGGCGAAGTCGCCAGCGCCCGCGCCAGCGCTATCCTTTGCTGCTGGCCGCCGGACAACTGGCCCGGATATTTTTTGCCGCTGCCCGTCAAGCCGGCCAGCGTCAACAGTTCCTGCACCCGGGCCGCAATCGCCGCCTTGGCCTGGCCGCGATTGACCAGGCCGTAGGCAACATTATCGGCAATCGTCAGATTGGGAAACAGCGCATACGACTGGAATACGATGCCGTAGTCGCGCTTGATCGGAGGCAACCAGGAAATATCCTTGCCGCCCTGGACAATCTGCCCGCAATCCTGGGTTTCCAGTCCGGCAATGATGCGCAGCAGCGTCGTCTTGCCGCAGCCGGAAGGCCCCAGAAAACAGATGAATTCGCCCTTGGCGATATTCAGATTGATATCGCGCAAGGCATTGAAGTTGCCGAACGACTTAGAGATGCCCTTCAGGGCTAGGTACTCCGCGTGCTGGTCCATGGGTTTCGCCTCCGTTATATTTTTCATCCTGTGCATGGCAGCGGGCCGCAGCCCGGCCCGCTGCCATGGGATGAGGCCATGCTCTTAGCTTACTTCGGTTCTGCCTTGCTGTTATAACGCTTGCTCCACTCGTTCAGGATGCGTTCGCGGTTTTTAGCGGCCCAGCTGAAGTCATTCTTGACCAGCATTTTTTCGTAGCCGTCGGGAATGCCCTCCATTTTCTTCGCCAGGCCGGGATAGGCGACGATCGCCCACCAGTTGGTGCTGATCTGGTTAGCTTCCTTGCTGGCCATCCAGTCGGCCAGTTTTTTCGCGGCCTCCAGATTCTTGGTTCCCTTCATGATCCCGGTGGCTTCGATATCCCAGCCCAGTCCCTCTTTCGGGAAGATCAGTTCCACCGGAGCGCCGCTGCGCAAGACCTGATGGGCGCGGAATTCGAAAGAGATGCCGATCGGGAATTCGCCGGCGCCTGCCTGCTTGCAGGGCTTGGAACCGGAGTGCGTGTATTGCGCGATGTTTTCATGCAAGGCATCCATATATTTCCAGCCGTCGGCGTCGCCCATGGTCTGCAGCCAGGCCGTCACGTCAAGGTAGCCGGTGCCGCTGGAGGCCGGATGCGGCATCGAGATCTTGCCCTTATAGATGGGCTTGGTCAGGTCTTTCCAGCTTTCCGGCTTCGGCAGGTTCATCTTTTTCGCCTCGACCGTATTGAAACAGATCGTCGCACCCCAGACATCCATCCCTACCCAGGTAGGCGGATGGCGGCTATCGGAATAGGCCGGCGACAATTCCTTGAAGCCCTTGGGCTCATACGGCAGCAGCATGTTCTCCTGGCTCAGCAACTCCAGGCTGCTGGCAGCCACGCCCAACACCACATCCGCCTGCGGATTGCTTTTTTCCGCCAGCAGCTTGGCGGTGACGACGCCGGTGGAGTCGCGCACCCAGCGGATTTCTATATTCGGATAGGCTTTTTCAAAGCCGTCCTTGTACATTTTCATCGCATCGGTTTCTATCGCGGTATACACCAGCAACGCGGTTTTCGGCTGCGCCCCGGCAACACCGGCACCCAGCAGGCCGCCGGCCAACAGCATGACTGAACTCAGCCCTAAAAAATTACAGAGTGAACGTCTCATCGCAAACTCCCTTCATCAATAAACCAACAAACAAATCAGCCACAATCCCGATTTTTACATGGACAAGCAGGACATGGCCGCACCAGAACTCATTTCATCCTGCTTCGATATCAGAACTTGTGGCGTATGCCGAAATCGATCAATTTATCCGTCGCTCCGATGGCGCCGGCATTGTAGGCAACCAGGTCGTCGTTGGCGGTACGCGAGAAGGACGTGTACAGATTGGTTCTCTTGGACAGGTTATAGGTGTAGCCGACCGCGATCTGATTCGCATTGGCATTGGCCCTGGCCTGATCGGTGACGCGCGTGTAGTCGGCTAAAATTGCCCCTGCGCCGACCGGCACCGACACGCCCAGCAGCCAGACGCGGGTATCCAGCGCGCCTGTGCCCTTGTTGGCCTCATAGGCGGCGTGCGCTTTTGCAACACCAAAATTGTAGGTGGCGCCAACCAGGGTTTTCCTGGCCGAATCATTGCCGCTGGCATCGTTGACCTTTTCGTAAGCCAGCGAAGCCAGGAACGGCCCCGCAGCGTAAGAGCCGGACGCGCCGACCAGGCGAGAAGCAGCAGTATTGCCGGCGACCTCGCCAAAGCCATATTGCAGGCTGCCGATGAAACCGTTCAGGTTGGGAGTGAAATAGGTGATCGCGTTGTTTCTACGGTTGGTAGTCTGGAACAAGCGGCCCGCATCGCCCGCCAGGCCGATATTGAAGGGATCGAGATCGTCCATGATGTCATAGGTGACGGCTTTCTGGCGGCCAAAATTCACCACGCCGAAATCGCCGGCAAGACCGACAAAGGCTTGCCGGCCGAATGCCGCGCCCTGACCGGATGTGCCGGTATCGACATTCATGCCCATTTCCAGCACGAAGTTGGTTTTCAAACCGCCGCCGAGGTCTTCGGTGCCCTTGAAACCGAGGCGGGAGCCGGATTGCACGCCGCTGTCCAGGCTGGTTACCGAACCGGCGGGGCCACCGTTGTTATCATGCGACACGGCCGCATCGAGGATGCCGTAAACGGTTACCGACGACTGGGCGCGGGCTACGCCTGAGAAAACACCCAAGAACGCGAGTGCAAGTACTGGTATTGATTTTTTCATTGCGACTGCTCCACAGATATAGGTTTAATTTGCAATTGGGAACAACTTTATGTCCTGCAACTCTATGAAATGAGTTTTTATCCAGTTTCGATTACAGTAAGCGCCTGCAACAGCTTCAAGACGAACGACTCAAGACGTGAAAAATAATACCAGCTAATTATGACAGTTTGATTAAATTGTAGATTGTTTTTTGTTGACAATCTACATCAGCAAGGTATAAAGTGCAACCAACTAAACGGAATATTTGATATGACCAAGCAACGAGAAACCAACACAATTACCCTCGTACAACAGACTTCCCTGCCCATGCTGGTACAGCGGGAACTGGAGCGCCTGATCCTGTCCGGCGATCTGGCCTCGGGCGCCAAACTGAACGAAGCCCTGCTGGCCGAGAAGCTCGGCGTATCGCGCGGCCCGGTGCGTGAAGCCTTCCGCTCGCTGGAAGAGTCGGGCCTGGTGCGCCAGGAAAAAAACTGCGGCGTGTTTGTGCGCCAGGTGTCGATAGAAGAAGCCGACGAGATCTATGAAGTGCGCGCCGCGCTGGACGAGTTGGTTGGGCGCAAGCTGGCTGCCTCCATTACGCCGCAGCAGATCAAGGAAGTGCAGGCGCTGCTGGAGAAGATGGACAAGATGGTGGAAAAGAAGAACGTCGATGCCTACTCCGCGCTGAACCTGGAGTTTCACGACCTACTGGTGCGCCTGACCGGCAACCAGAAATTGCTGGCTACCTATCGCCGCCTGGTCAATGAGCTGAACCTGTACCGCCGCAACGCACTGGCGCAGCAGGGCACACTGCCGGTGTCGACCCGCGAACATCGCGAAATCTTCGCCAGGATCGCCTCCGGCGATGCCGACGCCGCCGGCGCCATCATGCGTCAGCACGTCATGGAAAGCCGTAACCGCATGCACCGCGCGCACGCCGGAGCAAGCGTCAATCCACCTTGAGCCACTCTACGAAAGGTTTAACAATGTCTGCCACCGCTATCACCGTCAATGGACGCACTTACCGCAGGATGGAACAACCCGTCGTGATTGTCTGCGTCGACGGCTGTGAACAGGAGTACATCAACCAGGCGATCCAGGCCGGTGTCACGCCCTTCCTGGCTAAGCTGGCGCAACAAGGCACGGTACTGGCGGGAGACTGCGTTGTACCCAGTTTCACCAATCCGAACAATCTTTCCATCGTTACCGGCGTACCGCCGTCGGTGCACGGCATCTGCGGCAATTATTTCTACGATCCGGACGCCGACGCCGAAGTCATGATGAATGACCCGAAATACCTGCGCGCCGGCACCGTGCTGGCCGCCTTCGCCGACGCTGGCGCCACGCTGGCCGTGGTCACCGCCAAAGACAAATTGCGCAGCCTGCTCGGTCACCAGATGCGCGGCATCTGCTTCTCGGCCGAAAAGGCCGACCAGGCGACGCTGGCCGACAACGGCATAGAAAACGTACTCGACCTGGTGGGCATGCCGGTGCCTTCGGTGTACAGCGCGGAGCTGTCGGAATTCGTGTTTGCCGCCGGCGTGAAATTGCTGGAGACGGTGCGTCCCGACCTGATGTACCTGTCCACCACCGACTATATCCAGCACAAATTTGCACCAGGCACCGCCGGTGCGAATGCCTTTTACGCGATGATGGACGGCTATCTGGCGCAGCTGGATGCGCTCGGCGCGGTGATCGCGCTGACCGCCGACCACGGCATGAACGCGAAAACAGACGCCGCCGGCAAACCCAACGTGATCTATCTGCAGGATGAACTGGACGCCACCCTGGGCGCCGGCAAAACCCGCGTCATCCTGCCTATCACCGACCCGTA
>DATHMC010000155.1:0-36105 GCA_035487495.1 Undibacterium sp.
GGCGGCGGACCAGGCACGCGAGTACAAACTTTTGTCGAAGACCAGTTCCGCTTCCGTTGCTATGTCGATCCGCTCGGCACTTCGCGCTTCGTTCCGGTGCCGGGCGACATCGTGATCGATGTCGCGGCTGGCGCCCCTGCCCGCCTGCTAGTCAACGGCCCGCGTTTTGCCAGGCCCGATCAAAAATACGCGGTTCGCTTTTCATTGCAGGACAAGTGGGGCAATGCCTGCAAGGCAAACGGCGAAACCATCCGCCTGCAAGCCTATTCAGGCGACAAGCTGGCCTACGATAAACAGCATGTACTGCCGCAGGAAGGCTGGGCCAGCATAGGCATACAGGATTTGCCGAACGACAATGGGACCTTGCGCCTGGTAGCCAGCGCGCCGGGCACCCGCGACGTTCACCCGGCGACGGCACTGATCAGCTTCGATCCGTCCTTCCCTGCGCCGCGCTCGTTTTATGCCGACCTGCACGTGCACGCGCACGATACGGTCGGCACCAACAGCCCTGCCTACAATGCCGCCTATGCGCGCGACATCGGCGGCATAGACGTGCTGGGCTATACCGCGAACGACTTCCAGATTACCGATGAAAACTGGCAACTGGGTGTCGCCACCGCGGAAGAGTTTAATCAGCCCGGCAAGTTTGTCTGCTATCCGGTGCAGGAATGGTGCGGCAGTTCGACCGCTGGCGGCGACCACAATGTCGTGTTCCTGGGCGACGGCAAACCGGGCTTTCCCTACAACCAGCACGGCGAGCATAACCGCACCTTCGTCTGGAATGAAGACATGAAGGGCAGCGCCGTCAAACTGGGACGCTGGCCGGTAGAGGAGCTGTGGGCCGCGTATATAGATGCGCCCGAGCAGCACCTGATCATGCCGCATGTGGGCGGACGCCGCTACATTCCCGACTGGCATCATCCCGAATTGGAGCGCCTGGTGGAAATCGCCTCCAGCTGGGGACATTTCGGTTGGCTGTACCAGGACGTAATCCAGCGCGGCTACCAGATCGGCGTTGCGGCGTCCGGCGACGAACATCGCGGGCGCCCCGGCGGCGGTCCGCCCGGCACCCAGGTCTTTGGCGTGCATGGCGGATTGACCGGCGTGATAGCCGGGCAACTGGACAGGCGCAGCATAGGCCAGGCGCTACGCGCACGGCATACCTGGGCCACCACCGGCGAACACACTGCATTGCTGGTGCGCTGCGGCGAGCATATCCAGGGCGACGCCTTCAGCCATCGCGGAGACGCCAGACTGGCTTACCACTTCCTCGGGCAAGCCGGCTGGGAGGAAATTGCCGCCTATGACCACAACGGCTTGCTGTGGCAGCGCAACCTGCATCAGGAACTGGGTTACTCGGACCGGCTGATCCGCCTGCGCTGGGGCGGCGCCCGCATCCCGGACCGCTACCGCTGGGCGGTGTGGAAAGGCAGCATCACGATACGTAACGGCACCATCAACCGGGTCCAGTCGCGCGGCTTTGAGCACAGCGAAGAAGGTTGCTGGCGTTCCGGCCCGACCGAGATCAGCTTCCGCAGCGATACCTACGGCGACGCCGACAGTGTGGAAATCGATATCAGCAATTTGCGCAACAGCACCATTACCGTACAAGGGACGATAGACAGCTACGTCAAGGTCGGCGATCCGCTAAAGCGCAATCCTTTTGTGCATCAACCGGATTTTCATTGGGAAGTCGGCGGCGCCGACCTGCTGGACGAAGGCGGATTGAGGCTGGATCTGGGCGGCACCGAACTATTCCTCGCATTGGAGCGCCTGACAGAAAAAGCTTTGCCTGTGGAACTTGAAGGCGCATTGCAAGTCGCTGCGGAAAACGCAATTTTCGGCCACAGGCCGGTGTACTTCTCCGGCCGCCAGCGCGACGACAGCAAGGTGTGGTCGTCGGCGACTTTTATCAAGTTCGAGTAAATACAAGCCTCGTTTGCGGCGAGCCTTGCATAACAAAGCGAAGGGTTGGCCATGGTTTTTTCTTGTCCACGTGAGCACCCCAGACGCTTAAACGCTGTGCCTATCCGGGATATTCGGCATCCCGGATAGGCTTTGCGCATCAGGCAGCCTGCTGCAAGCGATAATTCGCCAGTTCATCGATAGTCAGCATCACCAGGTCGTGTTTTTTCGCATAGGCGATAATTTCATCGCCCTTGGCCATGCTGCCGTCCGGGTTCATCAGCTCGCACAGCACTGCCGCCGGCTTTAAGCCTGCCATCATTGCCAGGTCTACCGAACCCTCAGTATGCCCGCGCCGGCTCAATACGCCGCCCGGCGCCGCCCTGAGCGGGAACACGTGGCCCGGGCGCGCCAGGTCTTGCGCTTGCGCGCCGTCGGCAATCGCCGCCATCACGGTCGTCACGCGATCCGCCGCCGATACGCCGGTCGTCACCCCCTGCCGGGCTTCTATGGTGACAGTGAACGCGGTGCCATAGCGGCTGCCGTTGTTGGCCACCATAGGCGGCAAATCCAGTTGCTGCAGCCTGTCGTCGGTGAGGCACAGGCAGACGATGCCGCTGCAATCGCGGATCAGCATCGCCATGGATTCGGTCGTGATTTTTTCTGCGGCGATGATCAGGTCCGCTTCGTTTTCACGGTCGAAATCGTCCATCAGCAATATAGGACGGCCCTCGCGCATGTCAGACAGGGCCCGTCGCAATCGCTCGGCAAACGCCGGCTGCGGCGTCGGCGCCGTACCGCTATTTTTCGTATGGGAAGAAGGTGAAGCAGGAATGGATACTAAGTTGGTCATGATTGAAACGCTCCGGCAAAGATTAGCAAAAGACGTTTCAGGGGAACAGTTTGAATAGCCAGACACAGCCGGCCATAGTAAAAACTATGGCAGCGCTGCTGCATGGCACATCTTCTCTCATCCGGACTATGACCGTCGGCCCTGGAATCACACCAGATCTGCTGACCCCATACAACAAAACGGCAAAATCCATCACGGACCTGGCGTTTCCTTATACGAGCGCTCGCGGGCTTGTCCTGGCAAAAATACCGCTGGACTTACCGCCGGTGGGGAATTGCACCCCGCCCTGAAGACGTACTACGTACCGAATTATTCGGCTCGGGAATTATACTCAAAAACCATTTTGAGCGTCGCGCGCATCTGGATTCCTTACTTTAGGCAGTAATATCTTGTAAAGTACCGGCAATACACCTTTCTCCAGCCCCCATGCAAAAATTTTGTTTTTCCGTCCTCGTTTCGCTCGCGCTGCTGACCGCGGCGGCACACGCTCAAGACCCCGTAACACCCAGTACGACGCCCAGCGTCAAACGACCGAAGATCTGCCTGGCCCTGTCCGGTGGCGGAGCGCGCGGCTTTGCCCATGTGGGGGTGCTAAAGACGCTAGAAGCCCTGAACGTCCCCATCGATTGCATCGCCGGCACCAGCATGGGCGCGGTGGTCGGCGGCCTGTATGCGGCTGGTCTGTCTGCCACCGAGATAGAACAAAGGCTGGATGCGCTGAAGTTGAATGATATTGCGCTTGACCGGGTAGATCGCCGAGCCCTGCCCCAGCCCTTGCGCGAGGAAGATGAACAATACCCGCTGGGTGCTACGGTCGGCGTTAGCAATAACGGCGTGCGCTTGCCTACCGGCGTGGTGCAGGCAACGCAATTTTTAGAGCTGCTGCAAAACTGGACCGCAAAGATACCGTCCAATATTGACTTCGATCGCCTGCCCATCCCTTTTCGTGCAGTAGCCACGGACCTGGAAAACGGCAAGATGGTGGTGTTTGATAAAGGCCCTTTGCATACGGCGATCCGTGCCAGCATGGCAGCGCCGGGCGTATTTGCGCCGATACAGGTCAACGGCCGCATGCTGACCGACGGCGGGCTGGTGCGCAACCTGCCGGTCGATATCGCGCGCAGCATGGGGGCCGACATCGTCATTGCAGTCAATATCGGTACTCCGTTGCTGCCGCGCGACCAATTGCAGACTTTTTTCAATATCAGCCAGCAAATGGTCAATATCCTGACCGAGCAAAACGTGGAAGCGCAAAAAGCCAGCCTGCATAGCACCGACATCCTGATAGAGCCGGACCTGGGTTCCATTTCCTTCATGGATTTTGGCCGCTCGGCGGAAGCCTCTGTCATGGGGCAAAAAGCCGCGCTGGAAATCCAGGCCAAACTGTCCGCGCTCAGCCTGCCTCCGCACTTGTATGTCGCCCAGCAACAGGCGCGCCTGAATCCGCAACTGCCGACGATCAAAATAGGCTTTGTCGATATCGCCAGTAACGGCCTGGTTCCGGAAGCCGACATCCGCAGGCAGCTCGGCATCAAAATCGGCAGCATCTACAACGCCGAAGAAATCAATCGCAAACTGACCATCCTGAACAATTCGCGCGAATACGACAGCATCAATCATGAACTGGTGCAGCGCGACGGCGACTACGGTGTGCGCATCAACGCCAACGGCCGCAACTGGGGACCGCATTTCCTGCGGTTTGGCCTGGCTTTATCCAGCGGGCTGGACGGCAACGGCGGCTACCGCCTGCAGATAGGGCATCGCCGCCCATGGCTGACTGCCGGCGGCCTGGAGTGGCGCAATGACCTGGAGTTTGGTAACACCTTATTTGCACATAGCGAGCTGCGGCAGCCCCTGTTTGAACGCGAAGGCATGTTTGTTGCGCCCTACGTGGATTTCAGGCAAAGCAACCGCAATCTGTACCAGGGCAATACGCGTATCGCCGAATACAGCCTGCGCTCGGAACAGATAGGGCTGGATCTCGGCATTCCCCTGGGCGCGCAAAGCACGCTGGGTGAAGCGCGCATAGGCGTCGGCGCCAGCCGCCATTATGTACGCCCCTCTATCGGAGGGCTGCTGTCTGTGGGCCAAGACGGCAACATCAACCTGATGCCGCTCCCCAGTGCGGAGCTGAAGCAGGTAGGATTAAAAGCCGCCTTTGTGATCGATCAGCTGGACGCACCTGTGTTTCCGCGCGACGGTTATAAACTCGACTCCCGCGTGTTTTTCGGCCTGGAACAGACCCAGGGAAAATACCAGGAACTGGAAGCGAATGCGTTGTGGGCGCACAGCGCCGGCCGCCACAGCATCAACCTGAAATTCAGCGCCGCCGGCCTGTTCCAGGCCGGCGATGAAATCAGGGGCCTGGGATCGACCTTAGGCGGCTTCCAGCAATTGTCTGCGTATCAGCAGGACCAGTTTGCCGGCAACTATAAACTGTACGGCAGCGCTACCTACTTGCTGCGCGCGGTCAATTTCGACCTCGCCGGGCAGAGCCTGTTTTTGGGGTCTTCACTGGAGGTTGGCAACACCTGGGACAAGCGCAGCGACATCTCGCTGGGATCAGTCCGCAAGAGCCTCAGCCTGTTTGCCGGATTCAGCAGTTTCATCGGGCCTATTTACCTGGGCTTTGCAATAGGCGACGGCGGCAATAAGAGCGTGTTTTTCCAGCTGGGACGGCAGTGATCGACTCCATCGCCGGCCGCGTGCCGACGTCTCAGGCAACGGCGGCAGGTCCTGGAATGCGCCAGGGCCTGGGCCTTTACCCGCCGTAAGAATAGGTAAACCGGTTCCCCTGTATCTTGCCCATCACCCGCGAGCGCTGATCCAACCCTACGTGATCGGTGGCACTCATATTGATCACGCCTTGCGGCACAATCAGATTCCTGGTGCGCTCCAGGGCAGCCCTCAATGCAACCCGAAACTGCCTGCTGCCGGGCTGTGCCGTCTTTAATGCTTCGGGCACCGCATTCGCAATCAGCAGGTACGCGCCCCAGGCGTCGGCGGCAAACTGGGTCATGCTATCCGCGCCATAGGCTGCCTCGTAGCGGCGGGTAAAATCCAGTGCGACCTTTTTTACCGCATTGGTAGCCGGCAATTGTTTGGCAACCACCGCCGGTCCGGTGGGAAACAGAGTATTTTCCACATCCTTGCCACCCACCTTCAGGAACTCCAGGCTGGCAATTCCGTGCGTCTGGTAGATACGTCCTGTATAGCCACGCTCTACCAGGGTCTTTTGCGGCAATACCGCCGGTGTTGCAGAGGCGGCGATCAATACTGCGTCCGGATGGGCGGAGATGATCTTGAGTATCTGCCCGGTGACACTGGTGTCGGTACGCGCGTAGCGCTCATTCGCCACTATCTTGATTTTACGCAGCTCCGCCAGCCGGGAAAACTCGCGCCACCAGCTTTCTCCATAGGCATCCGCAAAGCCGATAAAGGCTGAGCTCTTGATGCCGTTGTCGGCCATATGCTGCGTCAATATCGTCGCCATATGCGTGTCGTTCTGCGGCATCTTGAACGACCAGGCGCGCCTGGCGTCCATGGGCTCAACGATCGCTGCCGAAGCCGCCAGCGCCACCATCGGCGTCTCGCTCTCCGCGACCACATCCAGCAGCGCCAGCGCATTCGGGGTCGTGTTCGGGCCGACCAGGATGTCGATTTTTTCTTCCGCAATCAGCTTGCGCACATTGCGCACCGCATTACCCGGGTCCGATGCATCGTCCAGGAGGATGTACTCGACCTTTTTGCCGGCGATTTCCTTCGGCCACAGCAAGATTGCGTTCTTTGAGCTTGCGCCGATTGACGCCGCCGGCCCGGTAGTGGACAAGTCTATGCCTATCCTGATCTGGCCCAGCGCCGCGGACGAGCACAGGCATAAAGCTGCAACGGATAAACCCGATAACAATGAGCGATGCGGCCGGTGCATGGTGATTCCCTTCGTATACGCCAATTAAGCCTCGGTTTCAGTCACGCTTTGGTCTATCGCGCCGAAGATGGATTTGCCGTTCTTGTCGAGCATTTCTATCCTGATCGTATCGCCGAATTTCATGAAAGGGGTTTGCGGTTCGCCGCCGGCGATCATTTCCAGCGCGCGTTTTTCGGCGATGCAGCTATAGCCTTTAGCACTGTCCTTATTCGATACGGTGCCGGAGCCGACGATGGTTCCCGCCCTCGCCTTGCGCGTCTTGCACAAATGCGTAATCAGCTGCGGGAAGGAAAACACCATGTCCACGCCGGCATTGGGTTGGCCTACCGGCACGCCATTCCAGGTAGAACGCAGCGGCAGGTGCACCTTGCCGTCTTTCCAGGCATCGCCCAGCTCATCCGGCGTGACGGCC
The DNA here is from genome assembly GCA_035487495.1 of Undibacterium sp. Classification (GTDB taxonomy): domain Bacteria; phylum Pseudomonadota; class Gammaproteobacteria; order Burkholderiales; family Burkholderiaceae_D; genus Undibacterium. The sequence continues at coordinate 7,099 of DATHMC010000155.1, forward strand.
ACCGGCGAGAAGCTGGAAGCAGGCTTGGACTGGAAAAAACCGAAACCTTTTGCCAGTTCTGCCGGAATCAGGTTGCGCAGCGACACGTCGTTGACCAGCACCAGCAAGCGTATGTGCTCCGCCGCATGCTGCACCTTGACGCCCATCGGCACATCACCGGTAATGACCGCCACCTCGCTCTCGAAATCGATGCCCCACTCTTCGGAGCCCAGCACGATATCGTCGTGGGGCCCGATAAAATCGTCGCTGCCGCCCTGATACATCAACGGATCGTGCCAGAAGCTGTCCGGCATCTCGGCATGGCGCGCCTTGCGCACCAGTTCCACATGATTGACGTAGGAAGAACCGTCGGCCCACTGGAAGGCGCGCGGCAGCGGCGCCATGCAATTTTTGGGATCGAAGTCGAAGGTATTGCTGCCCCTGCCTGCATTCAGTTGCAGATACATCTGCTCCAGCTGCGGAGCAATAAAATTCCAGTCGTCCAGTGCCCGCTGCAGCGTGGGCGCAATGCCGTCTGCAATTTGCGCCGCCTTCAGGTCGCGAGACACAACGATCAATTGGCCGTCGCGGCTGCCGTCTTTTAGAGTAGCAAGTTTCATTTTTGGATTTATCTTTAGTGAGCTGGTTGGTTTCAGGCGTTTTTCTTCTTGATGCCATGCAGGCGAATTTTACACGGATGGCAAATATCTCAGATCCTTAAGTGACGGGAGGACCTGGGCTTGCGAACAAACAATTGCAATAAAAATACTGATTTCACTTTCGCTTATTAAGCAGTGAATAAGCAGGAAATGATGGAAATTTACGGTATAAGCACATGTTTTGATGATTTTCATTATTTCTTATTGAGTTTCCCATTATTCATAAATACTGCAAATGATGTTCGGTATTCGCACAACAAGTTGCCTATCGCACGTAGTATGCTGATAATAATCCTGCAAATAAGCGGTCTTGTCGCGCCAATCGGATCAGATTAAATAAGAAGCAGGCGCAAGGCTGCAATACAATAATTAAACTTGATACAACATTAATAGTATCTAAAATCGGAGACAACAATGCGCTTCAAAAAATGGCTTTTGCCTATAGCCAGCACGCTCGCCCTCAGCCTGTCCGCCTTCGCGGCCCATGCGGAAGAAACACTCAAGATAGGCGTGATCGCTGCTTTCTCGGGTCCATTTGCGGATTACGGCAAGCAAATCGAAGGCGGGATCAAGGCCTATATGCACCAGTACGGCGACAAGGTGGCCGGCAAAAAGATCGAAATCATCATCAAGGATACGACTGGCCCAGCTCCCGACGTGGCCAAACGCCTGGCGCAGGAACTGGTGGTCCGGGACAAGGTGGATTTCCTGGCGGGCTTCGGCTTGACGCCGGAAGCGCTGGCGGTAGCGCCGATCGCCGAGCAAGCCAAGAAACCGATGATCATCATGAATGCGGCAACCTCGATCATTACGACCAAATCCAATTACATCGCCCGCTTCTCGATGACCTTGCCGCAAGTATCCGGCCCCATGGCGACCTGGGCGGTGAAGAACCATATCAAGAAGGTCGTGACCTTGGTGGCCGACTATGGCCCCGGCATCGATGCCGAAACGGCCTTTAAGACCAATTTCATCGGCGGCGGCGGCAGTATCCTGGAATCGATACGCGTGCCTTTGCGCAATCCTGAGTTTGCGCCGTTTATCCAGCGCATCAAGGATGCCAAGCCTGAGGCGGTATTCATTTTTGTGCCAGCCGGCGAGCAAGGCGTCGCCTTCATGAAAGGCTATCGCGAACGCGGCCTGGCTGAAGCCGGCATCAAGGTCATCGCCACCGGCGACCTGACCGACGACCACGTATTGCCCGCGATGGGCGACGCCACGCTGGGCGTGATCACCACCTTCCACTATTCAGCCAACCACAATTCGCCGGAGAACAAGATTTTCCTGAAAAATTTCGCCGAAGCGAACCCTGGCGCCGGCCGCGCCAATTTCATGGCTGTGGCAGCCTATGACGGCATGGCGGCGATTTATGAAGTCAGCAAAAAACTGAACGGGAAAATCGACGGCGACAAGGCGATGGCTATCCTGAAAGGCATGAAACTGAACAGCCCGCGCGGTCCTATCATGATAGATCCGGCGACCCGCGACATCATACAAACCGTGTATGTACGCAAGGTGGAAAAAGTCGGGTCGGAATTGTTTAACGTGGAATTCGACAAGTTTGTCGATATGAAAGACACCGGCAAGTAGACGCCCGTAGATTTAAAAAAATGCCAGTATCTTCAAAAGATACTGGCATTTTTAATTTAATCCCGACGCATCTGCGCTCCAGACAATCCTCACGCCGCCACGGCGACCAGACGGCTCAGCGTATCCGCATCATTGATCAGGCTGTTGCTGTCCGACTGATGCACTATCCTGCCGCGCTCCAGCACTATCGCGTTGCAGGTCATGGACAGTGCCAGTTTCGCATGCTGCTCCACAACAATCACCGCCAGTCCTTCATCGCTGATCAGGCGGCGTATCACCCGCGCCAGCTCCTGCACGATGATCGGCGCCAGGCCTTCCATCGGCTCGTCCAGCAATAGCAGGCTGGGATTGGTCATCAGCGCGCGCGCAATCGCCACCATTTGCTGCTCGCCGCCGGATAGCTGGTTGCCCATGTTGCTGCGACGCTCCTGCAAGCGCGGAAAGGTCTCATATATCTTGTTGAGATTCCACGGGCCGGGACGCGCTACCACGGTCAGATGCTCCTCAACGGTCAGCGATGGAAACATGCAGCGCTCCTGCGGTACCCAGCCCAATCCCGCATGGGCACGCTGGTAACTCGCCATCTTGCTGATGTCTTTGCCCTGCCACAGAATTTTCCCGCCGTGCAATTTGGTCAGGCCCATCAAGGTGACCAGCAGGGTCGATTTGCCGACGCCGTTACGCCCCAGCAAAGCCAGGCTGCCGCCCGGCGGCATGCTGAAGGAAACTTCTTCCAGCACGATGGAGTCGCCATAGCCGGCGGTGACGTTTTCCAGTCTCAGCAACTCAGTCATGACCGGCCTCTCCCAGATATACTTCCTTGACGCGAGGATCGGACGCAATTTCAGCCGGCGTGCCCTCGACCAGCACCTTGCCGCCCACCAGTACCGTAATCCTTTCCGCAAAACGAAACACCAGGCCCATATCGTGCTCGATAAAAAGTATCGTCACATCGCGCGGCAGCTTGGCAATGACGTCGAATAATTCCGCGCTCTCTGCGGATGGGATGCCGGCCGCCGGCTCATCCAGCAACAGGACCTTGGGTCTGGTGGCCAGGGCCAGCGCAATCTCCACCAGCCTTTGCTTGCCGTAAGGCAGGCTGGACGTGATCTGGCCTGCGTCCTGCTCAAGCTTTAATGTGCTTAGCAAGGCCATCGCTTCGTCTATTGCCGCATGTTGCCGCGCGACGGTCGAAGTCCAACGGCGGCTGATTCCGTGCTGCTCGCAAATCGCCAGCACTACCGACTCCAGCACGCTCAGGCCGGCGAACAGGGTATTGATCTGGAAGGTGCGTGTCATGCCGCGCTTGACACGCTGGTGCTGGGGCAGCTTGCTGATGTTTTCTTCACCGAGGAAGACCTGGCCCGCACTGGCAGGGAAAGATCCGGTCAGCAAATTGATGAAGGTGGTTTTTCCTGCGCCGTTTGGCCCTATCAGCGCGTGCCGGCTGCCCTGCGCAAAGGAGAGCGAAATATCGGTATTGGCCTTGAAGCCGCCCCACTGCTTGGACAGGCCCTCGGTTCTCAGTGCAATAGACTTGCTGCTCATGCGCGCGGCCCTCCTGATTTGCCAAGCTGTAAACGCAACCTGTCCAGGCCGCCCAGCACGCCGCCGCGCGCAAACAGCACGATCAACACCAGCAACAAGCCTATCCAGAACTGCCAGTAGGCCGGATTGATGCCGGCGATATAGTCCTGCGCAATCATGAATACGGCGGCGCCGATCAGACCGCCGTACAGGCGTCCGCTGCCGCCCAGCACCAGCAAGATCAGCAATTCGGCCGAGCGCGGAAAGCCCAGCACATCCAAGCCGACAAATTGTGTGGTCTGCGCCAGCAAGGCGCCGGCAACCCCGGCCACGGCGGCGCTGACGGTGAAAATCGTCACCAGCTGGCGATTGACATCGGCGCCTATCGCCGGCATGCGCTTGCCGCCCTCCCTGATGCCGCGCAGACTTAAACCGAATGGCGAATGCACCAGGCGCCGCAGCACCACAAACAACACAAACAGCACGATCAAGCTATACCAATATGCAGTTTGCCCGTTCAGGTCAAATTCAAAACCGAGCAATTTCCACATCGTCATGCCGGACAGGCCGTCCACCCCGCCGGTAACGACCGCCGCCTTGTTGGCGGCTTCGTACAGCATCAGGCCGACGCCCAGCGTGACCATCAAGCGCGTCAGGTCATGCCCGCGCACCACCAGGAAACTCACCAGGAAGCCGAAAATGGCTGCCGCCGATGCGGCGATCAACAGGCCGCTGACCGGCTCGCCCCAGCCATGCACAGACAATAGCCCGGCCGTATACGCACCCAGCCCAAAGAAGGCGGCATGTCCCAGGGACACGATGCCGGCATACCCCAGGATCAGGTCCAGCGATACGGCCAGCAAGCCGACTATCAGGATCTGGCTACCCAGGATCAAGTAGTTGGGAAACACAAAAAAACAGGCGACAGGGAGCAACCAGAACATGATTTCCAGCTTGCTCCAGCGGTCGTTCGGCAGAGTCGGCAATTGGCTCATGATTTTCTCCCCATCAGGCCGGCCGGAAAGAAAATCAGCAGGACCACCATCAGTGCGTAGATCACGAAAGCGCCGATCGACGGCACATAGTATTTCCCGGCGACGTCAAAGATGCCGAGTATCAGCGCAGCAACCAGCGATCCCTTGATGGAACCTGCGCCGCCGACGGCGACCACCAGCAGGAAGTACACCATGTATTTGATCGGAAAAGTAGGATCCAGCCCCAGTACGTCGATCCCCAGGCCGCCGCCCAGCCCGGCCAGGCCGGAGCCCAGCGCAAAGGTCAATGAAAACACACGGCTGACATTGATGCCCAGCCCGGCAGATGCGACGCTGTTATCCACCGAGGCCCGTATCTGCGCGCCGAAGCGGGTACGTTCTATCAGGTAAGCCAGCGCCGAAGTGATTATGACGACCACACCGATCAGGAACAGGCGATAAGCACCGACATCCAGCCCCAGCAAGGACACCTGGCCGTGCAGCCAGTACGGCAGGTTCACCGGTTGCTGGCTAGGCCCCCAGATATAGGTGGCGGCCGCCACCGCCATGAACGTCAGGCCTATCGAAAACAACACCTGGTCCAGATGCGAGGCTTTGTATAGACGGCGATACAGGACCCGCTCCAACACCAGTCCCGCCATTGCGCTGGCAAGAAAGGCCAGCGGCAGCGACAGCAGGAAAGGGATGCCCAGCCGGTTCATCACGACGACGCAGACATAGCCGCCCACCATCGCAAAAGCGCCATGCGCCAGGTTGATAAAATTCATCAGCCCCATCGTGACCGACAGGCCTACACTGATCAGGAATAGCAGTGAGCCATAGGCGATGCCATCGAATAGAACGCCGGCCAGGTTGCTCAACATGCCGGCAGCCTCTTTATTCCGGTAGATAAAATTTGCACTTGCTGTCTCCTTATGTTTTTATCGCACACCCCTGCCCGTCACCTGCGTCGGGTGAGCTGCTCGCAAGGGATTTATTTTGCCGTCGATCGGTTTATCGACCGCGCCATTTACTTGGCATCGGCATCCATCGCCTGGAATACTTCCTCGGCCAGGTGGAAAGCGGAATTTGCCGCCGGGACGCCGCAATAAATCGCGGCCTGCAGCAATACTTCCTTGATTTCTTCGCGGCTGACGCCATTATTGGCCGCGGCGCGCAGGTGCAGCTTCAATTCTTCCTGGCGATTCAGCGCGACCATCATCGCTATCGTGATCAGGCTGCGGGTATGGCGTGGCAGGCCCGGGCGCGTCCAGATCTCGCCCCAGGCATAGCGAGTAATCAGGTTCTGGAACTCTTCATTGTGTTCATTGATATTCTGCCTGGTCCTGTCCACATGTGCGTCGCCCAGCACCGCCCGGCGCACTTGCATGCCCTTGTCATAGCGTTCTTGTTCATCCATATCAGGCTCTCAGAAAGGTAAGCAAATGCTGATTAAATAACTCCGTCTGTTCCCAGTTGGACAGGTGCGCGGCTTCCAGCTCAATATAACGGGCGCCGCCGATGCGCTCAGCGATCAGTTTGCCGTCTTCCGGCGGCGTGGACTGGTCATGTATGCCGGCAACCACCAGCACAGGCAACTGGATGCCGGTCAAAGCATCGCGCAGGTCCATATCGCGTATCGCCGCGCAGCTGCCGGTATAGCCTATGCGGTCGGCATGCAGCAGCATTTGCCGCACGGTTTCCACATTCTGCGGCTCTTTTGCCCGATAGGCAGGAGTGAACCAGCGGTCCAACACCGCAGGGGCGATCGCCTGCATGCCTTCGCGCACCACCTGGTCGATGCGGGCATTCCAGGATTGCGACGTGCCTATCTTGGCGCCGGTATTGCACAGGGCCAGCTTCAAAAACCGTTCCGGATGATTGGCGCCCAGCCAGATGCCGATCATGCCGCCCATCGACAGGCCGCAGAAATGCGCCTGCCGGATATCCAGTTGATCCAGCAACGCCAGCACGTCGCCGCCCAATTGCGCAATACTGTAGGGCGCAGGCGTGACCCAGGACTGGCCGTGGCCGCGCGCGTCATAGCGCAATACACGAAAATGCGGCAGCAGTGCCGGCATTTGCGGCTGCCACATGTCCAGCGTCGTGCCGAGGGAATTGGACAGCACCAGCACCGGCGCCCCGTCCGCCCCGTCCAGCTGGTAATTGATACGTCCTGTACTCATCACCGTCCTCCTGGTCTATTTTTTATCTGAGAGTAGCAATTTATTTCTGATCGTTCCAGGCAGCCAATACCTGATCGACGAAAGCCGCGGCCTGGCCGGTGTACAGCGCCGGATCGAACAGCTTATCCAGTTCGGCGCCTGACAAGTGCGCGGCCACCACCGCATCCTGGGCCAATACTTCGCGCAAATGTTTTTGCTGACTGGAGGCTTGGCGACAGGCTATTTCCACCAGCTGGTGCGCGGCCATGCGGCCTATGCTGCGGCCCAGCGCGAGGCTCACCGCCTCCGCCATGATCTGGCCGTGCGTCGCATCCAGGTTGCGCCTCATGCGCGCGGCATCCACCGTCAAGCCTGCTGCGACTTGCTTCATCTGGGCCAGCGAGCCTGCTGCCAACCGCATGATGTCGGGCAGCGTATCCCATTCGGCCTGCCAGCCGCCCAGCGCGCGCTCATTTTCCTGCACCATGCCGGACAACATCGTCGATACCAGGCCAGGCACGCGCACCGCCGCCGCCAGGGCAACCGCGCAAGCTACCGGATTGCGCTTGTGCGGCATGGCGGAGGACCCGCCACGACCGGCCTGCTCCGGTTCCGCCACTTCCGCCACATCGGTCTGGCTGAGCAAGGAAATATCGCGCGCCATCTTGCCCAAAGAACCTACCAGCAAACCCATCACGGCGGCCACTTCCGCCACGCGATCACGCTGGCCATGCCATGGCATGGCCGGCAAACCGAGCTCCAGCTCTTCCGCCAGCGCTGCCGCCACGCCGGCTGCCTTGTCCGCGAGGCTGGCCAGGGTGCCGGCCGCACCGCCGCATTGCACGACCAGCACTTGCTGCCGCACGTCGAACAAGCGTTTCCGATGGCGTAACATGCCGTCCAGCCAGCCCGCCGCTTTCATGCCAAAGGTGACCGGCAGCGCGTGCTGCATCCAGGTACGGCCCACCATTACCGTGTGCTGGTGGCGTTCGGCCAGTGCTGCCAGCGCGGCATTCAATTGCAGCAAGTCGGCATCGATCAAATCCAGAGCCTGCCGTAATTGCAACACCAGCGCCGTATCCATCACATCCTGGCTGGTCGCCCCCCAGTGCACGTATTTAGCCGCTTCCGGGTCTGCCTTGGCGACGTTGGCGGTCAACAGCTTGACCAGCGGAATAGCCAGGTTGCCGGCACTCGCCGCTGCATGCGCCAGTGAAGCGAGATCAATCAGCTCCACCTCGCACGCAGCCTCTATCGCGGCCAGCGCTTGTGCGGGAATCACCTGACTGCCGGCCTCAGCCCGCGCCAGCGCTGCCTCCACATCCAGCATGCAGGCGACGCTATTGTGGTCCGAGAACACTGCAAGCATAGGCTCGGTGGAGGAAATCAGGGAGGTGAGGCTGCTGCTGTTCTTCATACCCACTAGTGTCCAATCAGGGAAATCAAACGTATATACTCGCGCTTACACTCGTTCTATCACAATCGCAATACCCTGCCCTACACCGATACACATGGTGCAAAGCGCATAGCGGCCGCCGGTGCGCTGCAATTGATACATCGCTGTTGTCACCAGGCGGGCGCCGCTCATACCCAGCGGATGGCCCAGCGCAATCGCGCCGCCGTTGGGATTGACACGAGGATCGTCGTCGCGCACGCCCAGTTGGCGCAGCACTGCCAGGCCTTGCGCGGCAAAAGCCTCGTTCAGTTCGATTACGTCCATCTGTTCGATTTTCATATTCAGCCGCTGCAACAATTTTTGCACTGCAGGTACCGGGCCTATGCCCATCACCCTTGGCGCAACGCCGGCCGTCGCCATGCCGACGATGCGCGCCTTAGGTATCAGGCCGTTTTTTTGCGCCGCCTCCGCATTGGCCAGCAGCAATGCGCAAGCGCCGTCGTTGACGCCGGACGCATTGCCCGCCGTAATAGTGCCGTCCGCGCGCACGATGGGTTTCAGCTTGGCCAGCGCTTCCAGAGACGTAGCGCGCGGATGCTCGTCCTGCGCGACCACGACGGGGTCGCCCTTTTTCTGCGCAATGCTCACCGCGGTGATCTCTTCGGCCAGCGTGCCGTTCGCCTGCGCTGCCGAGGCCTTGTTCTGGCTGGCCAGCGCAAACAGGTCCTGGTCAGCGCGGCTTACCCGGTAATCGGTGGCGACGTTCTCGGCGGTTTCCGGCATCGCGTCCACGCCGTATTGCGCCTTCATCAGCGGATTGACGAAGCGCCAGCCTATCGTGGTATCGAAGATATTCGCGTTGCGGGAAAAGGCGCTATCCGACTTGCCCATCACAAACGGCGCCCGGGTCATCGACTCCACGCCGCCCGCTATCATCAGGCCGGTTTCACCGGACTTGATCGCGCGCGCCGCAGTGCCGACCGCGTCCATGCCGGAACCGCACAGGCGATTGACGGTAGACCCCGGCACCTCCAGCGGCAAACCGGCCAACAACAAGGACATCCTGGCGACATTGCGGTTGTCTTCGCCGGCCTGATTCGCATTACCGAAGATGACATCCTGCACCGCAGCCCAGTCCACATTGGGATTGCGCTGCATCAGCGCACGCAAAGGGATGGCGCCGAGATCGTCGGCCCTGATATCTTTCAAAACTCCGCCGTAGCGGCCTATAGGGGTGCGAATCGCATCGCAGATAAAGGCATCAATCATTTTTTCGCAATCCTAGTCTGTGGGTACTCAAAATTCAGGGGCGGTCCGGGACATCTGTCCCTTATGCGTCTTTTTTCTGGAAGTCGGAAATCAGCGGCACCGCCGTCACCGCCTGCAATTCATCAAATGATAAACCGGCTATCATTTCGTGCACGACCAGGCCTTCCGCGGTCACGTCCAGCACTGCCAGGTCGGTGTAGATGCGGTCCACGCAGCCTATGCCGGTCAATGGATAAGTGCATTGCGGCACAATTTTGCTGTCGCCCTGCTTGGTCTGGTGCTCCATCATCACCAGCACCTGCTTGGCGCCTATCGCCAGATCCATCGCGCCGCCGACGGCGGGAATGGCATCCGGCGCACCAGTATGCCAGTTTGCCAGGTCGCCGTCGGCGGATACCTGGAAGGCTCCCAGCACGCAGATATCCAGGTGGCCGCCGCGCATCATTGCAAACGAATCGCCGTGATGGAAGTATGACCCGCCCGCCAGCAGCGTCACCGGCTGCTTGCCGGCATTGATCAAGTCTTCGTCTTCCTCGCCGGCTAGCGGCGTCGGCCCCATGCCCAGCAAGCCGTTCTCGCTATGCAAAATGATTTCCCTGTCCTTGGGCAGGTAATTGCTGACCAGCGTCGGCAAGCCTATCCCCAGATTGACGTAGGCGCCCTCGGGAATATCGCGCGCAACGCGGGCAGCCATTTGTTCACGGGTTAAACGTTGATAAGTCATTTGCTCTCCATCGCCCGGCCTGCCTGGCCTACCTGAACTACACGCTGTACAAAAATGCCTGGAGTGATAATCGCCTCCGGATCCAGTCCGCCCAGCTCCACGATATCACTGACCTGGGCGACAGTGCATCTTGCGGCCATCGCCATCACCGGGCCGAAATTGCGCGCAGTCTTGCGATATACCAGGTTACCCCAGCGGTCGGCGCGCAAGGCCTTGATCAGCGCAAAGTCCGCATGGATCGGAGACTCCAGCACATAGTGCCTGCCGTCGATCACGCGGGTCTCCTTGCCTTCGGCCAGCAAGGTGCCGTAGCCGGTCGGCGAAAAGAAGCCGCCTATGCCGGCGCCGGCGGCGCGTATCCTTTCCGCCAGGTTGCCCTGCGGTGTCAATTCCAGCTCGATTTCGCCGGCGCGATACAAGGCGTCGAACACCTGGGAGTCCGCCTGGCGCGGAAACGAGCAAATGATCTTGCGCACCCGTTTAGCCTTCAACAGGGCTGCCAGGCCGGTTTCGCCATTGCCGGCGTTATTGTTGACGATGGTGAGCTCACGCGCGCCCTGCTCTATCAATGCGTCTATCAGTGCGGCGGGCATGCCTGCATTGCCGAATCCGCCTATCATGACCGTCGCACCGTCATGGATATTCGCGACTGCCGCTTGTAGCGACTCAACTATCTTATTGATCAATTGTTGCCTCTTGGCTTGAGTGAAAATTCACACGGAAAGATTTTTTCCACTTGAATTTGTTCGATAATCGCACTAATGTTTGTTTATAGAACAGACTCAGTGTATGCAAGCGGGCCGGAATTCGTCAATATAGGCCCGGAAAATGTGTGCGGTCCCCGCACAAACTTGTAAAACCGTGAAATGCCATGCCTACTTCCACAGCCTCCCCGAAATCCGGCCCGACCATCTCGGAAGAAATAGATGCAATGACCGGCGACCCCAATTTCATGTCCTCGCTGGCACGCGGCATTGCGGTGATTCGCGCCTTCAGCGACCAGCAGAGGACCTTGACGATCTCGCAGATCAGCCACAAGACCGGCATCCCGCGTGCTGCAGTGCGGCGATGCCTGCATTCGCTGAAGCAACTCGGCTACGCTGATTCCGAGGCGCATAATTTCCGGCTGACGCCCAAGGTGCTGACCCTGGGCTACTCCTATCTGTCGTCAACGCCGCTGGCGGTTTCCGCCCAGCCCTGCCTGAACAATATCAGCCGCATGCTGAATGAATCCTGCTCGCTGGCGGTGCTGGACAGTAATGAAGTTCTGTACGTATCGCGCTCCGCCACCTCGCGCATCATGTCGGTCGCGCTGAACGTAGGCAGCCGCCTGCCCGCCTACTGCACCTCGCTGGGCCGGGTGATCCTGGCGCATATGCCCGAGGACGCCCTTGCCCAATATTTCAGTAGCGTGACGCTCCGCGCCTACACGGACAAAACCGTCGTGTCGCAGGAAAAACTGAGGGAAATTTTTGCCACCATCCGCCAGAACGGCTATGTGATCATCGAGGAAGAATTGGAGATAGGCTTGCGCTCGATGGCGGTGCCCGTGCGCGGCGCATCAGGCAGGGTAACTGCCGCGCTAAACGTCAGCGCGCAGGCTACCAGGATCAGCAGCAAGCGCATGCGCGAGGATTTTCTGGCGGTGTTGCAGAATGGGGCGCAAGAGTTATCGGCGATGCTGCCTTAGCCGGCGCTCGGTATCAACTCATTTTGCATACGCCTTGCGCGACCCATCCTCAAAAACCTCGTCGTCACGGATAAGCCTGCCGGCATCATCCCAACTGCGCTCATGCTTCAGGCGGCCGCGCCCATCATAGGTCGATGCGGCAACCATCATTCCGCGCTGGTTATAAGACTTGTGGGTGCCGATTGCTTGTTGCCGGTATCCACCTGTTCCGGATTTCAGGTAGTGCTCCTCACCGGCCAGTATGCCGCTATCGTAATAGTTCTTGATGTTGACGCTACGCTGCTTGCCGTCTTCCAGGGTTTCGGATAGCGATCGCAACTGCCCGTTCAGGAAAAAATGTTTTTCTACGCTGAGCTCGCCGTCTATCCATTGCCTGTCATCCAACAACGTGCCGCTTTCGGAAAACTCCTGTTGACGCTCCTTCATCGGATATTTCCCTCCCAGCCTGGAGACAAGCTCGCGACGCTTGATGCCCTCCCTGGAAAAGCTGCGCTCTATGCGGCGGCCATTGCTGTTTTCTTCCAGTTGGCTGGTCTTGCCGTTATCCCACAGCGTTTCGTAGCGCACGCGCTTGCCGGCGTCATAGGTAGCGCGGGCGCGCAGCTCGGCTTTATCGTTGAAAAATTCTATCGTCACCGGCGTCCTGGCAAACCCGCACAGGGCGCCATCATCCACAACCGGCGCCAATACCGCCTTGTCCGAACAGCGCAGTTCGCGCAACTGACCTCCCTCATTGAATTCCGCATAGGCTTGCTCGCTATTGCCAAGCCCATAAAAAGTGGCGCGCCGCAGTTTTCCATTTTTATGAAAGTTCTTCGCCATACCCGACTGCTGGCCGTTTGCATAATTCTCTTCGCGCAACATCTGTCCGTTAGCGGCAAACTCGCGAGCGACGCCGTCGCGATTCCCCTTGTCGTTCACTGAATACTCTTGCGTCAGCTTCCCATCCTGGTAAAAGCGCACCAGGCCGATGAATTTGCCGTTGCGGATTTCCTGCTCCCGCAACAGCGCGCCGCTATCCTTATCCTTGCAGCGCATGACGCAGCTCTTGCCTTCGGTGGTGTAGCCATTATTCGGATTGACCGGCTGCCGGTTGATTTCGCAATCCTGGATAGCCAGCGCCGCTCCGCAATGCAACAGGAGACAGCAGCCAGCCAGGGGCAACAATGATTTTGCGGTCATGGATCGTCGGTCTCAAAGAAAATAAAACAATATGCTTGCTCTGCAAGTACAGCAATTTGTATTACTGACCAAGAAAAATTCCTTCAGCAAATTTTGCTTACCAAAGATACAATACTTGATTAGGGCCTGGCTTGGCAATATCGGCCGTATCGGCAACCAACGATGAAAGCAGCGAAATGATCATTCTCGAAACTGAAAGATTGCACCTGCGCACCGTCTCTATTGACGACGCAGAGTTTTACCTGGAACTTATCAATGACCCCTCATGGATCAAAAATATCGGCGACAAGGGCATCCGGACGATAGAAGCAGCGCGCGAGTCTTTAAAAAGCGGGCCGATGGATATGCATCAAAGGCTGGGCTTCAGCCTGTATGTGGTCGAACGCAAACAGGACGGCACAGCGATGGGCTTGTGCGGGCTGATCAAGCGCGACTCGCTGGAAGACGTCGATATCGGCTACGCTTTCCTGCCGCAATTCCGGGGCTCGGGCTATGCGCGGGAAGCCGCCTCAGCTGTGCTGAAGCATGGCAAAGACCGTTTCGATTTCAAGCGGCTGGTGGCCATCACCGCGCCCGACAATCGTGACTCGTACACTCTGCTGGAAGCGCTGGGCTTCAAGCTGGAGCAGCTGGTGGTGCTGAAGGGCGAGACCAAGGAAACCAGGCTGTACGGCTATAATTACCAAGCTTAAAGCTATCCGAAAATATCGACCATGCCATCAAGGAAAATGATGAAATCCGCACTGATTGTGATTGATGTTCAAAGAGGTCTTTTCGACGCAGAACCCCGACCGGCGGAAGCCGATGCGGTCGTCGCCCGTATCAACGGCTTGACCGCCAGGGCCCGCGCTGCCGATGTGCCCGTGATTTTTGTCCATCATGAACGCGCTGAAGGCGAATTGAAATACGGTACGCCAGGCTGGGACCTGCAGCAGCAGTTACACGCCGAAGCCGTCGACCATCGCATTCGCAAGACTACGCCGGACTCTTTCCTGAGAACCGATCTGGAAGAATTGCTGCTGTCGCTGGAGGTGCAAAAAGTGGTGCTGTGCGGCTACGCGACCGAATTTTGCGTGGATACCACGACCCGCCGTTCGGCAGCTTTGGGATATGAGGTCATCCTCGCTGCCGACGCGCATACGACACACGACAAAGCGCACGCTACTGCCGGACAGATACGCCGGCACCATAATGCCACGCTGCCGGACATCAGCAGCTTCGGCCCGAAAATCAGCGCCGTCAATGCGGCCGATATCCAGTTCACCTGACAGGGCGCACGACTGAACCTGCAGCGCATCCCGCCGGAGAACGCGCGGCAGGAAAAGTTACGCGCAGCCCGGTTTGATTACAGGAAGCGATCCAGGATCTTGCGGCTATGTTTATCAATTTCAAACATATCGCGAATCAGGAAATGGATGCCGTGATTGTCGGCCACCAACAGCGATGCGGCCCCTATGCGACGGATGTCTTCATCGCCCTTCAGCACGAATTCCGTATCGCCCCTGTCGGTCTCCACCTGCCAGGTACACGGCGTGGCGAAACTGGTCACGCTGACGATGCGCTGAATTTCCGGCATGAATTCGCGCCCCTCCAGCTCCTCATCCAGCAACACCCGATTGGCTTCCGACAGATCGGACAAGCGGTCTATCCACGCGACTTCCTTGCCGTCGCTGAGCACCATGGAAATGCCGTCTTCCGGCGCCTGGATCGGGAAAGCGCGCACCGGGCTAACTTTTTCGTGCACCTGGCCGTCTTCGCCGGTCAGTATCAGTTCGCCGAACGCATTGCGGCTCAATTGAAATTTTGTCGTCGTCATTCTTATTCCTCGTCGGCCATTTCCACGTCCACATTGCGCGCCTGCGCCTCATACAGGCGGAAATAAGCACCCTCGCGCGCCATCAGGTCGTCATGGCTACCCTCTTCCACCACTACGCCGCGATCCAGCACCACCAGGCGATCGGCCTTGTGCAAAGTAGACAAACGGTGGGCGATGGCAATCGTGGTCCGGCCTTTGACCAGGTTGTCGAGTGCCTTCTGGATTTCTTTTTCCGTCTCGGAATCGACCGATGACGTCGCTTCGTCGAGAATCAGGATGCGCGGATCGATCAGCAAGGCACGGGCTATCGAGATGCGCTGGCGCTCGCCGCCTGACAAGCCCTGGCCGCGCTCGCCGACCATCGAGTCGTAGCCCTGCGGCAGGCGCAGAATGAATTCGTGCGCATGCGCCGCGCGCGCGGCGGCTATGATCTCCTCCCGCGTCGCATCCGGCTTTCCATAAGCCAGGTTTTCCGCGATCGTGCCGAAAAACAGGAAAGGCTCTTGCAGCACCAGGCCGATATTGCGGCGATACTCGGCCACCGGGAAGGAACGGATATCCACGCCGTCCAGCATGATCGCGCCTTCCGATACATCATAGAAACGGCAGATCAGGTTGACCAGCGTGCTCTTGCCGGAACCGCTATGTCCGACCAGGCCGACCATCTCGCCCGGCTTGATCGACAAGTTGATACCGCGATTCACCGCGCGGTTGCCATAACGGAACCCGACTGCGCGCAGGTCTATCTGGCCCTTGACTTCCTTCAGGTGCACCGGTTGCGTCGGTTCGGGCACGCTGGACACGTGGTCCAGGATATCGAAAATCCTTTTTGCCGCCGACGCCGATTTTTGCGTGACCGACACGATGCGGCTCATCGAATCCAGGCGACCATAGAAGCGGCCGCTGTAGGCAATGAACAAGGTCAGCGTACCCACGGTAATCTCGCCTTTGGATACTGAATATATGCCAAAGCCCCAGATCACCAGCAAGCCCAGCTCGGTCAGGAAGGACACCGTGGGGGAAAACAGCGACCATACCTTGTTCAGCTTGTCGTTGACCGCCAGGTTGTGCTTGTTCGCTTCTCGGAAGCGGGTCGCTTCGCGCTTCTCTTGCGCAAAGGCTTTTACCACGCGTATGCCGGGGATGGTGTCGGCCAGTACATTGGTCACCTCGCCCCAGACCCGGTCTATCTTTTCAAAGCCGGTGCGCAGCCTGTCGCGCACGATATGTATCATCCAGGCGATGAAAGGCAGAGGCGCCAGTGTCACCAGCGCCAGCCAGGGATCGGTACGGAACAGGATGATGCTGGTCATCACGATGGTCAGCACGTCGGAGGCGAAGTCCAGCAGGTGCAGCGACAAGAATACGCAGATGCGGTCACTCTCGCTGCCTATGCGCGACATCAGGTCGCCGGTACGCTTGCCGCCGAAATATTCCAGCGACAGCTTCAGCAAATGCTCATACGTGGCGGTGCGCAAATCGGCGCCTATGCGCTCCGACACCAGGGCCAGCACATAGGTCTTGGCCCACCCCAGGATCCAGGCAAAGAAAGCCGCGCCGACCAGGGCGCCCAGATACATCGGTACCAGCATGGGATCCACGTGCTTGCCGCTCTGGTAGGGGATCAGCACATTGTCCATCAGCGGCATCGTGATATAGGATGGAATCATATGGGCTGCAGTGCTCAGCAGCATCAGCACGAAACCGGTCAGCAATTGCCATTGATAGGGCTTGGCAAAGCGCCACAGGCGGAACAGGGTCCAGGTCGATGGCGGCGTGTAGATCACCTTGGTGCAGACCGGACACTCTTCCTGGTCCGGCTCCAATACAGCCTTGCAACTGGGGCAGATATTTTGTTCAGCCTGCTGTACCGGCAAGCCGCTCACATGACTTTGCAATTGCTCCTTGAACTGGTCGAGCAAACGTATCATCAGCAGATTCTGGCCCAGCGTAAAACGCCAGCTGGCCAGGCGGCCGTTCTCGTTCAGCAATTCCAGATGGCCGACGCCTGCATGGTCATGATGCCGAAGTTGCAAGCCCTTAAAAAATGCCCAATCCTTCCAGACCGTTTCGCCGGGCGCCTTGCTCAACAGGCGGCGTTCGGTGACGACGATCAAGCCCTTGACGAAACGCAGTTTGGAATCCAGGTCAACCTCAACCGCACTTAAAACGTTTTCCTCTGCGCCGAGTTGTTTTTCCAGGTCGGAGCGCCAGCGCTCAGGAAGTGAATAGAGAGGATTATCGAGGCTTAGTTGATTAGTTGTCATTATTAAACGGGCTCATGCCCGATATCTGGCCCGGATAAGGGCAGGGATATTGAAAAATTAAGGAATCCGATTTGGCTCTTGGCCAATCCGCATCGCTAACGAGCGACGGGCGAGTCTCGTTGACATGGCACTACAGCAGCAATTTACGGTATTCTATCGAAAGAAAATAATCAGACAAAAACCTGACCAAGAGGATGAACTGCTTTTGCGCTAAAGCGCAAGTATACAGTAAGAGTTTCGGAACGTCCTTGTTTCAGCCAAGAAAATTGGCCTGCATTGCATCTGGAAAGCCATCTGAGAAGGTTTTTTCAAAATATTTTTGCGGTCGCGCATTGGTAATCAGACCCGCCGGCAATTTTGAAAGAAACTTCTAAAAGATTAAGGGATAGTCGTTTATCAACTATTCTGTTATCAAGAAACTAAATACATGACGACGAAGAAGAAAGACATAGAATTTCTCCGTGTAACACATTTGCGCGGACCTAATATCTGGACCTACCGCCCGGTGATCGAGGCATGGCTTGATTTAGGCGAGCTGGAAGAATTCCCCTCCAATACCCTTCCCGGTTTGTATGAGCGCCTGATCGCATGGCTACCCGGCCTGATAGAGCATCGCTGCGGCGTCGGCGAACGGGGCGGCTTCCTGGAGCGCCTGCGTGAAGGCACCTGGTCCGGCCATGTGCTGGAACATGTGGTGCTGGAATTGCAAAACCTGTCCGGCATGCGCACCGGTTTCGGCAAAACACGCTCCACCAATCAGCGCGGCGTCTACAAGATGGCCTTCCGCACCCGCCAGGAGCAGGTCGGCCGCGCTGCGTTAAACGTCGGCCGCGATCTGCTGATGGCCGCCATCAACGACACGCCGTTTGACCTGGATGCCGAGGTCGCTGTCTTGCGCGACATGGTGGACTCTTTATGTCTGGGCCCGAGCACGGCCCACATCGTCGAGGCGGCAACAGAAAGGCGCATCCCTTCCATACGCCTGACCGACGGCAACCTGGTGCAGTTGGGCCACGGCGCCAGCCAGCGCCGTATCTGGACTGCAGAAACCGACCGCACCAGCGCAATCGCCGAGAGCATCGCCAGCGACAAGGACCTGACCAAATCGCTGCTGCAGTCCTGCGGCGTGCCGGTGCCGGAAGGTAGCCTGGTAAGAAGCGCGGAAGAAGCCTGGGAAGAAGCACAGGATATAGGCCTGCCGGTGGTCGTCAAGCCGTATGACGGCAACCATGGCCGCGGCGTATCGCTAAACCTGATGACGCAGGCCGACGTTGAAGCCGCCTATCATTTAGCCAGCCGCAAGGGCGACAGCAAGAGCGTCATCGTGGAGCGCTATATCACCGGCAACGAGCACCGCATCCTGGTCGTCGGCAAGCAAGTCATCGCCGCCGCCAAAGGCGAGGCATTGTGGGTCACCGGCGACGGCAAGTCCAACATCATCGAACTGGTGGACAGCCAGATCAATACCGATCCGCGCCGCGGCACCGGCGAAGACTCTCCGCTGAACGCGCTGGCGCCCGAAAAAGGCGCTGAAATCATCCTGGAACTGGAAAGACAGGGGATGACGGCCTACTCCATTCCTGTCGCCGGCCAGAAGGTTCTGATACAACCCAACGGCAATGTGGCGATCGACGTCACCGACGACATCCACCCCAGCGTGGCCCATGCCGCAGCGCTGGCGGCACGTGTGGTCGGCCTGGATATCGCCGGCATCGACCTGGTGGCGGAAGACATATCCCGCCCGCTGGAAGAGCAGCGCGGCGCCATCATAGAAGTGAACGCCAGCCCGGGCCTGCTGGCCCACTTGAAGCCGGCCGAAGGCAAGCCCCGCGCAATCGGCACTGCCATCATCAACCACCTGTTTGCAGACGAGGAAAGCGGCCGCATCCCGGTGGTCGGCGTCACCGGTACGCACGGCGCCAGCCTGATTTCGCGCCTGATCGCCTCCATGATACAGATCAGCGGCAAGCACGTCGGCGTCGCCTGCGGCCAGGGCCTGTACCTGGATAGCCGCCAGGTCGTCAAAAACAATTGCATCAATTGGGATGCAGGACAACGCCTGCTGCTGAATCGCTCGGTGCAAGCCGCCGTCTTTGAAAGCAATGCCCGCATGATCCTGGCTGAGGGCCTGCCTTACGACAAATGTACAGTGGGCGTCGTCACCGACATGGATGGCCATGCAGACCTGGCCGAGTTCTACATCCATGAAGCGGACCAGATGTTCAATGTGGTGCGCACCCAGGTGGACGTGATCCTGCCGCACGGCGTCGCCGTGTTGAACGCCGCCGATGCGCGCGTGGTCGAACTGGCGGAATTGTGCGACGGCAAAGTCATCTTCTACGGACTGGACCCGGAGTTGGACGCAATCGTTAAACATCGCGCTGCCGGCGAGCGCGTGGTCTTCCTGCGCGACAGCAGCATCGTGCTGGCAAACGGTACAGAGGAAACGGCATTGCTGCCGCTGTCTTCGCTGAAACCGGCCAAGGCCGCCCAACCGGAGAACATCATCGCGGCGGTGGCTGCCGCCTGGGCATTGGACATCGCGCCTGAATTGATAGGCGCGGGCCTCAGGACCTTTGATTCCAATCCGAAAAAAACGGACTATTAGCAGCCAGCTTCAAGGCTTATTTAACGGCACTTAAAGGGCGCAATTCTCCCAGGCTGAGCAGCCGATGAGAATCCGCCCGCAAACAAATCTTAAAAAGCTGCAGCAACATCGCCACGCTCAACAATGATGGAGGCGCGGGACGATAGCAAGAGCGGCTTTTGACGGCATTGACATAGAGGATCAAGTTTTATGGAAGTATCACGCATACGGGCGCTGCGAGGCCCCAACTTATGGAGCCATCACACCGCGGTAGAGGCCATCGTCAGTTGCACCAGTGCAGAACTTTCGGTGGGCGACCTGCCCGGTTTTGAAGTCCGCCTGCGTGCCCGCTTCCCTGAAATCAGCCCCCTGCAGCCGACCGGGCACAATGACGCCATCCCGATGGCGCATGTGCTGGAACTGACTACGCTGGGCCTGCAAGCGCAGGCCGGTTGCCCTGTCACGTTTAGCCGCACTACGCAAACCCTGGAACCGGGCATCTTCCAGGTCGTGGTTGAATACTCTGAAGAATCGGTCGGCCGCCTGGCGCTGGAGCTGGCAGAAGCCCTATGCCGCGCGGCGCTGGAAGACCAGCCTTTCGATCTGGCCGGCGCGCTGGCGCAATTGCGCGATCTGGATGAAGACGTGCGCCTGGGACCAAGCACAGGCTCCATCGTGCAAGCCGCGGTCGATCGTAACATCCCGTATCGCCGCCTGACCGAGGGCAGCCTGGTATTGTTCGGCTGGGGTAGCCGCCAGCGCAAGATACAGGCGGCCGAAATGGACGGCACCAGCGCCATCGCTGAAGCCATCGCGCAAGACAAGGAACTGACCAAGAAATTGTTGGACGCTGCCGGCGTGCCGGTGCCGCTGGGCCGCTCGGTGACCGATGTGGATGATGCCTGGGCCGCC
Source organism: Undibacterium sp. (assembly GCA_035487495.1). Classification (GTDB taxonomy): domain Bacteria; phylum Pseudomonadota; class Gammaproteobacteria; order Burkholderiales; family Burkholderiaceae_D; genus Undibacterium. Next base: position 27,836 of record DATHMC010000155.1, read on the forward strand.
GCGTGCGAGATCGGCTTGCCGGTCGCCGTCAAACCCAAGGACGGCAACCAGGGCAAAGGCGTAACGGTCAACGTTACCACCCGTGAACAGCTGAATGCTGCCTATGCCGCCGCGATTGAATTCCGCGACGATATCCTGGTGGAGCGCTACCTGCCCGGCAATGATTTCCGCCTGCTGGTGGTAGGCAATAAACTGGTTGCCGCTGCCCGTCGCGATCCGCCGCAAGTGGTCGGCGACGGCGTCCATTCCGTGCGTGAACTGGTGGAGCAAGTCAACAAAGACCCGCGCCGCGGCACCGGCCATGCAACCTCGCTGACCAAGATACGCTTTGACGATATCGCGCTGGCCAGCCTGGCGAAACAAGGCTATGTCGCCGATTCCATCCCACCCAAGGGCCAGCGGGTCATACTGCGCAATAACGCCAACCTGTCCACCGGCGGTTCCGCAACCGACGTCACCGACGACGTGCATCCGGAAGTGGCCGCCCGCGCAGTAGCTGCCGCACAAATGGTAGGCCTGGATATCTGCGGCGTAGACGTGGTCTGCGATAGCGTGCTGAAACCTATCGAAGACCAGAATGGCGGCATCGTCGAAGTCAACGCGGCGCCCGGCTTGCGCATGCACCTGTCACCTTCTTACGGCAAAGGCCGCCCTGTCGGCGAAGCCATCATCTCCGCCATGTTTGAAGACGGCGACGATGGCCGCATCCCCGTCGTTGCGGTGACCGGCACCAACGGCAAGACGACTACCGTGCGCCTGATCGCCCACCTGCTGACTGCCAGCGGCCTGCGCACCGGCATGACCAATACCGACGGCGTATACATCGAAGGCCGCCGTATCGACTCCGGCGATTGCAGCGGTCCGCGCAGCGCCAGGAATGTGCTGCTGCACCCTGACGTCGACGCGGCAGTATTTGAAACCGCGCGCGGCGGCGTATTGCGCGAAGGCCTGGCGTTTGACCGCTGCCAGGTTGCCGTCGTCACCAACATCGGTTCCGGCGACCATCTGGGCTTGAACTACATCACCACCGTGGAAGACCTGGCGGTATTGAAGCGCGTCATCGTGCAAAACGTGGCCGACAGCGGCGTTGCGGTATTGAACGCCGCCGACCCTATCGTGGCCGGCATGGCCGCCAATTGCCGAGGCTCCGTCACTTTCTTCGCCAGCGACGTGCAATTGCCTGAAATGGCAGCCCACCGGGCGCAGGGCCACCGTGTCGTCTACATAGACGGCGATCACCTGGTGGCCGCCCAGGGCAAAGCCAAGCACGTAGTCCCGTTGGCCGACATACCGATCACCCGCAACGGCAGCATAGGCTTCCAGGTAGAGAACGTGATGGCGTCGGTTGCGGCAGCATGGGGCGTAGGCATAGACTGGGACGCGATTCGCGCCGGCCTGAAATCCTTTGCCAATGAAAGCGATAACGCACCGGGGCGCTTCAATGTCTTCAACTATCGCGGCGCGACACTGATTGCCGACTATGGCCACAACCCGGACGCCATCCTGGCCCTGGTACGCGCCGTAGAAAGCATGCCGGCCAAGCGCCGCTCGGTCGTCATCAGCGGCGCCGGCGACCGCCGCGACCAGGACATACGCCAGCAGACGGAAATCCTTGGCGAGGCCTTTGACGACGTCGTGCTGTACCAGGACCAATGCCAGCGCGGCCGCGCCGATGGCGAAGTGGTAGCCTTGCTCAGGGAGGGTTTGGTCAACGCCCGCCGCACCAAGCTGGTGGATGAAATCAACGGCGAATTCATTGCGATAGACACCGCGATGGGTCGCTTGTCGGAAGGCGATCTGTGCCTGATCCTGATCGATCAGGTGGAAGAAGCGCTGGCGCACATCGCCAAACGCATCGCTGAAAACTAAACCAAAATAAACAGTGCCGGGCTAGCCCGGCATTGTTTATTCAGGGTAGGCATTCAGCCGGCATGCATGGCAAGAAAACCCTCAGCTGCGGGTAATTTTGCAGCCCGCATTCCTGCCAACGGCAAATTCTTGTCGGTGGAAATATCCCCATCGACCATCAGCGACAAATAGCGCAGGCAGCACACGCGCAGGAACGATGAAAAATTATCGACGCTGCCGCGATACCCGGCCAGTTCATCGTATAGCTTGGTAATCAATTGATTGGTATTCATGCCGTCGCGCTCGGCGACTTCCTGCAATACCTGCCAGAACAGGTTCTCCAGGCGTACCGACGTCACGGCACCGTGCAGGCGAATAGAACGGGCGCGAGATTGATACAGTGCGGGATCGGCTTTAACGAAAATTTCACACATACAGCACTCCTAGAGGAACAGGCTGCCTGGAGGCAGGAAGCATGCCCCCGACTGTGGGGAAGAAGCGAAACATTGTCAATTATATACCTCGCCCAACTCCACTGCCCCACGCTGTACTACAGGGAAATTTTGGTGCCCAGCAGGCTCAGATATTGCGAGATCCACGCCGGATGTGCAGGCCATGCGGGAGCAGTGACAAAATTGCGGTCGGTCACGGCTTCCGTCACGGCGATATCGGCATAGTGTCCGCCCGCGGCCTCCACTTCCGGACGGCAGGCTGGATAGGCTGAGCAGCGCACGCCGTCCAGCACGCCCGCTGCAGCCAGTATCTGCGCGCCGTGGCAGACGGCGGCAATCGGCTTTTTCGCCTGGGAAAAATGCCGGACCAGGTCGATCACTTTGGCATTCAAGCGCAGATATTCAGGAGCACGGCCGCCGGGAATCACCAGGCCGTCGTAGGCCGCAGGATCGATCTTGTCGAAGTCATGCGTGATGCTGAAACGGTGCCCCGGCTTCTCAGTGTACGTTTGCTGCCCTTCAAAATCATGAATCGCCGTCGCGACAAAATCGCCGGCCTTCTTGTCCGGGCAGACCGCGTGCACATTGTGCCCGACCGCCAGCAAAGCCTGGTAAGGCACCATCGTTTCATAGTCCTCGACGAAATCTCCGACCAGCAATAAAAGATTTTTGGCAGCCATGATGTCTCCTTGATAGCTTATTTTTGGAATAGGTCAACGCGCCCTGATATTGTTCGCCCGATTGAGACTCAGCGGGTAATCGCCGGTTACTACATGGCCTGTGTTACATTTATTGCCGTCATTTCTTGCAAGCCCGTGCTGTCAGCGCGCCACAAAGGCTTGCCGTGACGCAAATCCGCTTTTCGCGTTCGATTTGCAATCAATCAATACGGGGTCATATGAAACGCGTTCTGTTCATTTGCAGCCGCAATAAATTGCGCAGCCCCACTGCAGAGCAAGTATTTTCCCGCTGGCCAAATGTGGAAACCGATTCGGCCGGTCTTGCCGATGACGCGGCCACACCGCTGTCCAGTGATCAATTGGCATGGGCCAACCTGATCGTGGTGATGGAAGAGGTGCACCGCAAAAAACTAAATCGCCAGTACGGGCGCCATCTGAAAGGAAAGAAGATCGTGTGCCTGGGCATCCCGGACAATTACCAATTCATGCAACCGGAACTGATTGCGCTGCTTGAGTCACGCGCGGGCTCCCTTTTCACATAGGAAGCCCGCCAACTGCTTATCTACCCGCCAGCGAAGCAATATTGTCGTGGCCGCCGGGGCCGAAGACCTGGTCCTTCAAATGCCCCAGTTGGTCGCGCACCTGCGCCGCCTTTTCGAACTCCAGGTTCTTCGCATGGTCCAGCATCAGTTTTTCCAGACGCTTGATCTCGCGGCCTATCTGCTTCTCGCTCATCATTTCGTACTTGGCGTGTTCTTGCGCCACCGCCAGTTCCTCCCTGGCTTCCTGCTGGCTGTACACGCCATCGATCAAATCCCTGATCTGTTTCTTGATGCCGATAGGCGTAATGTTATTGGCCTGGTTAAACGCCAGCTGCTTGTTGCGCCTGCGCTCGGTTTCATCGATCGCCCTGCGCATGGAGTCGGTGATCTTGTCGCCGTACAGGATCGCCATGCCGTTCAGGTTGCGGGCGGCCCGCCCTATCGTCTGTATCAGGCTGCGCTCTGAACGCAGAAAGCCTTCCTTGTCCGCATCCAGGATCGCCACCAGCGATACTTCGGGAATATCCAGGCCCTCGCGCAACAGGTTGATGCCGACCAGCACGTCAAAGGTGCCCAGGCGCAGGTCGCGGATGATCTCCACCCTTTCCACCGTATCGATATCGCTGTGCAGGTACCTGACCTTGATGCCGTTATCGCCGAGGAACTCGGTCAACTGCTCCGACATGCGCTTGGTCAACGTCGTCACCAGCACGCGTTCATTTTTCTTCACGCGCATGGTGATCTCCGACATCAGATCGTCCACCTGCGTCAATGCCGGGCGCACCAAAATCATAGGATCGACCAGGCCGGTAGGACGCACCACCTGCTCCACCACCTGGTCGGAATGCGTTCTTTCATATTCCGCCGGCGTAGCCGACACAAATACGGTCTGCCTCAGCTTGCTTTCAAACTCTTCAAATTTCAAAGGCCGGTTGTCCAGTGCGGAAGGCAAGCGGAAGCCGTAGTCCACCAGATTGGTTTTGCGCGCGCGGTCACCGTTATACATGCCGTTCAACTGTCCGGTCAGCACATGCGATTCATCCAGGAACATCAATGCATCGGCAGGCAGGTAATCCACCAGGGTCGGCGGCGGTTCGCCGGGCTTGGCGCCGCTCAGGTGACGCGAATAGTTTTCAATGCCCTTGGTGAAACCGATCTCGGTCATCATTTCCAGGTCGAAGCGGGTGCGCTGCTCCAGCCGCTGCTCTTCAATCAATTTGTTCTCTTTGCGGAACCATTCCAGCCGCTCGCGCAATTCATCCTTGATCGTTTCTATCGCCCGCAATACCGTCGCGCGCGGGGTCACGTAATGCGAGCCGGGATAGACCGTAAAGCGCGGGATCTTCTGGCGTATGCGGCCGGTCAGCGGGTCGAACAATTGCAGGTTCTCGATCTCGTCGTCGAACATCTCGACGCGCACCGCCAGCTCGGCATGTTCTGCCGGAAAAATATCGATCGTATCGCCGCGCACGCGGAAAGTGCCGCGCCCGAAATCGACTTCATTGCGCGTGTATTGCATCTGTATCAGCCGCGCGATCACGTCGCGCTGGCTGACCTTGTCCTTGGCGCGCAGGGTCAGGATCATCTGGTGGTATTCGTTCGGGTTACCGATACCGTAGATGGCCGACACGGTGGCGACGATGATCACGTCCCGCCTCTCCATCAGCGACTTGGTGCAGGACAAGCGCATCTGTTCGATATGCTCGTTGACCGCGGAATCTTTTTCTATGAACAGGTCGCGCTGCGGCACATAGGCTTCCGGCTGGTAGTAGTCGTAGTAGCTGACGAAATATTCCACCGCATTGCGCGGGAAAAATTCGCGGAACTCGCTGTACAACTGCGCCGCCAGTGTTTTATTGGGTGCGAAAATAATTGCCGGCCGCCCTGTCCGGGCGATCACGTTCGCCATCGTATACGTCTTGCCTGAGCCGGTGACGCCGAGCAAGGTCTGGAAGAACAAGCCGTCTTCTATGCCCTCTACCAGCTTCGCAATGGCGGTAGGCTGGTCACCTGCCGGCGGAAACAGTTGACATAATTGATACGGCGAATCGGGAAAAGTTACAAACTTTGCTTCATCGGCATTATTGGAAACCTCTGATAAATCAGCCATTTAGTCTTACCTTTGCTAAAATACGCTTTGGAATGTGGAACCTCTGATCAATTTCAGATTTATCAATCTGCTGCACAGGGCTATCTTTGGTCTGCGAGTTTACAAGATTCGCCGCTTGAGTGAAGTACGGTTGCCCGGCCACGATAGTTTCACTCCAGGCCGGAGCCGCCTTTGCAAATCAAATCGTTCGTTCCCGCAATGAGGGCAATCCTGTCGCCGGGCACAATTTTGCTCAGCGCGACGACTCTTGAAAATTTGCAATAACCCGGCTTTTCTTTAGCATTATATCAACCTGCATTATTAGATAATTTTCCATACTATCACGATGAACGCTCCTCTTTCTTCCCCCTTGTTTTCCGCCATAGAAATGGCCCCGCGCGACCCTATCCTGGGTATCACGGAAGGTTTCAATGCCGACAAAAATCCTGCCAAGGTCAACCTCGGCGTAGGCGTCTATTATGACGACAACGGCAAGGTCCCCCTGCTGGAATGCGTGCGCAAGGCCGAAGCTATCCTGATGGAAAAGCTGGCTCCGCGCACTTACCTGCCCATCGAAGGCCTGGCGGCGTATGACAAGGCGGTGCAAGAACTGGTATTTGGCGCCGACAGTGCCGTAGTGCAAGAGAAACGCGCAGTGACCGTGCAAGCCATCGGCGGCACAGGCGCATTGAAGATAGGCGCCGATTTCCTGCAACGTTTTTCGCCAAGCTCGCAAGTATGGATCAGCGACCCAAGCTGGGAAAACCACCGCGCCTTGTTTGAATCGGCCGGCTTCGTCGTCAACAACTACCCTTACTACGATGCAGCCACCCGCGGCGTGAACTTCGCCGGCATGCTGGACGCACTGAAAACCATGCCGAGCGGCTCCATCGTGCTGCTGCACGCTTGCTGCCACAACCCGACCGGCGCCGACCTGACCGACGACCAATGGACAGAAGTCATCCAGGTCGTTACGCAACGCGGCCTGATTCCTTTCCTGGACATGGCCTACCAGGGCTTTGGCGATGGCATTGAATCCGACGGCAAAGTGGTGCGCCGCTTCGCCGAAGCCGGCGGCGCCTTGTTCGTGTCCAATTCCTTCTCCAAATCCTTCTCGCTGTACGGCGAACGCGTCGGCGCCTTGAGCATCGCTGCGGCAAGCGGCGAAGAAGCATCGCGCGTGCTGTCCCAGCTGAAGCGCGTGATACGCACCAACTACTCCAACCCGCCTACCCACGGCGGCCAGGTCGTTGCCACGGTATTGGCGACACCGGAATTGCGCGCATTGTGGGAACAAGAACTGGCGGGCATGCGCGTCCGCATCCGCGAAATGCGCCAGCTGTTTGTCCAGCAGTTAAAAGAGAAAACCCCGGCGCACAATTTTGATTTCGTCATCAAACAACGCGGCATGTTCTCCTACTCCGGCCTGACCAAGGCCCAGGTTGAAACACTACGCAGCGACAACTCCATCTATGCAGTAGACACCGGCCGTATCTGCGTCGCCGCGCTGAACAGCAAAAACATCAATGCCGTAATTGATGCGATAGCCAAGGTCTTGTAATCACACCGGAACAGCCCTGCCTTGAGTGCAAACCATGCGTGAAGACGCAGACACATTGCGAACAAAAGACAGGGCTGTGCGCCACGCTAAAAAATTCTTCGTCAACAAGAGTTTTCCAGCAAAAAGTTTTTGACAAGAGTAACAAAGCCGCATATAATCTTTGTCTCTGTTCCCTGATAGCTCAGTCGGTAGAGCGACGGACTGTTAATCCGCAGGTCCCTGGTTCGAGTCCAGGTCGGGGAGCCACAGAATTCGCAGCATGTAATAAATGCAGTAAAAAGTTTAACGAAGATGTCAAATTCTTCTATTCCCTGATAGCTCAGTTGGTAGAGCGACGGACTGTTAATCCGCAGGTCCCTGGTTCGAGTCCAGGTCGGGGAGCCAAATTAAAAGGGCCGCGTTGCAAAACGCGGCCCTTTTTGCATTTTCAAGCCGAGAGTGCCAAGCAATCTCAAGAGGCCTCAAAGAGGCCCTGAGGAGATTAAAAGTTAGTGATGCCAGGGTTTCATCTCAGCTCAGAATAAAGCCGTTAAACTCATTCACCAGCCCCCTCAATCGATCCGCAAAGCGCTCCATCGAATGATCCATGACATCGTTGGTATTGAAACGCTTCCACCAGTCGTCATCATGAACCGCTGCTGAACCTGCGTCCGCGAAGCCGCTTTCCTTTTTGAAGCTTGAGTAATATTCGTGACTTTGACAGACGTATTGTCGAGGTCATGCTGCAACTATACAAAAAACATCCCGCACCGAATCCGGAAACCCGACTCGCCAGGCAGCCCTTGCTGGCCGGCGTCGGCGCTGCGCTACCGATCGAGCATTTCTAGCCCCGGCTGAACGCGGCACAGGCCGGCCTATGCCGACATCCTCAGCCTGCGATGAGCGACTGATTTAACCGGAGCTGCATGCGAAGCCGCCCGGTTATCATCCAGCTTGAACACGCTCACCACCTGCGCCAGCCTGGTCGCCTGATCCTGCAGCGATTGGGTGGCGGCCGCCTGTTCCACCAGCGCCGCATTTTGCTGGGTCGCATTGTCCATCTGGGTAATCGCCTGGTTGATTTGCCCTATGCCCTCGCTCTGTTCATGGCTGGCGGCC
>DATHMC010000156.1:0-2428 GCA_035487495.1 Undibacterium sp.
TCGCTGGCGCGCACCTATCCCGGCGGCAGCGTTGCATTTGCGGCAGCCGTCAAAGCAAAAATCGCCGCGCTGGGCATGACCGATACGGTGCTCCAGGAGCCCACCGGCCTGTCGCCGAACAACATGTCGACGGCGGCGGACCTGGTCAAGATGGCGGTCGCTGCATCCCGTTACCCGGACATTGCCGACATCACTACCGATAGCTCGGACCTGATCAGGATCAATGGCCGCAATGTCGAATTCCACAATACCAACCGGCTGGTCGGAAAAAAAGGATGGGATAGCATCCTGCTCTCCAAAACCGGCTTCACCAATGAGGCGGGCAATTGCCTGATCATGCGCCTCAAGCTGGCAGGGAAAAAAGCTACGCTGGTCTTGCTGAATGCCAGGGCCAGTTCGGTGCGCTTCCTGGATGCCTTGAACATCCGCCGCCTATTGGCAAAGCAGAAGTACGATAGCTCTCCCATCATTTCAGCTAGTCAGCAACTTCCCCCCATCAAGTAACGCCAGCCGTTTTGCCATGACGGTGGCATCTGGCCGCGCACGTCGCCGTGCGCGCAGGATTTTCATGGCATTGGCGCGCTACGGGGATTGCCATATTTCAACCGTGCGGAGCCGGCGATTGTCATTTATCGTTAAATGGCTTTCCGGACGGCATGCATTGGTATAAGGCGTGATATTTTGTATTTACTGATGGGGCCCTGTTGCCCCGTTAAATTTATTGCTGAAGAGGAAATAAAATGAAGCTGGCAAATATCAATATCGGCGTCAAGCTTGGCGCCCTGTCGGGCCTTCTCCTTTTCGCCGTGATCGGAGTGGGCCTGGGCGGGCAAAATGCATTAAGCGATAGCGATGCAAGAAACACCGAAACCATGCAAAAAGGGGCGGTGGTGACGCAAGCCGTCAATACCGCCCGCAAGGCGCAGGTCGAGTTCAAGAAAGAGGTGCAGGAATGGAAAGATCTATTGATCAGGGGGAACGATGGCGCCGCGTTCAAGAAACACTCTGAAGCCTTTGTCAAACAAGGCGAATCGACACAAAACAATCTGCTGCAACTGAAAAGCCTGTTTGCTCAACTCAAGCTGGATGTGCAGCCGATAGAAGATGCGTTGACCACGCACCGGCAATTGCAAGGAAAATACCTGGAAGCGCTGAAACAATACGACCAGGCCAATCAAAATAGCGCGCAGCTGGTCGATGGATTGGTCAAGGGCATGGACCGTCCGCCGACCCAGAAAATTGACGGCATTGTCGATTTCATCCTGGTGCAAGCCGACCGCCTGGTTGCCGAGGCCAGGCAGGAATCGCAGCAGCACTACCAGTTTTCATCCCGTTTGCTGTGGGGAGCCATCGCTTTCGCACTGGTGCTGGGCGCGACGATTACCTATTGGCTGGTGCGCGGCATTACCCGGCCATTGCATGCTGCGGTGGCGATAGCGCAAACGGCGGCTTCAGGCGATCTGACTTCGCAGATACGGATCACCGGCACCGATGAAATCGGCATGCTGCTGAAGTCCCTCAAAGAGATGAACGAAAGCTTGTCGACGATCGTCAACGAGGTCAGGGATGGCACGGAAACCATTGCCACTGCATCGACAGAAATTGCCAGCGGCAACCTGGATTTGTCTTCCAGGACCGAGGAGCAGGCCAGTTCGCTGGAGCAGACGGCATCCTCAATGGAAGAACTCACCTCCAACGTGAAGCAAAATGCCGGCAATGCCGGCGCCGCCAGCAAGATGGCGCTCGCCTCCTCCGAGATCGCCTCCCGGGCCGGCCTGATTGTGTCGCAGGTGGTGGAAATGATGGCTTCCATTAATCACTCGTCAAAAAAGATCGTCGATATCATCGGCGTGATCGACGGCATTGCCTTCCAGACCAATATCCTCGCCCTAAATGCCGCGGTAGAGGCCGCCCGTGCCGGCGAGCAGGGGCGCGGCTTTGCGGTGGTGGCCTCGGAGGTGCGCAATCTCGCGCAGCGCTCCGCCGGCGCAGCCAAAGAGATCAAACTGCTGATTAACGATTCCGTCGACAAGGTCGAAGCCGGCGCCAGCCTGGTCAATCAGGCCGGCCATACGATGGTGGAAGTGGTTGAAAGCGTCAAACGGGTCAGCGACGTGCTTATCGAGATCACCGCCGCGAGCCAGGAACAGAATGACGGCATAGAGCAGATCAACCAGGCGGTCAGCAATATGGACAATGTCACCCAGCAAAACGCGGCGCTGGTGGAGCAGGCCGCGGCAGCGGCAGAATCGCTGAAAGAGCAGGCACAGCATTTGACCGAGGTCGTCAGCGTCTTCACTACCGATAAAAAGCAGGCGCCTGCGCTTAACCGGGTGGCGGGATCGTCTGGCAAGCTGAAACTGATTGCCAGCGCAGCCTGATGAATGTGCTAGAGCGCAGTATCCAGCTGGCTCAGCTGGTAAAAAGC
>DATHMC010000157.1:0-9935 GCA_035487495.1 Undibacterium sp.
ACCCCTTCCCATCCCGAACAGGACCGTGAAACGACTCTGCGCCAATGATAGTGCTGCAACCAGTGTGAAAGTAGGTTATCGTCAGGCTTTTATCCCAGAAAACCCCTCAGCCGCAAGGTTGGGGGGTTTTTGCTTTGCCGCGCCGATTCGCAACGCCGCTTTGTAATGCCGGCTTTTAAGGTTTGACCGCACCAGCCCGCCTGCGCTTTGCTGCTCCCGCCGGCCTTGCCTGCTGTTCATCTGCCCCTCTTCCGCCCGTGAATCCCCTCTTGGTGCAGCCCCGCATTGCTGCCGAGGTGAAAAAGGGCGCCGCAGCGCCCTTTAACATGCTATTCAAAACGAAAATTAATCTTTGCCCGATACATTCGTCGCCGACAGCATGCGCTCGACATAGCGCGCAATCAGGTCTATTTCCAGATTGACGAAGGAACCCGCCTTCAGATGCTTCAAGGTCGTGACTTGTATCGTATGTGGTATCACGTTGATGGAAAAAGCGCAGTCGGTATCAGTATCCACCACGCGATTGACGGTCAGCGACACACCGTTGACCACTACGGAACCTTTATAGGCCAGGTATTTGGCCAGCGAGCGCGGCGCAGAAATCACCAGCTCCCAGGACTCGTCGACCGGCTTGAATTCCTTGACCCGGCCCAGGCCATCCACATGCCCGGAGACCAGATGGCCACCCAGCCTGTCGGCCAGCGTTAACGCCTTTTCCAGGTTGACTTCGTTCAAGCCATCCAGCCCGCTGGTCAGCCGCAGGCTTTCCCGCGAAATATCAATCTCAAATGTATTGGCGGTCTTATTGACCACGGTCATGCACGCGCCATTCAATGCAATCGAGTCGCCTATTGCCACATCTTCCAGTGGCAAGCTGCCCGCGTCCACCGTGAGCCGTAAACCTGCATCTGCAGAGGCGCCCAAAGGAGTGGAGGATGTGATTTTGCCGACAGCGGCAACGATTCCGGTAAACATAGTGATGGTCTCAATCGAGGTGTTTAAATCTGGCAAGGATGCGTAAGTCCTCTCCAATTTGGGTTATTTCGTGAAAAGACAAGCTCTTTGCGCCATCCAGGCGCTCCAATATCTCCAGGTCAAACAGGCCGCGTGCGTCACCCAGCAGTTTGGGGGCAAGATACAGTAGCAATTCGTCCACACAATGCTCGCGTATCAGCGAGCCGTTCAGCTTGGCGCCGGCTTCTATATGCAATTCATTGATTTGCCTGCGACCCAGCTCCTGCATCAATGCAGGCAGGTCGACCTTGCCTTGTGCGTTGGGCACACAGATGACCTCATTGCCGGCATCGCGCAGCGTAGATATTTTCCCGGGCTCTTCAAGCGCACAAACAATCAGGCTACCTCCGCCGGTCAGGATTTTGGCTGTGACCGGAATCTGCAATTTACTGTCGACGATGATACGCAACGGCTGCCTGGCCACTGCGATGCCGCGCACGTTCAACTGCGGGTCGTCATCCAGCACAGTTCCTATGCCGGTCAGGATGGCACCGGCCCTGGCGCGCCAGGCATGGCCGTCATGGCGAGCTGGCTCGGCGGTAATCCACTGACTCTGGCCGTTGTGCAGCGCCGTCTTGCCATCCAGGCTGGCGGCAGCCTTCATCCTGATCCATGGACGGCCTTTTTCCATGCGGGTCAGGAAGCCGAGGTTAGACTCTCTCGCCTCCTGCTCCAGCACGCCGGTAATCACTTCTATGCCCGCTGCTTTCAGCCTGGCGATGCCTTGTCCCTGCACCAGTGGATTAGGGTCAAGGCAAGCCACAACGGCCGTTTTTATTCCTGCCTTGATCAATGCGTCTGAGCAGGGAGGAGTGCGGCCAAAGTGGCTGCAGGGTTCCAGGGTAACAAAAGCGGTACTGCCAGCTAAATCATGGCCTTGGCTGCTAGCGTCGTTCATCGCTTCGATTTCAGCATGATTGCCGCCTGGGGGTTGGGTAACACCCTTCCCTATGACCACGCCATCCTTGACAAGGACGCATCCTACTTTCGGATTCGGCGCCACATATTGGGCTGCCTCCTTGGCCAGAGTTAAGGCCTGCGCCATGAGGCGCGGCAGGTCCAGACGATTGTTCACTACTTATCCTTTAATCGGCGGCGAGACAATCCTTTTCGCCTGTTTCATACCAAACGCTTCATCGCACCGCATCCAGTTTCTTCGTACTCCGGCGTTAGCCAGTGAGCGGCGGCGACTCGTTATTGCACCGTCCCGGAAGAATTGCTGGCGGCGGCACCCTCTACCGTCATCTCAATCCGCATTGCAGTCTTTACCGGCAATCCATCCAGTTTACCCGGTTCAAACTTCATCTGCTTGCAAGCCTCTATGATCAGTCTTTGCTCTTCTTCGGAAAAACTGCTTTCTTCAATAATCACCTGGTCAATGTCGCCCGTCTCGCTGATGAGCAAACGGAGTACCGTCGTGCGGGGACTGGAGTTATTCAAGGACAGCGCAAGTGTGGGGGGGATGTCCAATTCCACCCTGGGTTTTTCCGTTAATTGATAGCTTGGAAAATAATACGGCTCTGGCGGCAGGCTCAATTCAAACAGCGGGGCCAGCTTTTTCAGCATGGTTTCGGGCTTGCCTATGGCGTCGCCACCCGGCAGAATTTGTTGATGTGACGCCAATTTCACCGCTGCACCTGCTGCAGCGGTTTGGAGCGTATCTGGAGCGTGATCCGCCTCCGGGCCGAGAAAACGGACGTCCAAAATATTTCTTGCCGCGGCATCCGCGTCTAATTGAGCGCCCCCGCTTCCATGCGAAATACCGATGGCAAGGAATAGCAGGACGTGCACCATGACAGAAAATAACAGGCCTAGCGCGCGGAAGGACAGGCTGTTCAGTTGCTCGCTTTCCTGGATTATTGTTGTGACTAGCCTGGATACTGAGAACTTCATACTAGCGCGTGTAAACCTATGATCTGGGCAATGCGTTCAAGCCGGGGCGTGAGCCGGCACCGCGTGCAATACAGCTGGGAGGGTTCATCAACACGCGCTGCCATAGCGGCCCGCTCTGCTCCGGAAAATTTTTCTGGCTTGCAAAAAGCAGCGTGCAGCGATGCCTGCTGGCCGCCGGCAACTCCCCTAGACCTCGTGGCCCATAGGGTAGCGGGCATTGCCGCTCAGGTCTTTTTTACTTCCTGAATCGCTTCCGCAAATTCCGATAAATCCTCAAAACTCTTATATACCGAAGCGAAGCGGATATAAGCTATTTTATCCAGGCGCTTCAACTCCCGCATGACCAGTTCGCCTATATAACCCGAGTTGACCTCGCGTTCGCCGCTGGATAATAATTTTTCTTCTATGCGCTGAATCGCCGTATCGACGGCTTCGGCCGACACCGGGCGCTTGCGTAGGGCCAGCATCAGGCTGCCGCGCAGTTTCGCGGTTTCAAATTCTGTCCTGCTGCCGTTCTTCTTGACGATGACCGGCATTGCCAGCTCTATCCGCTCGTAGGTCGTGAAACGCTTGTCGCATTGAATGCAACGGCGGCGGCGGCGTATCGTGTTCCCGTCTTCCGGCGCGCGGGTATCGATTACCTGGGTGTCATCGTGGTGGCAGTAGGGGCATTTCATATAATTATTGTGTGATGACCGCTGATGAAGTTTGATCCGGCAAATGGAGCTTCAAGCAGCGCCACGCAAGTCTCTTCGGCTTGGCGTGGCGCTTTGCGCTTGAGCTTATTTCTTATGAGGCATAGACCGGGAAGGCATCAGTCAATTTTTTGACTTCCGCTTTAACACGTTCTATCGTTGCCGCATCGTGCGGATTGTCCAGCACGTCCGCCAGCAGATGGCCGACCTTGGCCGCTTCTTCTTCCTTGAAGCCGCGGGTAGTCATCGCCGGGCTGCCCAGGCGGATGCCGGAAGTCACGAACGGTTTTTCCGGATCGTTGGGGATGGAGTTCTTGTTGCAGGTGATGTGGGCTGAACCCAGGATCGCCTCGGCTTCCTTGCCGGTGATTTTCTTCGCGCGCAGGTCTACCAGCATCACGTGCGATTCGGTGCGGCCCGAAATGATGCGCAAGCCGCGCGAGATCAATGCTTTGGCCAGTGCATCGGCATTCTTCACGACTTGCTGCTGGTAGGTTTTGAATTCCGGGGTCAGCGCTTCCTTGAACGCGACCGCCTTGCCGGCGATCACGTGCATCAACGGGCCGCCTTGCAGGCCAGGGAAGATCGCGGAGTTGATGATTTTCTCATGCTCGGCTTTCATCAGGATGATGCCGCCGCGTGGGCCGCGCAGGGATTTATGCGTAGTGGATGTGACGAAGTCGGCAAACGGCACAGGATTGGGATAGACGCCGGCGGCGATCAGTCCGGCATAGTGCGCCATGTCGACCATGAAGTAGGCGCCGACATCCTTGGCGACTTTGGCAAAGCGCTCAAAGTCGATGCGCAGCGCATAGGCGGAGGCACCGGCGATGATCAGCTTGGGCTTTTTCTCATGGGCCAGACGCTCCATGGCGTCGTAGTCGATTTCTTCCTTTTCATTCAGGCCGTAAGACACGACGTTGAACCATTTGCCGGACATATTGAGCGGCATGCCGTGGGTCAGGTGGCCACCTTCTGCCAGCGACATGCCCATGATGGTGTCGCCCGGCTTCAGCACGGCAAAGAACACCCCCTGGTTGGCTTGCGAGCCGGAGTTCGGCTGCACGTTGGCGGCTTCAGCGCCGAATAGTTGCTTGATGCGGTCGATTGCCAGTTGCTCGACAATGTCGACGAATTCGCAACCGCCGTAGTAACGCTTGCCGGGATAGCCTTCGGCATATTTATTGGTCAGTTGCGAACCCTGAGCTTCCATCACGGCTGGCGACGTATAGTTTTCCGAGGCGATCAGCTCGATATGCTCTTGCTGGCGGTGGTTTTCTTTCTGGATCACGGCAAACAATTCCGGATCGATATTGGCTAGGGTATGGTTTTTTGCGAACATGACTATCTTCCTGTCGTAAAGGTGAGTGTGATGGATCAGGTACCCATCCTGTTAATTGTTTGTGCAGCTCCGCTGTACAACTTATCTAACAATAGGGGATAGGCAGCCTTAATCGCTTTTACCATCCAGGCTACCCAGGCGTACGGCTAGGGCCCAATTTGTCCGGACCCGCAGAATCTCACGCTTCCCGATGGATACCCATCTTCCGCCGCTATAGGGATGCACCATATTGACAATGAGGCATCTTTTTCAGGACGTTTTCGCCAGTTACGTGAGACGAAATGGTGGCCAAATTTTACGTTACGCACCAGATTTCAGCAAGTTTAAGCAGCGCGGGAGTATTAATCTGTTTTAATTCCAATCTGGAAACTTTAAATCAGACGTCAGGTAGCTGCGGCTTGAAAATATGCCGGGGCAAAGCTAAGCGTCAGTTTAAACGGCTTGTATTAGAGCGCTGCAAGACTAAATTGCCAACAAGCTCTAAAATACAGGCCCAAGCTACTGATTCCCTTAATACGAGTCTGCGAACATAAACAAGGAACCCCCATGATCATTTTGATAACCGGTGCAAGTTCAGGATTTGGCGAGGAAATGGCCCGCAAGTTTGCCCGTCATGGGCATAAGGTGATTGCGGCCGGTCGGCGTGTCGACCGCCTGAGCGCGCTGGCCGCGGAGCTAGGCGATGCGGTGCTGCCGGTACAGATGGATGTAACCGATAAAGCCTCTGTCCATGCCGCCTTGCAGTCGCTGCCGGCCGCCTGGCAGCAAATCGACGTGCTGGTCAATAATGCTGGCCTGGCGCTGGGAACCGAACCGGCGCATCTGGCTTCGCTGGAGGATTGGGAAACCATGATCGATACCAACACCAAGGGCTTGGTCACCGTCACCCGCGCCGTCCTGCCGGATATGGTCCAGCGCAATACCGGCCTGATCATTAATATCGGCTCGGTGGCAGGCTCCACGCCTTATCCGGGCGGCAATGTGTATGGCGCGACCAAGGCCTTCGTTGACCAGTTCACGTTGAACTTGCGGGCCGACCTGGTAGGCACGGGCGTGCGCGCCACCAATATCGCTCCGGGCCTGTGCGGAGGTACCGAGTTTTCCAATGTCCGTTTCAAGGGCAACGATGCGGCCGCAGCCAAGGTCTACGAGGGCACTCAGCCATTGACGGCGGCGGATATCGCTGAAACTGCATACTGGATTGCGACGCTGCCGCCGCATATGAATATCAATTTCATAGAAATGATGCCGACCTGCCAGGGCTACGGCCCGTTGACAATCAAGAGAAGTTGAAGAAAGGCGGGAGGGGCGGTGCTGGACGCCGCTCTTGTTACTTTTTGAAACTAATTGAAACCACCGGCCGCTTTTTCAGCGGCACAATGGAGCCCGGCAGATGGCCAATGGCTTACCTCGCCCGGCTCAGCGAATTTTTAAAGCAGGAATATGCAGGACAATTTTAGCTGGAATATCCGTGTTTACTATGAAGACACCGACGCGGGCGGCATCGTCTTCTATGCCAACTACCTGAAATTTTTTGAGCGCGCCAGAACCGAGTGGCTGCGTGCCGCCGGCGTCAGCCAGCAGCAGATGACGCAGATGCACCAGGTCATGTTTGTCGTCAAGGGCACCGCAGTCGAGTATCATGCACCTGCCAAGCTGGATGATGAACTGAAAATCACGGTCGTGGTCGAAAGGCTTGGTCGTGCCTCAGTGCAATTTGTGCAAGAAGCATGGTGCGGCGGCACTTGCCTCGCTACCGGCCGGATCAAGGTGGGCTGTGTCGGCACCGCCAGCCTGCGTCCCAGTGCTATTCCCGATGATGTACTGGACAAGATCCACTAACCTGGCCGTTCGGTACGGCAGCACACCGCCAACCCTCCGAACTATTGCATAGTATTTATCATTGCAAACTGTTTATAATCATAACGTCAACATTACATACTATGACCGTTACTCAAGATCTTTCATTTTTAACCCTGATCACCGAAGCCTCGATACCGGTGCAGCTCGTCATGTTGTTGCTGTTGGGCGTGTCCGTGACCAGTTGGACCTATATCTTCCGCAAGATGTTTGCGATCAAAAGGGCCCGTGCCCAGACCGAGGATTTCGAGCGCAATTTCTGGTCAGGCGGCAGCCTGGTCGAGCTGTACCAGGCTGCTTCAGCCAATCGTCGCGGCACCACTAACAAGACGGGGGCACTGGAGCGTATTTTTGAAGCCGGCATGAGCGAATACCAAAAGGTCAAGACCGCCAACAAGGGAGCGATGGATGCCAGCGCGATACTGGACGGCGCCCGCCGCGCGATGCGCGCTTCCTATCAGCGCGAGATGGATGCGTTGGAATCGCACCTGTCCTTTCTGGCATCGGTAGGCTCGGTATCGCCGTATATCGGCTTGCTCGGCACGGTGTGGGGCATCATGAACGCTTTCCGCGGCCTGGCCAATGTGCAGCAGGCGACGCTGGCCGCGGTCGCCCCGGGGATTGCCGAAGCGCTGATTGCTACTGCGATCGGCCTGTTTGCCGCGATACCTGCGGTGCTGGCCTACAACCGCTATTCGCATGATATCGACAGGCTGGCTATCCGCTTTGAAACTTTTATTGAAGAGTTTTCCAACATCCTGCAAAGGCAGTCGCGCTAATGGCTTCATCGTTACGTGGCGAACGTAAACGCAAATTCAAGGCTGAGATCAATGTCGTGCCCTACATCGACGTGATGCTGGTGCTGCTGGTGATTTTCATGGTGGCGTCGCCGATGACCAATCCCAGCGTGATCAACTTGCCGACCGCCGGTCAATCGACGCAGCCGCCGACGGACTATATAGAGATAGCCCTGAGCCCGAATACGCCTTCGACGATCAGCATCAACAGCAAGGGCAGCGCCAATGGGAAAAGCACGCAGGAAAGCAAGGAAACTGCAACGAATATTGCCCAGCTGTTGAAAAAACTGCAGGAATACCACGATGCCAAGCCCGACTTGTCGGTCATGGTGTCGGCCGACAAGGAGATGAAATATGACGAAATCATCCAGGTTATTTCGGAGGCAAAGAAAATGGGTATTAATCGCGTAGGTTTGGCGACGAAGTGATGCGGAGTTTTTCTGCTGCCCTGACTTCGTTCCTGTTGTGTTTCGGCTGCTCTGCAGCCGGACAGGAGGCGAGTGACGGCAAGGCAGAAAAACCATCCGCGAGCCAGAATGGAATCGGGATGCAACCCTCGGCAAACCAAGCGGCAGCTGATCCGCTCGCCGAGCCGGCGAACGACCCGGACGCGCCCGCCGACAATGCAATGCGTGGTCGCAGCGGCCATTTAAGCCACATAGAAATCGGCCAAGCCAAGGGCGAATGGCTGGCCCTGCTCAGGGAGCATATTCCCGAGTTTGCAACGAATTCCGAAGCGCAGAACGTCAATCCGGCCGTGTTGCGTAAATTGCGGCGCGACATCAGCAGCATCCTCGCAACCGAGGGCTATTTCTCACCGACCATCAATTTCGATACCCAGCCGGCCGTCCGGTCCGGCAGTAATGACAGGGTATTGGTGAATATCGAGCCGGGGCCGCGCACCGCTGTGCAATCGGTATCCCTGAGCTTCAGCGGCGCCTTGGCGGAGGCCGCCAAGGCAGGGCAGGCCGAGGCAATCAAGCGGCAGGATGCCATCGTAGCGGCCTGGGGCTTGCCGCAGGGGGCGCCGTTTCGCGAAGATGCGTGGAGCCGCGCCAAGAACGCGGCAATCGAGAGCCTGCGTGCCGATACCTACGCATCGGCCGCGATAGTCGGCAGCAAGGCAAGCATTGATGCAGAAAGCCAGCAAGCCGTATTGCAGCTGGAGCTGGACAGCGGGCCGCCATTTATCTTGGGCGATATCGTTCTGAGCGGCTTGGTGCGCTATCCGGCGGTACTGGTGGACAGGTACCGTCCGCCGCAGAAGGGCGAAAACTATTCCCGCTCGCGTTTGCTGGAATTCCAGCGCGCGTTGCAAAACTCCCCGTACTTTTCCACCGTTGCCGTCAGCGTCGATCCCGACCCGGCCAATGCTGCCAATGTTCCGGTGGAAGTGAGCGTGGTGGAACGCCGCTCGCGCGATCTGGGGTTCGGCCTGGGGTATAGCGCCGACACGGGTTTTCGCAGCGAAGTGTCTTATCGCGATCGCAATTTGCTGGACAAGGCCTGGGACCTGCGCAGCGCGGTGCGGCTGGAGCAAAGACGGCAACTGGCGTATGCCGATGTCTATCTGCCGCCGCGCGATGCCGGCTACCTGGATTCGTTCGGCGTGCTGGCAAACAGGACGGATGTGTCCGGCTTGCTGGTGACGCGTACCGCGTTTGGCGTCAAGCGCACCAGCACGCGCGGCCATCTTGAGCAGCGCCTGGGCATCAACCTGGCGCGAGAAAGAGACGAGCCGGATGGCGAAGCCGCCACTTTCACGAAAGCCCTGGTTGGCACCGTGGGCTGGACCTGGCGCGATGTGGACGATAGCTTCGCACCGCGCAAAGGACAAATCTATCAGCTCGATTTTGCCGTTTCGGAGAAGGCGCTGATTTCCGATCAGCGCTTCTACCGCGTGTATGGCAAGCATCAGCGCTGGATACCGGTAGGTAAATTGGATGGCTTTGTGCTGCGGGCCGAAGTAGGGCAGGTTTTTTCTCCATCGATCGCCGGCGTTCCTGAAGACTACCTGTTCCGCATAGGCGGCAGCAACACCGTGCGTGGCTATGCTTACCAGAGCATAGGTATCGATCAAGGCTTTGCGGTGACCGGAGGCCGCGTGATGACGGCGGCCAGTGCCGAATATGTACATTGGCTGCAGCAATCCAACTGGGGGGGCGCCGTCTTCATAGACGCCGGCGGCGCTGCCGACACCTGGAAAGACATCGCCCTGAAGCAGGGCTACGGCGTAGGCGCGCGCTACAAGACGCCGGCGGGGCCGGTCGCACTGGATCTGGCTTACGGTAAACAGGCGAGGAAGGTACGCCTGGACTTCTCTATTGCGATCGC
>DATHMC010000158.1:0-4154 GCA_035487495.1 Undibacterium sp.
CGGCGTTGCCGGCGGCATCCCGATGATGGCCGATGCGGTGACGCCTAAAGCCGGCAAGATAGCAGCCGGCTCGCTGGATATCAAACTAAAGGCGCACATCCGGAACGTGGTGGTCATCTACCTGGAAAACCGCAGCTTCAACAATTTGTTCGGCAATTTTCCCGGCGTCAGCCAGCCTTTGTCTGAAGTGCCGGCTGCGGCCTATACGCAAAAAGACAGGGATGGATCGGTACTGCCAGGCCTGCCCAAGATCTGGGGCGGCATGGTGCCGAGCAGCCAGAACCTGGGCGGCAAGCACTACATGATAGGCGAGGACAAGATCAGCGGCTTGCCGAATGCGCCGTTCGCATTGAAGGATGCCGAAGGATTGCCTTTGCCGGAGTCCGTGATCACGCGCGACCTGTGGCACCTTTTTTATCAAAACCAGATGCAGATCAACGGCGGCAAAAACGACCAGTTCGTCGCCTGGGCGGATTCCGGCGGCATGGTGATGGGGCACTACGGCGAGACGCACAAGAATCTCGATCTGTGGAAGATCGCCCAGCAATATACCTTGTGCGATAACTTCTTCATGGCGGCATTCGGCGGCTCCTACCTGAATCACCAGTTCCTGATATCGGGCCGCACTCCCGAGTATTTTAATGCTGCGAATAGTCCGGCCCAAAAGAAGATAGCAGTGACCGAAGACGGCCCCACCGGCACCCGGCTGGCGGTCGCCAAGGACGGCCCTGCATCTGCGCTTGAAGGCAAGCCGAAGTTCGTCAACAACGGCGCGATTACTCCCGACGGTTACGCCGTCAACACGATGGCGCCGCCCTACCAGCCCAGTTATATCAAGCCGGCGCCGGGAGGCGACAGCGCTATGGCCGATCCGCAGGATCCCAGCACCTTGCCGCCGCAAACCTATAACACGATAGGCGACTTGTTGTCGCAAAAAGGCGTGAGCTGGGCGTGGTACGGCGGTGCCTTTCAGGTCGCGCTGGAATACAGGGGCGGCGGCGAGAAGCCTAATTTCCAGTACCACCATCAACCCTTCAACTACTTC
This sequence comes from Undibacterium sp., assembly GCA_035487495.1. Classification (GTDB taxonomy): domain Bacteria; phylum Pseudomonadota; class Gammaproteobacteria; order Burkholderiales; family Burkholderiaceae_D; genus Undibacterium. Next base: position 1,046 of record DATHMC010000158.1, read on the forward strand.
AGGCAATTCGCGCCCGGTACTGCAGCGCGTGCGGAACATCTGCGCGACGGTGGCCTGGGGGATAGTCCAATCTCAAATAAATTCCTGGCCGATGTGGTCGCCGGCAAACTGCCGGCGGTAACTTTCTACAAGCCGCAGGGCAACCTAAACATGCATGCGGGTTATTCCGACGTCGAGTCGGGCGATCAGCATGTGGCCAATGTACTGGAGCATCTGAAAAAAAGCCCGCAATGGAAGGACATGCTGGTCGTGGTCACCTTTGACGAGAACGGCGGCTGGTGGGACCACGTGGCTCCGCCCAAGGGAGATCGCTGGGGGCCAGGGTCCAGGATTCCGGCCATCATCGTTTCCCCTTATGCGAAAAAAGGAAATGTCGATCACAGCTTCTATGACACCACGTCCATCCTGCGTTTCATCACGCGCCTGCACGGGCTGCCTTTGCTGGAAGGCCTGAAATTGCGCAATGATGCTTTTGCTGCGCGGGGCGCATTGCCGCCTGGAGACCTGACCGGAGCCCTGAGTTTCGCCTGATCTCCGCGTGAATATTGGCCGTCGGCATGGTGATTGGGTGGCTAAAAAATTGTTGTATTGAAGTTAAAACCCCATGCTGGCGAGCCTCCGGTCAATTATAATTGTTGTTAAATTATAATTGACAAGGATGCAAGCGATGCGAATTTCTGACTGGAAAATAGGTATCCGTCTCGGGCTGGGCTTTAGCGCGGTGCTGGCGTTGATGCTGCTGATGACAGTCGTCGGTGTCTGGCGATTGCAGGGCGTGGGGGCGGCGACAGACAACATGGTGAAGGCCGACCTGGTCAAGGAAAGGCTGGCGGCGGAATGGCTGAAGTCGGTTGAAACCAATGGCATACGCACGCTGGCGGTAGTAAAGAGCAGCGACGTCGAGGAACAGAAATACTTCCAGAAAGAGATCGAGGACCAGAGGGCGCGCGTTACCGAGGTTCAGAAGCAGTTGAGCGAAATGATACATACCGATGCGGGCAAGCGCTTGTTTGCCGAGGTCGGTGAACAGAGAAAAATCTACACCGAGATACGCGACAACATCTTCAAACTGAAGCAGGCCGGCGATGAGGCGGTCGTCAAAAGCGAAACTGCATTGAAGCTGGTTCCTGCGATGAAGACATATGCGGTCAGCGTGAACAAGCTGGTCGACTATCAGATGCAGCTGATCAACAACACCGCTAGCGGCATAGACCAGGATTACGCTTCCGGCAAACTCATGCTCATTGCACTGGGAATCGCTGCAATGGTGGTCGGCGCCATTCTTTCCTGGAGGCTGGCTGCCGGCATTACCGGTCCGCTCGAAAATGCAGTGACGGCGGCCGAAGCGGTTGCCTCAGGCGACCTGACCACCCATCTGCAAGCGCGCTCCCGGGACGAAACCGGGCAGTTGCTGCAGGCGCTAAAAGTGATGAACGACAGCCTGCTGAAGATTGTCAGTGAAGTCAGGACAGGTACCGATGCCATCGCGAATGCGTCGGCGGAAATTTCAACCGGCAATCTGGATCTGTCCGCCCGCACGGAGCAGCAGGCTGGGTCGCTGGAGGAAACCGCTTCTGCGATGGAAGAGCTGACCTCCACTGTCAAACACAATGCCGACAATGCGCGCCAAGCCAATCAATTGGCGGCATCCGCGTCCGGCATCGCGGTCGAAGGAGGGAGTATCGTCAACGAGGTGGTGACGACGATGGGCTCCATCAATGCCTCTTCGAAGAAAATCGTCGACATCATCAGCGTGATCGACGGCATCGCTTTCCAGACCAATATCCTGGCGTTGAATGCGGCGGTGGAAGCGGCGCGCGCCGGCGAGCAAGGACGCGGCTTTGCCGTGGTGGCAACCGAAGTGCGCAACCTGGCGCAACGCAGTTCCAGTGCCGCCAAGGAGATCAAGCACCTGATCGACGATTCCGTCAATCAGGTCGATGCTGGCACCAGACTGGTAGAGCGGGCGGGGGTGACGATGACCGAGGTGGTCGCCAGCGTCAAGCGAGTTTCCGACATCGTGGCCGAGATCAGCGCAGCCAGCCAGGAACAGAGTAGCGGCATAGAAGAAGTCAATCGCGCGATCGTCCAGATGGACGAGGTCACGCAGCAAAATGCCGCGCTGGTCGAGCAGGCTGCAGCGGCCGCGCAATCCATGCAAGACCAGGCCGCCAACCTGGCGCAGGTCGTGAGCGTGTTCAAGCTCGACCATGCGCAAGCGGTGCGCCGTCACAGCGTCGTGCCCAGCCTTGCCAAAGCGGCTGCTGCATCGGCTGGCGGGGATGCCGCTCCGGTGCGGATAGGCGCGGCCAAGCGGTAAAGTATGCCGGCCGGAGAGAGTCTAGCCGACTGTGTGTAGTGGGTGCCGATGGCGCCTTGCATGGCGAGCCCGCAGGCATGGTATCGGTATTTGATTCTTAGCCCGCCGCCAGCTCGGACAAGGCCTTGTCTGTTGCGGCTAATATCTCATTGGTCAAATCCGCATCGGCGTTGGCGCGCGCGAGCGTCATCGCGCCTACCAGCAGCGCCAGCGAGGCAAGGCCGCGTTCACGCCGTTTTTTTTTGCTGAAACTGTCCGGCATCAGCGAAATCAGCGATTCTGCCAGGCGACGCATGCCTGCAGTAAATGCCTGGCGCAACGCTCCTTCCTTTGCCTGGCGCATGGCGTCTGCCGCCAGCGTCGGCATGGGGCAGATATCGTTCAGGGCAGTGTGGTCGGGCTTGTATAAATATCTCTTGACGATCTCCTGCATGGCTGCATTCTTGGCGCTTCCGTGACGCCGGATGATCTCTTCCCATTTGCTGGATGAGTTCTCAAAGGACAGGCCGCAGGCTTCTGCCGCCAGTGCATCCTTGGAAGCAAAATGCCCATAGAAGCCGCCGTGCGTGACGCCGGCTTCGGCCATCAGATCAGCCACGCCTATGCCGTTCAATCCGTGTTTTCTATACAGTTCGGCAGCCACTTCAACGATATGCCGGCGATTCAATGCAGCTTGTTCCCTGGATACTCGAGGCATGATATTTCTCTTTTTTCAATATGAGTGAATGAGAAAATAATACATGACAATCATCATTTATTCAAATAAAATGACGGTCATCATTTATTTTT
>DATHMC010000159.1:0-22534 GCA_035487495.1 Undibacterium sp.
TATCCAGCCATCTTCCCAACCTGCAGCGCCCAATTTTGCCAGGATCGGTTGTATCACCAGGCCTGAGACGACAATGCCGCTGCCGACGCCGGTAATATAAATGGCCACCAGCAGTGACGACCTGGCGGAACGAGCGCCCGGGCTAACGCCTGCGGCCAGCGAAGTGCCGACAACAAAGGTGATCGCGGTTGCGAAGCCGCCAATGAAACGTAGTGTCATCAGGATATTGTAGGAGTCAAACACGCCTGTCAGCAGCAAGACAAGGCCGCTAATGGCCAGTGAGACTAGGAAGGTAGTTTTGATGCCCAATCGCTTGGAAAACCACGCAGCGGTCGCAGCACCAATCACATAGCCCGCCGCGTTGGCGGTATTCATGCCTCCGGCCTCTACATAGGTCCAATGAAGTGATTCGCGCATTGCCGGTAATAGTAATGCGTATGCAAAACGGGAAAAACCCAGGGAGACGGCTGCTCCAATGGACAGCCCAATTGCAATAAGAATTTCGCTCGTACCTCCTCGCCGTAGCGATATAGTGCCAACTGCCGATGCCATCGAAATACTCCTTATATAAATTCTGAGATGGTTACTCGAAACATTTCCAGATTTCGGGTCCGCTCCTTGCTAACCGAGGCGGAGCAAGAGCGGTCTCCAGACAAGGACGAACATTGCCGGAGGTATCCTTGCCCCAATGAAGAAAATTGCTAATCAGGGTGAAGTTTCGCCTCTTGTATTTTCGCGGACAGCCCCTTTTTTTGATAGTGCATTCTTGGATCAGTTTTGGCCATTCACTTTCATATATTGGACATTTGCGGTATATCGAGTGGTTCTGCAAAAAAATAGGCGACAACCCTGTCTACTATGACAAACATAGGATGCGCCGATGCGAGAAATACTCAACCAGAAGCCGCGGAGGCATCGTCAATCCGTGACCGCGACTATCTGCCGTGCTTTGGTTAATTCAGTCGTCTTAACTAGTGAGCTAACAAACATCCTATTCAATGCAGACCAGCTTTGAATACGTTGGGAAATACATTACGCGGTTTCGTTCCGGTAGCAACTTCTGAAGAGGAATAGTTGATACGTGCCCAACTGGACTGCGATGCTATTAAGAACCTCGATTAAGTTATCAGCTCGACAGCAATTCGAGCTAAATCAAATATCCATCTGATGTTGAAATTATAGGGACTACGTTCGTGGCCAAAATATGAAACACAGTGAATTTCAGGGTAATCAATTGCCATTTCCGGCAGTCCAGCAGCAGACGCTCCCGCTAGCGCGACAAACCGTATGGAATAATTGTGAATATGAAAATTTAAAAGGAGACAGATTAGTCTACATCGTTCTATAAAAAGGAGATCGATTGGTATACAATAGTTTTTATGGACACGCAAAAAACTCCACCGTCTCCCCGTTCTCCCATGGCATATCGGATCTTGGTGACGGCACATGACTTGTTTTATCGCGATGGTGTCCGTGCTACCGGCGTCGATCGTGTTATCGCTGAATCAGGCGTCGCCAAGAAAACCTTCTACCGGCATTACCCCGCCAAGGATGATCTAGTACTCACGTTTCTTGAATATCGGCATGAAAACTGGATGACCTGGTTCGTCGGCGCGTTAGAGCGAAATGGTTCGACTCCAAAAGCAATCGTTCCCACACTCGCTGAATGGTTTAAGAGCGATGTGTTTCGTGGTTGCGCATTTATCAATACCGTCGTGGAGGTTGGCGCTTCATTACCGACTGCGGTGGATATTTCCAGAAAACATAAGCAGGATATGGGGGCTGCTATCCGCAAATTGTTGCCGTCGTCGTCGCGCTCGGCTAATGCTGATGCACGCGCTTTGGTGGTCGCAGTTGATGGAGCCATCATCGGCGCTCAATATGGCGAACCAATCGATGAAGTGCTTAAGTCGCTGGCTCGCTTGATATCCGGCATTGAAGCTTCATCAAAAATGTCCAAGGCGAAATCGACACGGGGAGTTGCCAGTACGTTCGACGCGACCTAGGTGTGAGGCGCGAGGTGTAGAGATATAAGCCGTGTCGGCAATGAATCGACGTCTGGCAAGCTAAACATAAACGGCTGTCACTCCAAACATCGTCCGGCCGGCCTTAGAAGAGAGAATCTGATGAAACTTGCGATTGTTGTTTTTGATGGTGTACAGGCACTGGACGTTGCAGGCCCGTTGGATGTGTTTGCAGAGGCCAATTCTTTTCTGCCGAAACACCAACAGTATGAAATTTCTCTGGTTGGTGTCCGCCCGGACAGCGTGACTTGCTCCAATGGAATGGAGCTCAAGGTTCCAGTCGACTACCTCCATTATGACGAGGAATGCGACCTATTGTTGGTCGCCGGTGGACCGCGCGCGCCAGAAGTGCAGCCGGACCCAGAATTTCTCGAATGGTTGAGAGGTAAGACGCGTACCGCGCAGCGCTTTGGTGGGGTGTGTAATGGCGTCTTCCTGTTGGCGCATACTGGTCTGCTCGACGGTCGAGAGATTACGACCCATTGGAGCGAAACAAAGCGGCTCTCTGCGCAGTTTCCATTGACCCACGTTCGACCCGACAAGATATTTGTACGTGATGGGAGCTTATTTACTTGCGGCGGCGTTACTGCAGGTATTGATCTTTGCCTGGCCTTGGTGGCAGAAGATTTTGGGCACGAACTCGCCGTGAAGGTCGCCAAGCGACTGATCGTCTACATCCGACGCGATGGCGGTCAATCGCAATATAGCCCTTACCTGGCGGTTGGTCCCGAAGAAGATTCTATTGTCGGCAAGGTAAAGCGCTACGTGACCGACCATATTGCCGACGCGCTATCGATCGAGCAGATTGCCGACGCGGTCGCTGTCAGCCGGCGAACGTTTTCCAGGGTTTTTGCAAAGCATGCGAAGGTCACCCCGTCTGTGTTTGTCGAGCAGGTACGGATCGATTTTGCACGCAAGCTACTGGAAGAGACCGATGTACCGCTGAAGACCGTCGCGTTCCGTTGCGGTTTTCATAGCGCGACACATATGAGGATGATCTTTACCCGAAGGCTTGATACGACACCTAAACAATATCGCCAACGCCATCGTGGGGAAGAAGTCCCCATGGCCCCGGCGGCTGAAGACTTCGGCGACGATTTTCCCCGACTGTCCGTGGCTCCGCAAAAAAACATAAAGGCGCAGACTCACACTCCGGTGCTGGAGCATTAATCGAAATAGCGTTCAGGCGGTTCCCAAATTGATTAAAATTCGAAGTGCGCCATGAAATCATGAGTCGGTGGCCCGCCTCCTACATGTCCCGAATTACCGATGCAATCTGGGCCCAACTGGATATTCGCATCACGCTTGCCACCCATTTGTAGCCAATATTGCTGTTGGCGCTGGTCCGATTTTGACCTAAGTTGCTGATTTTTACTGTTCCAGGGCTACTATCTAAATTCTCAACGAAATCAATCGTTTCTTGTGCATTCAGGTGGAGCACCAGATATCAGCGGCCTGGATCAAAATCGGGTAATGTCGTTAAACGGTAGCCAGCTGTTCGATCGCGGCCCCTAATTTGATATCCAACTGATCAACATGCATGTAGCCGGGACTGACCATAACGTAGCCCTCGCCGTCTGTAAGCAGGAGCGCCGGAAAGCTATTTACGCCGATCGCGCGCGCATTCTGGAAGTCGGTGCGCGTCTCGGCGATAGTGTCAGCAGCCGTCCACTTCGCGTGAAATTTCTGAACGTCGATTTCATGTCCCAGATCACTCAATGCTTGTACTGCGACTTGGGAAAGAACTTCGCCATTAGTCGTGTCCAATCCGTTGACGTAAAACGCATTTTGAAGCTCTCTGAAGACGAACAGCAGATTCGCCTGGGGTACCAACATTCGCGCTGCAACTACGGCACGGCAGATAGGTTCCGTGTCGTAGACAAAGTTCTGACGCGCTAGAAATGCCTGGCGATTGAACGGTAGGCCGCTGCTTTCTTCGACCCGGGCCCAGTGTGGCAACCGGAACTGTTTGCCAGCGTCATCAAGAATGTCGGTTGCGCCGGCACGCAATCCGCCTACCATGATCTCCAGTTCGAGTTCCGGGTGCCGCGCAGTTAAGGCTGTTAATTCCTTACCAAAGCCGTAGCACCACGAACACATGGGATCACCTACATAGACTAATTTCATTTCTCACCTCCGGCGGCTTCAATCGCCTCGCGTTTGCGGAGCATAACGACATTCTCCAGACCCACCCCCCAATTCTCCATTTCTACTTCGTCGATGACGACAAAGGTGGCGCCTGGTTTCTTATTGAGTACGCGGCTGAGCAGATTGGTTACACCCTGGATTAATTCCAGCTTTTGCGCAGAAGTCACACCTTCGTTGGTGACCTTAATATTTACATATGGCATTTTTTACTCCTTAAATTAAATTGTTGGGACAGGTGTTGCATATGTCTTGTTCACGATCGTCCATCCCGATGGCCGGCGCACCAGCGTCAAATAAAGGTAATATTTGAATGTCAGCATCGGTGAATATAATCGGACGCTTGCTATGTGGCCCATGACGTCGACACTCAACGTCTTCATCAGGAATGGTTCATTCAAGTCCTTTGGACTTTTGCGCGCGGCTACACCATCCAGATACATAGCAATTGGTTTCTGGTACTGCACTTCGTCCACCACTCCAAAAATTTGAGCGTGGGGATCAAAAATGGACTTCAGAAGATCGACGTTTCCGGTGTACACACCGACAAAATAGTCGTCGATCAATCTTAGTATTTCTTTATACGCATCCATCGAAAGTTCTTCCTTCAAAGTATTAAACATCGTTCTCGACTTCATGGTTTTCTAGCACCGGCGCTGTGAAACGATCGTGCGAATTTCCACACATTCATCCGAACCGTTGTCCATGAGATATTTTCGTGCTCCAGCTGGACATGCTTCTGGCAATTCGACATTGCCTTGGGTTCCACGGAATCCACTATACTTATGCTCGCGAATGCGATAAATATACGTTCCCGCAATTTACTTGATACGCCGTGTAATGAATGGAAGTGGGATGAAGCGAAATTTTGATGACATGATGCTTGGAAGTATCGAGCTATTTTGCTTGGCGGCAGAGCTAAACAACTTCACCGCGGCGGCAACGGCAGCGGGAGTAACCGCAGCAGCAGTTAGCCGATCGGTCGGCCGACTGGAAGAGCGGCTAGGTGTACGATTGTTTGTGCGCAATACCCGGCAGATTCGTTTGACTGAAGGGGGGAGAGTATATTTCGAACAATGTCGACAGGCGCTGTCGCAGTTGGTAGAGGCTGAGCGGGAGATTACTGGCGGCCAAACGTCACCCTCAGGCCTATTACGGATAAGTGTGCCTACTTCTTACGGCCATTACCGCTTACTCCCCGTCTTACCAGAATTTAAAGCACGCTACCCGAATGTACAATTGGATGTCCATATCAGCAATCGGAATATTGATTTCGCCGATGAGCGATACGATCTGGCCATTCGCGGAAGGTCTTCGGCAGACTCCACCTTGATAGCTCGCAAAATGGAAGATGCAGAGCTTGTGCTGGTTGCTTCCCCAGACTATCTTAAGCGCGCGGGCGCCCCTAAAAAGCTTGAGGATCTGTTACAACACGAATGCATTCAGTTTGAGCTGCCTAGCAACGGCCGTCCAATTCCATGGATATTTAAAGTCAATGGAAAAGCCATCGACTTTATGACCGAGGGGGCGTTTTGCTGCGGAGAAGATGTATTGGGCATTGCTACGCTCGCGCGCCACGGAGCCGGGATAGTACAAACATATCGCTATATCGTGGAGAAGGACCTCGAAAGGGGGGAATTGATTGAACTCCTACCCCAGTTTGGCGGGGCATCACGCCCGTTCATCTTGTTGTATCCGCATGCCCGGCATCTTTCACTCAAGGTACGCACACTAGTGGATTTTTTAATTGAAAAACTGACCCACCGATAATTTGCGGGCTTCCTTTTGACCGTCGCTGGTTACCGGAGAAAGTACCCACCGACGCTGCCTGAAGAAAATCTGGAAACCCTACGAAGCTCGCGGAGCAAAAAAACCGACATGACCGGATTTCTTGTGCGAGGCCGCAAATCCATTTTCAGCTTTCACTTTGCATTTACGCGTCGCTTTAGGTCGTGATGATGTCGTTTGCGCAGCCAAATTCCACTCGGCAACTTGACTTCGATTCTTGGAATTTTAAGATGAAATGACGCCAGGATGAATGGCGATCGAGCTTCCGCGGCACTTCCCAAGCCACCTTTGCATAATCCTCTGACGGCGATCCGTACGAAAATCCTTGCGCCACTCCTTTCTTTCAACGCTTAGCGCAAAGCGAAAGTGACCATTCCTGCAATAGATCAAATATTCCGGAATGTTGCCTATCTATAGAAATCAGCCGTAAACAAAATAAATCGCTGCTGCAACGGTCGCATTTATCGCATGGTGCGCCCGCCGGTAGTCTCTACACCCTGCGCATCGTGCTGCGCCAATGATGATTTAGACGTCCGAGCGCCAGTCGCCAAGTCCTGCTCCGCACAACTTCGCCACGCGGCCCGGATCACTGGCCGACAAGGGAGCGCCGGCCACTCCAAACTTTGCCAGCTTAGCAGACGGTGACATATTTCAGAGTTACATGGTCGATGAGATTTTGGGGAGACAGCAACAGTAGTTGGGCGAACATTTATTCCTTCATGTAACAACAGAAAGTAACCAACTAGTCTTTATCCGAAACGGCGCTAGACGTAAAGTTTGTCGCAACAGAGCAATCCCAGGAAATCTCTGCGCAAACCTAAACTAATCTTTGAAAGTAAATCACATGTCAAATCAACGTAAAACTATTATCGTCACCGGTGCTTCGCAAGGCATTGGTGAGAGCGTCGTAAAAACTTTTCTTGCACGTGGATACAACGTCGTAGCGAATTCACGCACGATTACCAAATCTGGCGCGTTCGCGGCTTCCGAGAATCTGGCATTGGTAGATGGCGACATCGGCCAATATGCTACCGCTCAAAAAATTGTTGAGACCGCGGTAAGCAAGTTCGGCTCCATAGACGGACTCGTGAACAATGCAGGAATCTTCTTCGCCAAACCTTTCACAGACTTCACGGCTGAAGATTTCAGGTCGTTAGTAGCGACAAATCTGGAAGGCTACCTCTACGTATCACAAATGGCGATCAAGCAAATGCTTGCTCAGAAGAGTGGCGGTAGCATTATAGGCATTACTTCCGGCTTGGTAGAAAATCCTATCGCCGGCCTTCCGGCGTCTGTTCCCATGATTACCAAGGGCGGTATCGAAGCTCTGACACGTAGCCTGGCAAGTGAATATGCGAAAGACGGTATTCGCGTCAACGCGGTAGCACCGGGAGTTGTCGATACGCCGCTGCACAAAAACAATCCAAAAGATTTCTTGAAAACTTTGTCGCCAATGGGGGTTATCTCCGACGCGGCTGACATTGCAAGCGCTGTGCTTTATTTGACAGAAGCGAGGACAGTCACGGGCGAAGTCATCCATGTGGATGGTGGCGCACATTCGGGCAAATGGTAATCGGCCATAGTACCCGACGGTCACAATAAGTTGCCAAAAGCGAAGCCAGATGTCCTTCTTTTGGGTATGGGGGCCTTCACCCCCTGGCAACGTGACCGACATTGATCGGCGATAGCCGAGGTCGCATTAGTCGCGAGCGGTGGCAAGTTGCTTGTCAAGTATAGAGGCGGAGTTGTCCGATTTGACGCCGGCATTGCAGAAAAGACGGTTGTCGTGGAATTCGAAAGCCTGGAAAAAGCAATTGGACGAGGAATGGTGACGGTTACCAAAGGGCGCTTGCGGTTCTATGGAACTCGGCTATACGCGACTTCCGAATGGTGGAAGCATTTTCTTGAAAAATAATGTTCAACATGTTGAACAGCACATGCAATTTAGATGGCCATTTAAATAAAGACGGGTGGGGGAGCGGCCGGGTATCGGCAACAAATTTTCCGTTCAGACTCAATTGGAATTCCTGTCATTTGTCGAAATTCTGGAAGAGTGTCTGTCTATTGCTGACCATGCTCCAGAGAGATGAGGTTTCCTATACTTTCATCAAACGGATCGTGTTTTGGTTTAGGCGCCCGCGCACCTACAAAGCGAAAGCGTCCAAGTCAGCCTCATTCGGACGGAATGAATTGCGCATAAGCCTGGCAACGGTCACCTACGAATGTGTAATCGAAAGAAACGAAATCAACCATGAACAGTAAGCAGAGCAAGATCTTCCTGATAACTGGCGTAAGCTCTGGCATGGGCCGCGCGTTTTCGGAAGCAGCTTTGGCAGCAGGCCATATTGTTGTCGGCACCGTCCGCGATGAAAGCGCAGGAGTCGATTTCGAGGCAATCAACCCTGGGCGAGCTAAATCAATCGTGCTGGACGTCACCAATTTTTACGATGCTGCACCAATGATTGCAAAAATCATTAAGGAGATGGGTGCCATTGACGTCCTCGTCAACAATGCCGGATACGGGCACGAAGGGACGCTGGAAGAGTCACCTTTGGTGGAAATGCAGCGCCAATTTGACGTGAATGTCTTCGGCGCAGTGGCAATGATCAAGGCCGTGCTGCCGGGCATGCGGGAGCGACGCACCGGCCACATTATCAATATTACTTCCATGGCCGGCCTTGTCACGTTTCCGGGCATAAGTTACTACAGCGGCAGTAAATTTGCTCTTGAGGGAGTGTCAGAAGTCTTGAGCAAGGAAGTAAAAGACTTCGGTATCAAGGTCACCGCTTTCGAACTTGGTTCATTTCGAACAGATTGGGCAGGCCGGTCAATGGTTCGAACAAATCGCAGTATTTCCGACTATGATGGCCTATTTGATCCAATCAGAAGAGCTCGGGCCGCGAAGAACGGAAAACAGCTTGGCGATCCGACGAAGGCAGCGCAAGCATTATTAAGAGTCGTAGGAGAAGAAAATCCTCCTGTCCACTTGATACTCGGGAGTGATGCAATAAAATTAGTTAGAGAGAAAATTAGTAGTCTCAGCGAGGAAATTGACGCTTGGGAAGAGCTGTCCCGTTCAACGGACTTCGATTGATCGCGATAAAACTGCTGTTCTCTGATCAGCGACCATACGCCGTATCGCATTCATGCGGCGACGAAGGGCATTTTCTTTTTCAGATTTGATTTCTATGTCTTCTAATAGCCCCAACACAACGAATACAGCCGCGCCCTCAAATGTGTGGCGTGCGATTTTTGCGGGATTATCCGCGAGCCTTATTGGCATTGGCCTCGCGCGATTCGCCTATACGCCGCTGCTTCCTGTACTGATTCAATCTCATTGGTTTTCCGCTTCCGAAGCCGTCTATCTCGGCGCTGCGAATCTTGCTGGTTACCTGATCGGAGCAGTGATAGGGCGCCCCCTTGCCGCTCGGTTAAACAATGTTCAGGTGCTGCGTGCCATGATAGTTTTAGTCGCTCTTGCCTTCTTTGCCTGCGCGTTTCCGATCAGCGTCAGCTGGTTCTTTGTATGGCGTCTTCTCTCCGGCTTGGCGGGAGGCACGATCATGGTATTGGTAGCGGCGACTGTACTTCCTCATGTTCCAGAAAACCGAAAAGGAATCGCCAGCGGAGCCATATTTTTGGGAGTCGGACTTGGAGTTGCAGCGTCCGGCACAGTTGTACCGCTACTACTTTTGCTCGGCCTTCGAGCAACTTGGATTGGACTGGGGATCATTTGCGTGATACTGACTGCGGCCAACTGGACGGGATGGCCTCAAAATAAAGAGCATGAAGTAAATCTGCAGCCTGTCGTGAATAAGGCTACGCGGGTTGAAACAAGTACGAGTTTTCTTCTTATATATCTGATATATGCATTGATGGCGCTAGGATTGGTGCCGGCGATGGTATTTCTGGCAGACTTTGTATCGCGAGGGCTTGGAGCTGGGACGCATCTCGCCTCTCTTTTTTGGATACTGTATGGCGTCGGTGCGATAGTTGGCGCTCCTTCGTACGGTTTCTTCGTAGATCACTTCGGCGCAAAGCCGGCCATTCGTGTATTTCTGTTATTGCAAGCCTTGGCCGTCATGGGACTCGCCGCATCCAGCAATCACTTATTCATTGCAGTTCTTTCCATCGTGATCGGCACTTTCCCTCCTGGTATCGTGCCTTTGGTGCTGGCATGGATACGCGAAAAAGCCCCCAATGATGGTGCCGCGCAAAATGTCGTGTGGAGCAAAGCCACCATTTTTTTTGCTGCGTTCCAGGCTGCGGCTGGCTATGGCTATTCGGCGATCTTTGCACAAAGCGACGGCGACCACCGTTTGTTGTTTGAGATCGGAGCGGCATCCTTGGCATTGGCTCTCATCGCAGATATAGCCTTTTCAATTTTTCGATCAGATGTGCCGGCCAAGTCAGCGACGAAAGAGGATGCCTCCTAAAACCACCTAAAAGGCGCGATGGCTCCCGTGTGAGCGCTTTTCCAGCCAGAGTGGCGCTACTTAGTGTGCTCCGTGCAATTGTGTAACCGCAGAGAAAGCCAACCTTCAGCTGACGCTATAGTCTTTATGGGGGCTACAGCGCCCCCCATACCCGGCAACCAGAAATTAGATATTGTGGCAGTAAAAAATCCTAAAGGATGGCATCCCAAGACCAGAAACCATGGCAGCGCAAGCGTAAACCCGTGCATCCTAGTATGTGAATAGGTGGCATCATCGGACGCGACTTACCGGCAGGGTTTCATTAGATAGCCTGGCAGATTCAATGCGAATAAGCACCCAACAGGAAGTGCCGGGCTCGGCGCATCAAGTCCCTTCAATCAAAGGCACTCCCCACCCCAGCACCCTCTGTGGCGATTTCTGGGACAGCCCGCATGCCTTTTGGGCCAAACCGCAACAAACCCGCCCGCAGGGTCATCTACTCGGGCAGAATGCAAATGCAAATGCAAATGCAAATGCAAAACCCACAAACCTGCACCTGAATGGCATCTGTATCTGATGTGACAGTCGTGTCGGGTCTCGGCGAACAGAACGTGGTAGGAGCGCTTCCAGCGGTACCAATCCGCACCGGACAGCTAGTGATGCGCACTACCTACTTCCCCAATCGTCGGAATCCGAATCGTCGCCTTCATTGATCGGTGGCCTGGCCGACGCTTCGTATGCTGCGCGCGGTCGATGGCACAGGTCAGGAAGGGAGCAAACTATTCAACTAACTTGATGGAGCCTTTATGCATTCTACCCAGACGAGCGAAGCTATTCCGGCGCGAGCATTATCGTCCGTTCGGCATCTGCCAATTGGACTTTTCGGCTCAGTCATGAGCATGGCCGGGCTCTCGTTAGCCTGGCGTCTCGCCAACAAATCTTATGGCGCAAACATTGCGGTATCTAACTCCATCGGCATTGTGGCATTGTTGCTCTTCGCTGTTTTGGCGCTGTCGTACCTCGGCAAATTCTTCCAATATCCGGACTTGGTGAAGCACGAATTTTTGCACCCAGTTCTGGGGAGCTTCTTTGGCACCGTGGGCATCAGCATTCTGCTGCTCTCGAGCGTTATCAGTGTCTACAGTGCCTCCGCTCAGCTCGTGGTCTGGATCATCGGAGCGGCTGCTACGTTGGCTCTAAGCCTCGTTATGATTTCTCGGCTCCTGAACGGCAACGGTTCCCCTACGAGTGTAGCTCCAGCGTGGCTGATTATGGGCGTGGGAAGCCTTGATATCGTAGTTACCGGCGGAGCTTCGAGCGCAGACTGGGCGCACGAAGTTAATCTATTTTCCGCGGCCATCGGCAGCGTCAGCGCAATTATTTTTTTCGTGCTGATTTTCTCTCGATTGGTTCACCACGAGCCGCTGGTAGCCGGAATGCGGCCGTCGAAGATGATATTGGTTGCACCGTTTGCTGTGGGCTTCATCGCATATGTCACCCTGGTGCAAAAGGTCGATATGTTCGCATCACTCCTGTTTTACTTTGGTCTGTTCCTGTTCGCGATTATCTCATACCGCCTCTTCATAAAGCCGGCGCCGTTTTCGCAAAGCTGGTGGGCAATTGGTTTCCCAATGGCGGCGTTGTCGAATGCGGCGCTGACGTATTCGAGCGCAGTTGGTGGCATAGGCTTGGGATTTATCGCCGTCCTTCTGCTGTTTTTACTCACGGCTTCTATAGCCGTTCTATCGATTCGGACCGTGCATGCGCTGGTCACCGGCCGACTTCTGGCCGCGTAAACAAGTGATAGGCGCAGGTGC
Source organism: Undibacterium sp. (assembly GCA_035487495.1). GTDB lineage: Bacteria > Pseudomonadota > Gammaproteobacteria > Burkholderiales > Burkholderiaceae_D > Undibacterium. Next base: position 12,190 of record DATHMC010000159.1, read on the forward strand.
TGCTAGCCCTTTATCAACATTGCAGAAGCGCCAGCCTGTTCATCGGTCCGGTGTGGCATTCGTATTCGCCGCTCTCCGGGACGTTTGTAAAGTCACGCTTGTCGAGGGAATTCTATGGGCCGTTACGTCGCCGCTTTTGCACGGGCGCTCGCGCATGAGATATCAGAGAGTGCTGTGCAGCGCAGGCTGAGCACCACGTCAGTTATGGGTCGCAGCGGTCATTAGAGCTCATTTCATAAATACCAGTGAGATGCATTAGCCCCGGAAAATGCGCTGGCAACGCGTGCGAGGCAGTGAATAGCGAGCTATTCACAACGAGTCCAACGCAACCTCGGCGGCCCCGTTCCCCGCCTTTTCGGGGGCTTAACCCTCCGGGAACGGTCCATTTGGGCGCATCGGCGGCGTTGTGCGGGGACGCCTAGTCCGCTAGCTAAGGAGTGACCCTTTGCGTGGGGCGGCCATCCATCGCGACGCGCCTTGCACTGCATCCCAAATAGACTCGCTCACTCTCGCTGCTATTTATGAAACGAGATCCAGTCTGTTACGTGTGCGGCACCAACTGATCCATTAGGTCCTTCGGTATGGAGCCGGCGCAAAGAACAATAGCGGTTGCCATTTCTGCCAGCGATCGATAGCCACTCGTTCCTTCTGGAATAAAACGTTCGCGTGCCTTTTGCTGGAGCAGTTTCCGCATGCGGGCAGAAGCTGGATTCCACTGCGCATTTTCTGCCAGGCCTCGATGATTCATTACTGTCGTTAATGTGTTCCCGTTACCGGTAAAAACCACCTTGAATGGATCGAATCCGGCCGCCAACGAGTACGTAAGAAATTTCTCATGGAACTCTGCATGCTCCATGCCGTCCAGCGCCAGGATATGAAACGACAGTCCCTTGCCCTCGTTATAAGCCGATGCGCCAGCCTTGGCCAGAGCCTCCAGATCGGCCCACGGGAACCTGGAAGGATTATCTCGCCAGAGCTCCTCCAAATATAGGTACTCGCCTATCAAGCGATTGATATCTTGCGTTGCTGTCGTTTCCATACTGCCTCTCCGTCGGTCAATGCCAAGGGCATCACAATTTGCGCCCCAGGTTCTATTCGTGCGTCAGTAATATGATTAATAAACAAATGCGCCGGCCACTAACGCGGCTTGTTGTGCGGTATGCATTGAAGAGTAGCCTGGGGCTGTAGATGCCATCGCTGGACGGGTTGAGTCGCGCAGCGTGGCATTTACCGGCGTCACTGCCCTCAGATCCTCCTCAATGACCTTCCATGCACCCTGGTTCCTCGCTTCTTCCTGGCACCACGCCACTGTGTGGACATTTTTATAGAGCGCCAGTTCGGATGCCAATTGCTCTGCCGGGAACGGATACAGTTGTTCCAGGCGAATAATGGCGGCGTTGCTGATGCCCTTCGCGCGACGGTATTCCAACAATTCAAAGTAGATCTTGCCGGAGCAGGCGATGACTTGTTCGATGTCACCATAGACTGCCGCACTTACTTCGGAATCCCCAAGCACGGCCTTGAATTCCCCGCTTGCCAGCTGGTCCAGACTGCTGACGGCTTCAGGATGACGCAATAAGGACTTCGGCGTCATCACGATGAGCGGCCGGCGTTCGTGCAGTGTTGCCTGTCTTCTCAGCAAGTGGAAGATTTGCCCAGGCGTTGTCGGCTGGCAGACCTGGATGTTTTGCTGGGCGCACAACTGCAGGTAGCGTTCCAGCCTGGCGGATGCGTGTTCCGGACCTGCCCCCTCCTGGCCATGCGGCAAGAACATCGTCAGGCCGCTGGTCTGGCCCCATTTGGATTCGCCGGCAACGATGAAGTTGTCGATGACGACCTGGGCACCGTTCGCAAAGTCGCCGAACTGCGCTTCCCAGATTACCAACGCATCTTCCTTAACCGTCGTATAGCCATACTCGAAAGCCAGTACAGCGGCCTCGGACAGGACGGAGTTGTTCACGGTAAAGCGCCCCTGATCCGCGCTAAGATGGTCCAGCGGGATATACCGGCCTTCGCCCCTCGCCATACGATTCTGGTTGTTCAGCACCGCATGGCGATGGCTAAACGTGCCGCGTTCGGAATCCTGGCCACTGATACGGACGTCAATGCCGGACGCCAGCAGCGACGCAAAGGCCAGGTGCTCGCCCATGCCCCAGTCGATTGGTTTGGTGTCGTCCGCCATTTCGCGGCGGCCGGTGATCATTTTTGTGACCAGCGGATGCAGACTGTAGTTGTCAGGCACTTCGGTAATTTTATGGGCCAGCGCGACAACTTCTTCCCGTGAAGGCGGCATGTAGCCGGTGGCAGCGGCATTGTTTTTCGACTTCTTGGCTCCTTTGTCGCTACCTAAAACTGCGCGCGCCGCCGGTATAGCTTCAGCTCGCGCGTTGGCGAGCCGGTTGCGATAGGCATTGCCATAGTCGTCCACCTGCTCAGACGTTACCACTTTGTCGTCGACAAGCTTCTTGGCGTAGATCGCCCGCACGCCTGGATGGCCGGCGATGGACCGGTACATCAGCGGTTGCGTGATGTTCGGAGTATCCTGCTCCTGATGGCCGTGCCGACGGAAACAGACCAGATCGATCACGACGCTCTTCTGGAAAGTCGTGCGGTATTCGACCGCCAGACGGACGGCAGCGACAACGGCTTCGGGATCGTCGCCATTGACGTGCAATACCGGCGCCTCGATCATTTTGGCAATATCAGTACAATAGAACGTCGACCTGGTTTCGCTTGGATCGGAGGTGGTGAAACCGATCTGGTTGTTGACGACAATATGGACCGTGCCGCCGGTGCCATGGCCCTTGGTGGATCCGAGATTCATGGTTTCCATGACAATACCTTGGCCGGAAATCGCCACGTCGCCGTGAATCTCGACCGGCATCACGGCACCATCGCCAATGTTGCCAAGTTTCTCTGCTCTTGCTCGCGCAATGCCCTGAACGACGGGGTTCACGATTTCCAGATGAGACGCATTGAACGCCAGTACGATCTCAACCGGCCCATGCTGAGTCTCCATCGTTCCGGTAAAACCTTTGTGATATTTGACGTCGCCCGCCGGCAGTAGGTGAGCGGTCTTGCCGTCAAATTCGTCGAAAAGCGCTTGAGGAGGCTTGCCGACCGTGTTGACCAGTACATTCAAGCGGCCGCGGTGGGCCATCCCGACGACGACGCTCTTCAGGCCTTGGGATGCACCAACGGAGATAAGCTCATCCAACAGTACGATAAGGGCCTCGCCCCCCTCAAGCGAAAAACGTTTCTGACCGACATAACGAGTATGCAAGTATCTCTCCAACCCTTCGGCTGCAGTCAATCGCTCCAGAATATGCCGCCGATGCTCAGCCGATAGCGATGGCCTGGACCGGGTGGATTCGAGCCTCATCTGCCACCACTGGCGTTGTGCGGCGTCGGCCAGGTACATGTATTCGGCACCGAGCGTGCCACAATAAGTGTCTTCCAGCGCGTCCACGAGATCCTTCAAGGTCGCGGTATCACGTTCCCAGAAATAGGTATCCGCGGTACTGAAATTCGTCGCCATGTCCGCCGCCGACAGACCGTAGAATGCCGGCGTCAGATCCGGAACATGCGGAGTAGGGGTCCACTGCAGCGGATCAAGGAAAGCGCCGCGGGTACCAACCATGCGGTAGGCCGCGATCAGTGATTGCACGGCGACTTGTTTTTTTGCCAGTTGCAAGGCGTCGCCGGCGATCACGGTAGGGCGTGTACGCTTGGCCAGTTCGACAAACCGGTCCACGACGGGCGCGTGTGCGACGTCGTCTTTGTCTGAACCATCTACCGCAGGAACGCCCTGCAGCGCTTCGAAATAGCTGTGCCATTCAGGTGTCACCGTGCTCGGATCGGAGAGATACATTTCGTACAGGCCCTCGATATAAGGAACGTTTTCTCCATATAGGAAGGAAGTTCTTCGGTTCTGCGTCATCATGGTAATTCTGTCCTCAGCCAGGCATGCTGCCCAACATTTATCGTAAAATCCTAAGGCCGTATTTCGACCCCGCCTGACTCAACCAGGAAGCAGTTGGGTTATCGAACCCCGCCACGCTCCCATGTTGAGGGGGGCGCGCCACTCGCGTGAATTCTTGTGCTTGCTGGCATATCAGTAGTATGGATTCGGCGCGTTATAAATGAAATTCCTAGATGTTCTTGTCAGAGGCCAAACCGTGGCCGTTTCTGGCCACAGCACTTTGCCATCGCGGTTTGAGATGAAACAAGCACAATCCGCTGCCTTGCGTTCATAGATATCCGTGCCGAGGTGGCCTTAAACCGCGTTCAATTGACCAATAACTAACCATGCTGTCGCTTGTGGCGTTCTTCGGCGGCGCTCATAATTCGTCCGGGGAGATGTAGTGCAGGCTGACTTTGAAAGTACGTGGGGTACGGGGTTGGTCGATGGCAGAGGGCCAAAACCTCATTACTTCTCGCCCCTTGCTACCCATTCGCAATGGAGTGATTGTCTTCTCCATGACATTTGATGAGTTTTTTATGTTCCCAACTGACACGCAGTTATCACTCCCTGATTTGCTCGGCCCTGGTCTCGACGTCGTCTTCTGCGGCATCAATCCAGGAGTATGCGCGGCGGAGCGCGGCCATCATTTCCTGGGACGCGGCAATCGATTCTGGCGCGTACTTCACCTGGCTGGCTACACGCCGGAACAGATTGCCCCCGAAGACGATAGTGATCTGCTGCAGTACCGCTGCGGCTTGACAACGGCAGTCGGTCGAGCGACCGCAAGTGCGAGCGAACTGGCGATCAATGAATTTGCCACTGCACGGCACCTGCTCACCGAAAAAATTGTACGTTGGGCACCGCGCTACATCGCGTTTCTCGGCAAGGTTGCGTATGCCGCGATGTCGCGCAAGAGCGTCGTTGACTGGGGGCCCCAGTCTGAGTTGTTCGGAGGTGCGTCTGTGTGGGTATTGCCGAATCCTAGTGGATTGAATCGTTCGTTCAGTGTCGATGACCTGGTGTGTGCGTATCGTGAATTACGCCAGGCTGTCGATGGAGGCGACGTGACGTTGGCCGGGCGATCTCCTGGCATCTGGCAGTCCGATATTTACACACGGCACGTGGAACCGTTGCCAGGTAAGTACCAATTTGACACAGACAAAAAAACCAAGCCGTCCTGAACACAAACAAAAGGAGAGGATCTAAGTGACCTACCCGAAAAGTAGCGAAGGATAAATTCAACCAAAGGAGACACGATGGATGTCTATGATTCAAATAATATCTTCGCCAAAATATTGCGCGGCGAGATTCCTGCCCACAAAGTCTATGAAGACGAAACGACCCTAGCATTCATGGACGTCATGCCCAGGGCTGATGGCCATGTGCTGGTCATTCCCAAGGCCCAGGCGCGGAACATCCTCGACGTTGCGCCCGACGTGCTGGCCGACCTGATGGTCAAGACACAACGGGTTGCCATCGCCGTCAAAACAGCGATGAATGCCGATGGCCTGAGTATTCAACAATATTCTGAATCAGCCGGTGGCCAGATTGTCTTCCACCTGCACGTTCATATCATGCCTCGATACCATGGAGTTGAACTGAGGCCGCATGCCGAAATCATGGCAGAACATCCGGTGCTGGCTGCACAGGCCGAATCTATCCGTATGGCATTCGCTTAGCGCTATCTGGCCGGAACTTAATACGGAACCGGATTTCATCCGACCCCACTTCTTGGAACAAATCATGACCCAACAGCAAAAAACCGTCATCGTCACCGGGGCGCATCGCAAGGCATCGGCGCCGCTACCGTCAAGGCCTTCCTGGCACGCGGCTACAACGTCGTCGCCACCTCGCGAAACGTCAGCAAATCGGCCGAGTTGACCGCTTCGGACCGCTTGGCGCTGGTCGACCGCGACATCGGCGATGCCGCCACAGCGGCCAAAGTCGTGGAAGCGGCGGTGTAGCGCTTTGGCGGCGTGGACGGCTTGGTCAACAACGCCGGCATCCTCATCGGTAAGGCCTTCACCGACTACACGTCGGACGACTTGAAGGCCCTGGTGCATACCAACCTGGAAGGTTACATGTACATCACCCAGTTGGTCGTCAAGCAGATGCTGGCCCAGAAGCGCGGCGGCAGTGTCGTCGGCGTGACCACCACGGCGCTGAGCAATCCACTGAGCGGCATGAACGTCTCCGTGGCGATGATGACCAAGGGCGGCATCGACGGCGCCAATCGCAACCTGGCCATCGAATATGCCAAGGACCATATCCGCTTCAACCTGGTAGTGCCTGGCATTGTCGATACGCCGATGCACAAGGACAATCCTAAGGATTTCCTGAAGACGCTGTCGCCGATGGGCACCATTTCCAGTGCTGAGCAGATCGCCGACGGCATCGTGTTCTTGACCGAAGCGCAGCAAGTGTCGGGCGAAGTGCTGCACATCGGTGGCGGTTCGCAGCGCGGCCGGTGGACTCCGTTTTCGGGGAAACTGCTGGCGCTGTTCCGCGTGTTAATGCTGTCGTATGGTAGATGTGCAGTAAACACAGTGCGGACAATTTGGAAACGGCAACACCTGCCGGATCATAATCCTGGCATCGGAACTAAAGGCCTGCGTTATCGATCAACTTATGTAGGAGCGACCGGAACTGCACCAGTTCCGCGCTGGAGAAATTGCCCAAAAGGCTCTGGTTGATCTTGTCGGTTGCTGCCGCGATGCGCGGGTAAAGCTGCCGGCCTTGTTCGCTCAATTCTAGCGCCACGGTGCGGCGGTCTTTCTCACTACGTTCGCGGCGGATGAAGCCCTTGCTTTCGATCCGGTCCAGCAAGCGTTTCATTGCCCCAGTATCGTGCCCCGTATAAGCCGAGAGTTCGGTCAGCGTACGCACTTTCCCAAGGACTATGCCTACTACAACGACCAGTTGTGCGGGGGTGATGTTGTGGGGCGACAGTTCCTGCTCCAGGTGGAACTCGAAATTGCTGTTGGCCCGGCTCAGCAGTTCCCTGAAGTCTCCTAGGCCGTCGTCCGGCATCTGCCGACACCTAGGTGTTTTGTCTTGTTTCATATCGCTATCCGGCGACGCCGCCCAGTAGCGGGCGACGTCTTTCTTGCTAGTCTGATTTTTCTGATTTCCATGTTAATGGGCTGCCATGCTGGATGCGTCGGCGCCGGCCTTGGCCGGTTTGGTGACCCAGATCAGCGGGATGATGGCGATAAAGATCACGGCGGAAATCCAGAAGACGTCGTTTAGGCCCAGCATGACGGACTGGGTATTCAGTGCTACTTCAAACCTGGCATAAGCCTGCTGCAGCGGGAGGCCGAGGCTGGATTGTAGCGCGCCTATATTCTCTGAAAAATGCGGATTGTTGACGCTGGCTTGCTCCGCCAGGCGTGCGTGATGCAATATCGAGCGGTCGCTCCAGACAGTGCTGGCAAGGGCAGTGCTGGCGGCGCCGAAGAAGATCCGCGTGAAGTTCGACAAGCCGGCTGCGGCAGGGATTTTGTCCGGCGACAGGCCAGACAACAGGATCGCCGTCAGCGGCACGAAGAACAGGGCCATGGGGATGCCCTGCAACAGGGTAGGCAATACCAGAGTCCAGGTATCGACGTCCGTCGTATAGACTGAGCGCATGAAGAATACTGCCGCAAATCCGACGAAAGCCATGGTTGCAAGCACCCGCGCATCTGATTTCGGCAACACCTTGCCCATGACCGGAGCGAGCAGTACGGCGAATATACCCAATGGCGCCGTGGCCATGCCGGCATCGACGGAACGATAGCCGAGGTATTGCTGCATCCATTGCGGGAGCAGCACCAGGTTTGAGAAGAATACGCCGTAAGCGACCGAGATGGCCACGGTGCCGCCGAGGAAATTGCGCCCCTTGAACAACCTCAGGTCGACGATGGGGTGTTCCTCGGTCAGTTCCCAGATCACGAAGAAGATAAAGCTGATCAGCGCAAACACGGTAAGACCGATGATTACAGGGGACTGGAACCAGTCCAGGTCCTTGCCTTTATCCAGCATGATCTGCAGCGAGGCGACCCAGGCGATCAGGGAAGCCAAGCCGACCTTATCGATGGGGATGGACTTGGTGGCCGACTCCCGGGATTTGAAGATGCTCCAGGTCACGGCGGCGGCGAACAGGCCCACGGGAACATTGACGTAGAAAATCCAGGACCAGGAATAACTGTCCGTGATCCAGCCGCCCAGCGCAGGGCCAGCTATGGGGCCGACGGTGGCGGTCATGGCCCATAGCGACAGGGCAAGACCGCTCTTTGCCTTGGGATAGGCGCTGAGCAAAATGGCCTGAGACAGAGGAATCAGCGGGCCGGCTACCGCGCCCTGCAAAATACGTGCCGCCAGCAGGACGGGAAGCGTGGGCGCAATGCCGCATAGCCAGGAAGAAAAAGTGAACAGCAGGATGGCGATCACGAACAGCCGGATCTGGCCGATACGCTGGGTCAGCCAGCCGGTGAGCGGAATCGATATCGCATTTGCTGCCGCGAACAGGGTAATCACCCAGGTGCCCTCGTCGACCGAGACGCCGAGATTGCCCGAGATAGTGGGTATCGCCACGTTGGCAATGGAAGAGTCCAGCACATTCATGAAGGTGGCGAGCGCTACGGCGAGCGTTGCCATCACCAGCTTGCCGCCGGTAAGAGGCGGGAACGCAAGAGGTTTTTTTGAAGTATCCATGGCATTCTCAAAGGTCAGGATGAGGTTAGGCGGCTCGTTGAGGAGCCGGCGGCGACATTAGTTGCTCAGCTGGCTTTTGGCGATGATGTGGTCAATTTCAGCGTCCGCTTCCTTGGCATATTGGTCAAATACATGAGTCTGGAATGCCGCTTGCGGCGCAGTGCCAAGCTGGGTGCCGCTTTGATCGTGGATGTCGACTTTCGCCTGCATGGACAGGCCGACGCGCAGCGGATGCGCGCGCAGTTCGGCGGGATCTAGCTGGATACGCACCGGCAGGCGTTGTACGACCTTGATCCAGTTGCCGGTGGCATTTTGTGCAGGCAATACCGAGAAGGCGCTTCCTGTACCGGCGGAAAAGCCGATGACCTTGCCGTGGTAGCTTATGCTGGAACCATACAGGTCGGCATTCAAGTTCACCGGCTGGCCGATGCGCACCGCTTTCAGGTCGCTTTCCTTGAAGTTGGCATCCACCCATACGCCATCCAGCGGAACGATCGCCATCAGGGGGGTGCCGGCCGCAACGCGCTGGCCCAACTGTACCGAGCGTTTGGCGACATAACCGGTGACCGGCGCAGGCACGTCGTTGCGGGCGCGCGCCAGGTAGGATTCACGCACCTTGGCGGCTGCGGCCAGGACGTTTGGGTGTTCCGCAATAGTGGTCTTGCCGGTTTGGGCGAGGTTCGATGCCAGTTGTTCTTCAGCGGTCTGCATGGCCGCTTTTTGCGCCTTGACCGCATCGCGCGCATGCGCAATGTCCTCTGCCGAGACGGCGCCGGTTTGCTCTACCGCTAAGCGGCGGCGCAGGTCGTCGTCGGCGCGGGCAAGGTCCACCTGGCGTTGCGCAATTTGGGATTTCAGCACGCGGTTGTTAACGTACAGGGTGCTGACCTGCTGCACGGTTTGGGCCAGGGCAGCCTCAGACCTGGCAAGATCGATATTGGTGTCGGCCGGGTCCAGCTTGACGATGCTGCTGCCTGCCTTGACGACCTGGGTATCGTCAGCATTGATTGCCACCACAGTTCCTGCTATCTGCGCATTGAGCTGCACCAGATTGCCGGTGACATAGGCGTCGTCGGTGCTTTCGTAAAAGCGCGCGTAGCTGAAATAGTAGATGCCGCAGGCCGCCGCGGCCAGCACTGTTCCGCCAGCGAGCAGGGCCAGCATGGCCTTGCGTTTGCCGTTCCCGGGTTGGGACGGGGCCTGGCTGTTTGCCTTGTCTGCGTTATTGGGATTGTTTGGGTTGGCTGCGTTGTTGTTGTCGCTCATGATTGCACCTGAATTTTGCGTCTGTATTTGATAAGGAAAGGTTTATTTGTTTGCGACGGCCGGACGGCTCGCTGCCTGGCTGGCGGTGGCGTTATTGGTAACCGAGCCGGATGTATCGATGAAGCCGCCGCCCAGCGCTGCGGCCAGCGCGATCTGCTGGTCGCGGCGGTCCATGCGCAGATTGGTCACATTTTGCTCATTCGCCAGCGCATTGATCCTGGCCTGGTGCTCTACTAGTTGCGTGCTCAAGCCGGCTTTGTACTGGATTGCTGCCAGTTGATACGTCCGGGTGGCTGCAGTGCTGGCGGCTTGTGCGTCCAGCAGTTGCGCATCGGTGGAGCGTACTTTTGCCAGTTGCACCGCGACTTCCGACAGTGCCGAAACCAGTGCCTGGTTGTAATTGGCGACTGCATAGTCGAA
>DATHMC010000160.1:0-16426 GCA_035487495.1 Undibacterium sp.
CAGGTCGGTTGGCGTGTAAGGGCTGCCGTCCGGTTTTGTGGCGCCGTCCACGGATTTCACCGTCCACAGGTAGATTTCACCGAGGCCGGTGGAGACGGGCCCCATCATCGGGGTCACGTCGGCAGGCAGGCGCTCCCGGGCCTCCTGGATGCGCTGGTTCACCAGTTGGCGCGCAAAATAAATGTCGGTGCCGTCCTTGAAGATGACGCTCACTTGCGACAGGCCGTAGCGGGACAGCGAACGCGTCTGATCCAGGCTGGGCAGGCCGGCCATCACGGTTTCTATGGGAAAGGTGATGCGCTGCTCAACCTCCAGCGGCGAATAGCCGTCGGCCGAGGTATTGATCTGCACCTGCACGTTGGTAATGTCGGGCACCGCGTCTATCGGCAGTTTCTGATAGCTGAAGATGCCTATGCCCAGCATTGCCAGCACCGCCAACATGACCAGCCACCGGTGCTCTATCGAAGAACGGATGATTTTTTCAAACATGTGCAATCCCCCTGGCCCTGTAGTGTGGGCACCTGTTCCCACGCAGCCTCTGGATGAACTTCCTTGATCTATCGCGGCGTGGGCACGGATGCCCACCTTATGTATGTTCAATAAGTTTCTAGTGCTCATGATTTGCGCTGCCTTTCCCCTGCTCCGCCTTGATGACGAAGCTGCCGGTAGCGGCGTAAGCGGCGCCTGTCGGCAAGCCTTTCAGGATTTCCGTGTACTTGCCGTCGCTGCGGCCGACCGCCACGGCTTGCGCAGCGAATCCGCCTTCGACCTTGATGAACACCACCGGCTTTTCATCCAGCGTCTGGATCGCATCGCTGAGCACGGCAACCGCTACTTCGCTGTCGGTAGACGTCAAATCCACATTGACGAATAGCCCCGGCCGCCAGGCCATATTCGGATTGCCCAGCGTGACGCGGGCCTTGGCGGTGCGGGTATGCTCGCCCAGCAGCGAACCTACATAAGAAATTGTTCCATTGGCTACCGAGCTTAGCGAAGTGGCCCGGACGGTGGCTTTCTCGCCGACGCGCACGATGTCCAGGTCCTTGGCAGGCACGATGATTTCCGCCCAGACCGAGGACAGATCGGAGATCGTGAAGACGTTCGCATCCTCTTTCACCGCCTCGCCCAACGCGATGTGCTTTTCAACGATCATGCCGTCGAAAGGCGCGCGTAGCTCATAGCGGCTGAGCGCTCCCGCAATAGCGCTGGACGCACCGAGGGCGCTCAGCTTTTGCCTGGCGTTTTGCACGGCAATATCGACTTCTGTCAGGTTTTGCTGCGCCTGCAGGTAATCCTGTTCGGCCGATATCTTGTCATGCCACAGTTTTTTTTCGCGCTCATAAGTCAGCTGCGCCAGTGCCTGCCGCTTTTGCGTAGAGAGCAGTTCGCTGCGCAGCTCCGACAACTGCGTGCTGGCGATCACCGCCAGCAACTGGCCCTTTTTCACTTGTTGCCCCAGGGTGGCCGCGACGCTCTCCACTACGCCCGCCAGCCTCGGCACCACGTGCGCCGTGCGGTCTTCGTTAAACCTGATTTCTCCGGACAGCTGGGAAATGCTGCTGATGCGCACCGAGCCGGCTTTCACCGTGGCGATGCCGGCATCCTTGATTTGCGCGTCGCTGAAATGGATCTTGCCGTCGTCTTCCGTCTCGGCGTGTTGCTCTTGGTCGCCGCCGTGTTTTTCCGATGCGGCTTTTGGCGGCTCCGCAGGCGTGCCGCTCTTACCGGAAAAAAATATCAATGCAGCCAGCTGCATGCCGATAAGCAGCACAACGGCTATCGCCCTGCGCTCTTTTTTTTCTATGGTGGGTAGTTTCATCATGTATCCTAATTTTGTTGATCTGCGCCGACGATGCGGTCCATGTCCGCCATCGCGCGATGGGATTCGGCGAACGCGCGCAAATAGTGCGCCTTGCTCTGGAACAGGGTCCTTTGGGCATCCAGCACGTCGAGGAAGTTGAATTTTCCGAGCTCAAAGCCCTTTACCGCGGCGTCAAAGACGCTTTGAGCATCGGGCAAAATGTTTGCCCGCAGCGCGCCCAGTTCCGCTTTCGCCTGTTCGTGGCGTTGATAGGCCGCCGCGAGCTCAAGCTCCAGCCGCTTCTCGGTGGCAGTAAGTTCATCACGGGCCTTGTCGGCCTTGCGCAAGGCGCTGAGCAGATTACCGCGATTGGCGTCGAATACCGGAATAGGCAGCGACAGGCCGACGATGACCTGGCTGCGCCCGGCCTGCTCGTCCCGCTTATTGCCGAGGCTGAGCGTCAGGTCGGGAATCCGGCGGCTGCGCTCAACCTCGACCTGGGCCTGCTGCCTGGCGATTTCCAGCCGCGCCCGCACCAGTTGCGGGGCCATAGCCAGGCGCGCCAGCAATGCCGGCAGAGTTGCGGCAACGGCGGGATCATTGTCCGGCGCCGCAAGCTCGCCGAAATCCGGGTCCGAACTGCCCCAGCCGGCTGCCAGCCGCCTGCGCGCCAAGGCGAGTTCGCCGGCCGCCTGGCCCAGCTCTATCTTTGCGCCGGCTTCGGCGACGCGCGCCCGGGTTTCCTCCACCGGCGAGATCTTGCCGGCGGTAACGCGCCGCACTGCGGCGTCGGTCGCTTGCCGCGCCAGTTGCTGCATAGCCTGAGCCAGTTGCAGGCGCTGCTGTGCCGCCAGCACGTCAAAGAAAGCGCCGACCACGTTGGCGCGGACTTCAGCCCGGCGGGCCGCCAGGTCGGCCGTTGCCGCATCGCGCTCCCGCTCGGCAACGGCTATCCTGGCAGAGCGCTTGCCGCCCAGTTCCAGCGTCTGGTTAAGCTGGACCGTGGTGGTCCGGCTCTCTTTTTGCAAGCCTTCCGACAGCAGCGCCAGTTCAGGATTAGGCCGGGCACCGGCTTGCAGCACGCCGCCTGCGGCAATCTCGATGTCGCGCGCGGTAAGCCGCAAATCAGGATTGGCCTGCAATGCCTTGTGTATCGCAGCGGCCAGCGTCAGGGATGCAGCCGATTTAGTCGGAAATACTTCGGCGATGAAAGACGGCGATGCCGTCGTAGGTATGGGTATGTGCACGTGCGTTTGCGCTGCGGCAAACGAAGGCTGGATGAGTAGAGCCGCCAGCCCCAGCGGCAGGTAAGACGATCGCATGGAATTCTCCTGAAAATGAAAAGGAAGAATCCGGCGACGACAAGTCCGCGCACGAGCGCATTAACGCACGAACGAATCTACGCAGCAATGCGCTGACACATACAGAATTGAAACAGCTGCAAGGGCTAAAGGACTGAAATCGCCGGAATTAAGCGGCGACCGTCCACTGAGGGCGTTCAGGCATGCCCAGGTAGGGAGTGGGCAATTCGGAAGGAGGGGCTAGCAACTGGTAAGACGGCAACAAGGGCTGCACCAGCTCGGCTTGCCAGGTGTACGCCGCGAGCGGACTATGCGTGCAGGACGCGCAATCCGGATCGGCGGCCAATTTCTTGGGAGTGGAATTTTGATGATCGTCCGCAGTTGCGGAGGCAGCGTCAGAAGAATGATGCTGATGCTGGTGATGGCCGAAGTGTTTCACCGCCCTGCCCGTCTCATGCATGCAATACGCACTCGCCACGCCCCAACTCAGCTGGAGAGTGAAAGCGACGATCAGCATGTAGACGATTTTTTTGAGCATGGGGTGGATTATAAACGCGAATCGCAGGTTTGCGCTCAGTTGGGATAAACTCATGCTGGGCGGGCATTCCATATCAATAGCGGCTGCATTAGCCATGCCAGGAGAGAACATGCTTCGACCGCATCTGGAACTACAATAGAAATCGAGATCTGTCATGAAAAAATCCCTGCCTCCTAAATTCGGTGATTATTATGCATAAAGGTGTTGTCTACGCCCTGCTGGCCGCCGCGCTGTTCGGCGCCAGCACGCCTTTTGCCAAGACGCTGGTCGGCCATATCGCCCCGGTGACGCTGGCCGGCCTGCTGTATCTTGGCAGCGGCCTGGGCCTGCTTGTCTTTTATCTGATGCGCGCCATCCTCTTCCAGACCGCTCAAACCGGCACCGCCGGCCTGACCGCGCCCGACCTGCCCTGGCTGGGCGGGGCCATCGTGGCGGGCGGCATTGCCGGCCCGGTGCTGCTGATGCTGGGCCTGACGCTGACGCCGGCCTCGTCCGCCTCGCTGCTGCTGAACATGGAGGGCGTGCTAACGGCGCTGCTGGCCTGGTTTGTGTTCAAGGAAAATTTCGACAGGCGCATCTTTGCCGGCATGCTGTTGATCGTCGTGGCGGGGATACTGCTGTCATGGGAACAAGTTCCCGTGCTCGGCGTGCCTTGGGGCGCACTGGCGATCGTCGGCGCCTGTCTGTGCTGGGCCATCGACAACAACCTGACGCGCAAGGTATCGGCCAGCGACGCGGTGCAGATTGCCGGCATCAAGGGCCTGGCGGCCGGCTCGATCAACCTGGCGATTGCGTTGTCTCTTGGCTTGCCCTTGCCGCCGATGTCCACGATGCTGACAGCCGGCATCCTCGGTTTTTGCGGCTACGGCCTCAGCCTGGTGCTGTTTGTGCTGGCGCTAAGGCACCTGGGCACGGCGCGCACCGGGGCCTATTTTTCCGCCGCGCCTTTTGTCGGCGCGGCGATCTCATTGGTCATGCTGAGCGAAAATCCCGGCGCAGCGTTCTGGATTGCCGCCGCGCTGATGGCCGCCGGCATCTGGCTGCACCTGACCGAAACGCATGAACACGCACATCAGCACGAGCCTATGGAGCATGCGCATGCGCACAGCCATGACGCGCATCACCAGCATGAACATGATTTTGCGTGGGACGGCAAGGAGCCGCACGTGCATACTCACCGCCACAGCGCGCTATTACATGCGCATCCGCACTATCCAGACATCCACCATCGGCATGAGCATTGAGCCAATGATGAGTGATGCATGGCCAGGCAGTAGTAATGCTGCTAAGTTAAAGCAATAAAATAAACGGGACCCTGTCGTTCCTGCGCAGGCGGTGATGCAGGGGTTTCAAGCAGCATGCTGCTTGCCTGCGTAACGGCGTTCCCTTGCAAGGGAACGTTCCATCCCTATAGGGACACAGGGGAACCCAGTGACTTCCGTCGAACGACGCTAGGTTCCCGCCTGCGCGGGAACGACAAACTATAGGAATTAATGCTTAACTGAACGGTATCAGCTAGGCAGTAGGATATCCCGTCCTTGCAAGCTTAGGCCTTTGCGCTGCCGCAACAACCGCCTTGCGCTTGCATCGGCGGACATTTGACCGAGCCGTACGAACAAAATACGCAGCAATCGCCCGCCTTCGGCCGCAGCAGCGTTTTGCATTGGGTGCATTCATAGAAAAACTGGCAGGCATCGGTCGGCATATTTGCCTGCTGCCTGTGCCCGCAGTGCGGGCAGGTCAATACGGATGTGGTGATGATCTGATCCATGTCGTCGTTTCTCTTTTCCAAATCTACGGAGCTTTTATCATTCTTTTTGACAATTGATACAGCTTGTTACAACCCTTACCGCTTAATGCTGGCGATCCGTCCCGGCAGGAGGTTAAATATAGTCATCAGACAACAAAGACGAGAATGATCATGAGAAACTATATTACTCTCGCCGTCGCAGGATTGATTACAAGCACAGCGCTGCTGGGCGCATCGCCTGCAATGGCGCACGGGCGCGTGGATTGGTCGGTCAGCATCGGCGCGCCGATCTACTATGGCCCTCCGGTTGTGTACGCCCCACCGCCTGTGTATTATGCACCGCCACCGGTCGTATACGCACCGCCGCCGGCCGTCTATATCAACGGGCCGGTCGTATATGGTCCTCCCGGCTATGTCTATCCCGCCGGTTACTGGCGCGGGCGCCCATGGCACGGGCACCATGGACATCATGGACATCACCGCCGGTAATTGAAACTGCAAGGGTGCAATGACATAGCGGATAACACGTTGCGGGGCGGGCCGGCCTGCCCCGGCGAAACCCGCTGTCAGTCCTCAAAATCTTCCGGATACACAGACAGAAATTCTTTCAGACCGCGTTCTTGCATATCCTTGTTTGCCCGCTGGCAGATACGTTGCGCCTCGTCCGTGCGGTGGGTGTGGGTCAGCACGGTAACCAGGTAGGTGACGTTTTTGACATAGGCGCCTTTTACGTGCAGCTCAAACTCCCCGCCGCCTCGTTCGGGATGTTTTTGTGAAAATTCGAGCGAATTGTCAAGCTTCATCAGCGCCGTCACATACGCATCGTCTGCATTTTCAATATAGGCACTGCATACCTCCCACTGTCCGGCGGCGGCGAGATCATCCTTGATGAAAAGGAACATATCCTTAGCCAGTTCCCGGTCCGAATTGCGGCACTCAAGAAATGTGTCTATCGCCAGGCCCATCGCATCGGTGTAGCGGCAAATAGCCACAAAATCATGGAATTTTCTTGCATCCCTAGTGCGCTCCAACTCCTGGATGCTCTGCGCGCGCCGCTGCTCCAGCTTGGTACGCGCCAACTCAAATACCCGGCCCAGCTGTGCCCACTCATCAAGGCAGTAGGAAAGCCGGACACCGTAGTATCCCGAACTGCCATCATCCATAGCGTGATCGAAAAACCATTCATATAATTCCAGCGCCAACGGATAATCCTGCACCCTCAGCGCCTCCCTGGCTTCCTTCAGTATCCTGCCGGCTTTTTCATGATGGGTTTCCATGCATTTCTCATTTTTTATATGAATACCGGATTATGGCACGGCGCAAACCCTCTTACCAAAATGCTACAATTCCTACCCTGACCCCGCGCTGCGAAGCATCTGTTCAGCGCCGTTCCCCCAAATTCACCCATAGAGCCTATGACCATGCCAGCCACCCTGCAAACGCCCTACGAAAAAGGCCACCAGAACCAGACCGCCACTTGGGAAGAGTGCATTGCCTTCTACAAAGAATTGGCGCAGCGTTATCCCACCGTGCTGCACTTCAGCCAGGCCGGCGTATCCGACGCCGGCATCCCCCTGTATGCCGGCGTGGTCAGTGCGGACGGCGTGTTTGAGCGCGAGCAGATCAAGCGCGAAGGCCGCCCGGTGTTTTTCAATAACAACGGCATCCACCCCGGCGAACCGGAGGGCATCGATGCCTGCATGGCGATGGTGCGCGACCTGTGCGAGCAACCCGCGCGGCTGGCGGCGCTGGGGCGCACGGTGCTGCTGTTCATCCCCATCTATAATGTGGACGGCTGCCATAACCGGCAAAACACCTCGCGCGTGAACCAGGACGGGCCGGAGTTGTTCGGCTTTCGCGGCAACAGCCTGCACCTGGACCTGAACCGCGATTTCATCAAATGCGACAGCCTGACCGCGCGCTTCTTCAACCAGTTCTTCACCGCCTGGGACCCGGACGTGATGGTGGATACCCATACGTCCAACGGCGCCGACTACCCATACACGATGACCCTGATCCACACCCAGGCAGACAAGCTGGGCAGCGGCCTCGGTCCCTTCCTGCGCGACACCATGCTGCCGCACATCTTCGCGCAGATGGCGGAACGCGGCTGGCCCACCTGTCCCTACGTGAACCCGATCAAGGACAGCCCGGACGACGGCATCGCCGAGTTCCTGGAAATGCCGCGCTTCTCCACCGGCTTTGCAGCGCTGCACCACACGATAGGCTTCATGCCCGAAACCCATATGCTGAAGCCCTTCTCCGACCGCTACGACTCCATGCGCGCGCTGGTGGAAACAGTGATGGCATTCACAGTCGCGCACGCAGCGCAGATCCAGCAATTGCGGAAGGCCGCGCGCGAACTGGGCAAGCAGCGCAAGCAATGGCCGGTAAGCTGGACGATGGATGAAAAGAACCCATCCACCTTCCGCTTCCAGGGCTACGCCGCCCGATACAGTCCCAGCCTGCTGGGCGACTACCAGCGCCTGTCCTATGACAGAAGCCAGCCCTGGGAAAAAGACATCGCCTATTACAATCATTTTGTAGAAGAGGCGGTGGTGGCCGCGCCGGTGGCTTACGTGATACCGCAACAATGGCGCGCGGTGATAGAACGCCTGCAATGGAACGGTGTGCGCATGGAACGCATCGGCACGGCAAGAACCGTGCAAGCCCAGTATTACCGCGTCAAATCAGTCAATTCCCGCCTCGGCCCGTATGAGGGTCACATGTTCCATGACGAGGTGCGGCTGGAAAAACACAGCGCCAGCATGCAGCTGCGCGCCGGCGACTACTACCTGCCGCTAAACCAGGACCAGGCCCGCTACGCGGTGGAAACCCTGGAACCGCAAGCGCACGACAGCTTCTTCCGCTGGGGATTTTTCAATAGCGTACTGGAAAAGAAAGAACACTTCTCCGACTACGTCTTTGAAGACCTGGCGCTGGAACTGCTGCGCGACGAGCCGGCATTGAAACAACAGTTTGAGCAATGGAAGGCCGCCAACCCGCAGCTGGTCTCTGACCAAAGCGCAGTGCTGAACTTCATCTATGAAAACTGCGAACGCTACGCGGAACCAGAATGGCGCCGCTATCCGGTGCTGTCCATCTTTGAGTAGGCAAACATGGTAACCCTGTACGAATACACGACCCAGCCGCACTTCTGGGTAGCGCGCGATGAGGACGGCTACTGGCTGGTGCCAGCGCGCGACGGCGGCTGGGAAGACAGGAGCCCGTTTGTGGGGCATGTGACTTCTTTGATCCGGCTGGTGGATTTGGGGGGAATTGATTTGGGGATACCCTCAATCACGGGCGACGAGAAATAATTAAGCAGGACTTACGCAGAACTATTTCCGGCTGGGAATTCAGACTCACCACGTCATTCCCGCGAAAGCGGGAATCCATTTTCTGCCGGAATCGACAATGGGTCCCCGCTTTCGCGAGGACGACGCTATGGGGCCTGCGGCGACTCATATTTGCGTAAGCTCCATGAAACTCTGCTTCGTGTTGATACAAGTCAGGGGGTAGCCCAATCTGTCCCCACGAAGCGCAATCGACTTATCAAGCGACATCACAGGTCAGCGCCAAAGGGCTGTTCCTGATAGACGATGCACTGCAGGTGATGCGTATGCGGAAGAAGAGCGTATAGATTTTCTATTGCAGGGTTCGCTCAATCATGTGAGCAGACCCTATATGGCGACCCGATTGCGTCCGCTATTCTTGGCCCTGTACAGCGCCTGGTCGGCGCGGTTAAGCACTGAATCCACATTCGTATCCGCCGCCGTCAGCATGCTTATTCCTATGCTGACGGTCAGATAGATCGTGTGCACCTCTTGTATCAGCGGGGTTTCGGCAACCAGCAGGCGCAGGCGCTCGGCAACTATCTGTGCTGCGACAAGATCAGAACCGGGCAGCAACAAGGCAAATTCTTCGCCGCCAAGACGGCCTTTCATGTCGACATCGCGCGACACCTGCTCCAGGGTAACGGCAAAAAGCCGCAGCGCAGCATCGCCTGTGGCGTGGCCGTATGTGTCGTTGACTTGCTTGAAATAGTCGATATCCACCATCAATACTGCCGCCTGTGCGTCAGGCTTTCTTGCAATGCGATGCAATTCCTCCGCCACATGGGCCAGAAAACAGCGGCGGTTGGGCAAACCGGTCAGCGCGTCGGTGGTTGCCAGTTCGCGCAATTGATCCTCCATCTGTTTGCGCTCGCTGATATCCTGATGCGCAATCACGGCCCTTTCTCCATCGGCGGAAGGCGAACGCAATATCTTCACGAAAAAAAATCGCTGCACGGCGCCGCAATTGCATGGATATTCCATGCTGAAAAATTCCTGTTCCCCGTCCAGTACGGCACGCAGGCCCAGGGAAAAAGCACTGGCCTGATCGCCGCCAAGGCCAATGGCAGCTTCGCAGATATCAAGATAGTTCGCTCCAACGCCCAGCGTTGAAGGATTCTCGCCGTTCGCCCTGACAAAATCCTGCCATGCCTGGTTCACCATCAAGATGGTTCCGGCTTCATCGACAACGCACACCTGTTCATCCAGGGAATTGAGTGTGCTTTGCGCCAGCCTGCGCTCTGCTTCCAGCAGATTCTCGGCGCGGGTACGTTCGGTAATGTCGGTGGCGACCACGACCAGTCCTTCGATTTTCCCGCTCTTGTTCAGCACGGGATAATGGGCGCTGGAATAAATTCTGCCACTCCTGGAATCCTCATGGATGACTGGCTCGGCAGTCGCGAATACTTTATCGATGATCGATTCCCTCTCTGCTGCCAGATCAGGAGGGAATAGCTCGGTCAGGCTCTTCCCTATCAAGTCGCCTGCATCCGCATCCAACCGCTGTGCGCCGACCGGATTGATTGCAACCAGTTTCTTGGAAGCGTCAAACAAGAAAATGCTCTCGGTAATGGACAAGAGTATCGCCTGGAAAACATCGGTGGATTTACGCAAGGCGCGCTCCGCATCCTGGCGCTGATCGACCAGCATATTGAAACTGATCAACAGCTTCGCCACTTCATCATTACCGACGATAGGCAAGCGATGCAGCGGCGATTTTCCCTTCGCCATGTAATAGATGGACTTGGCCGCCACATCCAGGGGGCGGAGCGTATATCGAACGATCAGCCACATGGTTGCGATTGCAAGTGCCGCCAGGACGCCTGCTGCGCCATAAGCATAGCGCTTCATCTGCACCACGGGAGCGAAAGCCTCTTCCGTAGGGAGGACGATTTGCACAAACCACCCGGCAACCGGTATCTGTTTCGCCGAAGTCAGCGTCGTCATGCCTTTTGAATTGACTGCGATACCTGAACCTTCATAGCCGGCTACAAATTTATCGACCATCTGGTTGACACCGGGCTTCGCCAGCGTATCCAGTATTCGCGATGGATTGCTGGAGGTAACTATTAAGCCGTACTTGGGGGCGTTGATGGCGACGTAACCGGATTTGCCGAAGGTCGCCTGTTCTATCAGGCCAAACAGCGAAGCATCCGAGATGGATGCATAGCCGACCAGCACGGCGGCGATAGTGCCTTTACTATCCATGACCGGATTGGCAATAGCCACTACCGGTCGCCCGGTGACGGCATCGACACGCGGCTTGCCGAAGGCCGCACCTCCTGTCGCAATGGCCTCCGTGAAATACTCCCTCCCGCTGTATGATGCGGCATTAAAGCCCGGCAAATAAGGCTCATCGGCAAGCCCTATTCCGTTCCGCGAGATCAGCACCAGACCGGATGTGAATAACGCAAGCAGTTCCTTATGTCCTCTCAGGAACTGGCGCGCCTTGTCTGCGCTCGCCAGAGTTTCAGGAGTAATGTCGGAGCATGCTTCTTTCAGCGATGCGACACGGCTTTGCATCTTCAGCTGGATGTCTTCCGCCATAAAAGATGCCTGAGAAAACTGTTGTGCCGCCAACAATTCCGTCATGTCGCGCTCAAGGCGCCGGGCAACCGTATAGGCCAGCACCCAGCTGCTCGCAAAAATCACCAGCAGCACCAGCGCCAGGATTTTCAGCTTCAGGCTGGGTCGGATGAAGGCTTTGCTCAAGTTCACTTGAAGTCCCGAAGCGTATGCAGATAAGCAACGAAGCGCCGTATTGCGATCTGCGGGAGGACACAGAAATTGTGTTGCATAAAGCCAGCTCCTTTGCCAGCCAACCGGACACGCATGCGCAAGGCAGATTTTCTCGGCACGCGGGCCTCACTGATTTAGCGCAAGGCAATAAGGCAGAATGGAGCCAGACTCGTAGTCTCAGCATACAACATTGCATGCTGGTAGCAAGCCATGCAGACGTGAAAGAATGTCACACAAGGTGACATTGTTAGGGGGAAGCAAGGGGCAAATTCGCTATGGAATAAGCTTGTTGCAAAACAGGTATGATGCAAGCCTTATAAGGCTTGCCTGAAATGCATTCTCAACATGGATGTCGCAAGTCGGGCTGAGGCCAGCTACCTCCCGCCGCTCACATCAATAAACGTCCCGGTAGAATAAGAGGCTCCCTCCGACAACAGCCACGCTATCGCCTGCGCCACCTCCTGCGGCAAGCCGCCCCGCTGCATCGGGATATTCTGCTTGACGCGGTCCACCCGTCCCGGCTCGCCGCCGCTGGCATGGATGTCGGTATAGATGATCCCCGGCCGCACGCAATTGACCCGTATGCCTTCAGCGGCGAGTTCCAGCGCCAGGCCGGTGGTCAGCGTGTCGATGGCGCCTTTGGACGCGGCATAGTCCACGTACTCGCCCGGCGAGCCTATGCGGGAAGCGGCGGAAGAGACGTTGACGATGGCTCCGCCCTGTCCGCCGTGGCGCGAAGACATGCGTTTGATGGCTTCCCTGCTGCACAGGAAATACGCGGTCACATTGGTGGCGAGGATTTTATTGATGCGCGCTGCATCCATGTCTTCCACCCGCATCTGCGTTGCCAGGATGCCGGCGTTATTGACCAGTGCGGTCACGCGCCCCAATTGCGCATCGACTGTCTGGAACAGCCGCAGCACATCCGCCTCCTGCGATACATCGGCCTGCACTGCAATCGCTTTCGCACCCATCGTCGTGATTTCAGCCTGCAGTTGCAGCGCCGCCTTTTCATTCGCCTGGTAATTGATGCAGACGGCATAGCCTTGCGACGCCAGCAGCCTGGCCGTGGCCGCGCCTATGCCGCGGCTGGAGCCGGTAATCAGGGCGATTTTTTCTGTGGGCATTGGAATTTCCTCCATCAATTCGATCGCTTGGGCCAAGGCCCTATCAGCTCAAAATTTTCAAGTATTTGTGAGGCCATAGCAAGAGGTGCCCACCCTACCCGTTGTGTCGACGCTGTATTATCTTACCACTGCCCCCAAAGGCGCCAGCAAGGCGCGCAGGTCTTCGGCGTTGAACTTGGGCGCCAGCGCACCGTCGCTGCCCAGCACGTCCTCGGCCAGCGCTGCCTTGCGCGCCTGCAGGTCCAGCATGCGTTCTTCTATGCTGCCCTCCACCACCAGCTTGTAGACAAACACCGCCTGGTCTTGCCCTATGCGGTGCGCGCGGGCGGTGGCCTGCTCTTCTACCGCCGGGTTCCACCACGGGTCCATGTGGATTACGGTATCGGCGGCGGTCAGGTTCAGGCCCACGCCGCCCGCCTTCAGGCTGATCAACAGGATAGGCACCGTCTTGGCCTGGAACAGGGCCACCACTTCGCCGCGTTTGCTCACCGGAGTCTTGCCGGTCAGCGACAGCCACGGCAGCTGCGCCCTGTCCAACTCGGCCGCGATCAGGTCCAGCATCTCGGTGAATTGCGAAAACACCAGCACGCGGCGGCCTTCATCCACCAGCGCGGGCAGCATGTCGGCCAGCATTTCCAGCTTGGCGCGCTCCATGTCGTCCGGCGTTTTTGCGCCCTTCAGCAGGTAGGGGTCGCAGCAAACCTGGCGCAGTTTCAGCAAGGCATCCAGGATCGTGATTTGCGCACCGGAGAAACCCTTGCGCTGCAGGATGCGGCGCACCTGTTCATCGGCGGCCACCCGCACGCTCTCGTACAGGTCGCGCTGCTTGCCCTGCAGTTGCAAGCGTTTGACGACCTCTACCTTGGGCGGCAACTCTGCCGCCACGTCCTGCTTGCGGCGGCGCAGGATGAACGGGCGCACGCGCTGCGCCAGCAATTGCGCGCGCAGCGTTTCGCCGTTGACCTCGATCGGCCGGCGCCATAGGCGGGTGAAGCTGCGCATGTCGCCGAGGAAGCCCGGCATCAGGAAATCGAACTGCGTCCACAATTCGCCCAGGTGGTTTTCCAGCGGGGTGCCGGTGATGCACAGCCGGTGCCGCGCGCGGATGCGGCGCACGGCGTCGGCGCTGCGGCCCGCCGCGTTCTTGACGGTCTGCGCCTCATCCAGGATCAGCAGATGGAATTGCTGCGACGCCAGCGCATCGATATCGCGCCACAATAAGGGGTAGGTGGTCAACACCACGTCATGCCCGGCCATGTTGCCGAAATCCTGTTCGCGCTGCGGGCCTTGCAGGGTCAGCACGCGCAGGCCGGGCGCCATGCGCCTGGCCTCCGCCTGCCAGTTAAACACCAGCGAGGTCGGCAACACCACCAGCGCCGGGCAATCCATGCGGCCCGCCTGCTTTTCTATCAGCAGATGCGCCAGCGCCTGCGCAGTCTTGCCCAGCCCCATGTCATCGGCCAGGATGCCGGCCAGGTGTTGCTCGCGCAGGTATTGCAGCCATGCCACGCCGTGCAGCTGATAAGGCCGCAGGCTGATGCCCAATCCTTCGGGTGCCGCTATCGCCTTCGGCCCGCCTATCCCTTGCAAGCGTTGTGCCAGCACACGCAAGCCGGCGTCGCCCTGCAATTGCCAACTGCCGTGCGCGCCGGCGCGGGCCGGCTGTGAATCCAGCAGGGACAGGCGCAACGCCTCCAGCCGGTACGCATCCCAGGACGACAAGGCCAGCGGCCCGTCCTTTTGCTGTATGTCGGTCAGCAGTTCCAGCATATTGCCGACGATGGCCTTGAGTGGGGCCGCCAGCGCATCGATGCGTTTGCCGCCGGGCGCGCGCAAGGTGATCACGGCCAGGTCGTCGATCGCCGCTACCTGGCTGGCGCTGAGCCAGCGCGCATCGCGTCGCAGCAGGTTGGTCAGCATAGGCACCAGGTCCAGCATCTGGCCGTCTATCTCTATGCCCAGGCTGAGCAGCCAGGAGCCCTCGCGCGCCGGCAAACCCAGCGGGGTAATTTCCGTGGCACGGTCGCGCATCGCGGCGGCCACTTCCTTGCCCATCAGCTCGCCGGTATCCGGATTGACGATCAGGTGCCAGGCTTCCACCGGCACACTCTCGTGCGCAAAGCCGGGGCGCACCACTACCGACCAGCCCAGCGCCAGCAATGCAGGCAATTGCTCGGCCCAGAAATCGGCAAAGAAGCCTTCTTGCAGCAGGCTCCATAGCGGGCCATGCAGCATGCCAGCCTCTTCCGTGCGCCATTGCAGGGCTTCGGCAGGCACCGGATGCAGGTCCAGCTCCCACACCTTGTCCAATGCGTCGGCCTCGGCGCCGAGGTCGCGCAGCAGGACCACGCTCTGCCCTTGGGCATCGGTCAATTCTTGTGTGGAGGTAGGACGGCGGTTCAGCAAGGCGGTGGGCGCCGGGGTTTCCCAGCGCAGGCCGGTATCGGTGGCATACAGCCAGTCTATTTGCGCGACGGTGACGCTGCCGCCGCGCGGGCCGAAGCCGCCGGAAGGCCGCATGCCCAGCAAGCCGTCGCCGCGACCCAGGGTCTGCAAGGTGATGCGGGGACGGAAATGGCCCGGCAGTTGGGCGTGGCTCATCGCGGCATCACACCTGCCAGGCGCCGTCCCGGTACACCACGTCGTCATCCAGGTACACCGCCTCGGTCACCGCAAACACGTCCACATGGTGGCGCGCATCCGCGCGGCGGAAATTCGGCTTGGTGTACACGCCGTGCTTGGCGCCCAGCGACAAATGGATGCCGCACATGCGCTCGTAAGTGCCGATGTCGCTGACCAGCCTGTCCTTGGAAAACGCGCGGTTCATGCCGAAACCCAGCTCGCGCAGCCAGACCTCGCCCTCGTCGGCGCGGATATTGGCCAGCACCTGGTCAAACTCAGGCGTGGAATCGATTGCATCCGTCACCCTGCCCTTGTGGATGACCAGCGTGATCGGCCGCTCCGGTTTGTTGACGGCGAACTTGGTATCGCCGAACACGAAGATGCGCACGCGCCCGTTGACCGCTTCCAGATTCTGCGCTTCGGTAAACACTTCGCCGATGGGGAACTGGCCGCCGACGTTTTTCATCTCGCGATAGTCGCCGACATTCAGCTTGGCCACCTCAAACGGGGAAGCGAACACCAGCCGCTCGCCGCCGCTATCCACCACGCCGAAATGGGCGCGGTCGATGCGCGCCTTCAGCGCATTGCCGACGCCGCGGAAATAGCCGGGGTCATACGCCAGCGACTGTATGTAGTACAGCGCCTCGTCCCCCGGCATGCGGGCCAAGTGCGGATGCTCGATCACCTTCAGCGAACGCTTGAACAGTTCTATGCGTATCCGATAGGCTTCCAGCCTGAAATTGGTGGACTGGATCAGCACCACCAGATCGGACGGCGCCAGCGTCTCGAACGCCGCCAGGATATCGTCCTGCGCTACCGCATCAAAGTCGATGAAGCGCGCATCCGGCAAGCAACGCCGGTAGGCCTCGGCCAGCGCAATCGACAGGTCGCAGCGCGCATCCCACACCACTACCGCGCCATGTTCCGCAGTGTGCTCCATCGCCATTGCCAGGATGTCGCCCACGTGCGCGGCCGCCGTGTCCACCGCCTCAGGCGGCAACTCGACGATCTCGCCCAGGACATGGTCAGGCAGGTGGGAGGCTAAGGGCGTAGCAGGGGCGGTCATGGGTAACATCGTGCAAATAGTAGAAATAATAAATTCCAGCAATAAAAGGCGAATACTATTCGGCTAAAAACCGAATCCCCTCGATATGTCGTTCCCGCGCAGGCGGGAACCCAGTGACTTTCGTCGAACGACGCTAGGTTCCCGCCT
>DATHMC010000161.1:0-9084 GCA_035487495.1 Undibacterium sp.
GCGCCGCGCCGAACGAAATCATGTCGGACAGGCTATCGTATTGCGCGCCAAATTCGCTTTGCGTATTGGTCATGCGTGCCACCCGGCCATCCAGGCTATCGAGCACCATCGCGACAAAAATGGCCAATGCAGCCTGATCGAAGCGCAGGTTCATCGCCATCACGATGGCATAAAATCCGCAAAATAGCGCGGCGGTGGTGAAGGCATTCGGCAGCAGATAGATGCCGCGGCGCCTCTTGGCCGGACGCACCGATTCCTGTGCCGCAGTGTCTGCAGCCAATTGATTTTTGCGGGCGCGCTTGGGGAAAAGCTTGAAGCTGCCTTTTGGTTTGCGACTTGGGGGAGATGTCATGCGAATTTTCAGCGTTTTATATTATTGGATTACAAATATACTTGATCGGGCTCCGGGCTACCATGATTAATAAATCACCCGCACAAAAACGCCGTTGTATCACTCTATTTGGAAATTGGCCTGAACAGTACAGCCGGAACAGCGTAAAGCCTGCTACAGCCGTCCCGCTGCAACGGGGAAACGTGCCGAAGTATACCTCCTATTTCCCCATAGGAAAACTCTCCCTACCCCGATTCGCCGGCGCGCTCCCGGGCGTTCGCACACAGGAGGCGAAAGGCCCGGAGATCTGAGCGCTATCGGCTTATTTCAGCCTGAGCTTGCCGAGCACCCTGGCCGTCAGGGTCGTCACGCCGGGCTCAAAGCTGGGTTCCGCGACATCCGCCTCCTGCCTGGAGGATTTCGCCATCATGGCCTGTGCCATATAGGGCCGCTCATTATTGTCGTTACCGTCAAAATTGACGGATTCGATCACCGCGTCCGCCGGTTTGCGCCCCATGGTCGTCACAATGACCGCGACCTTTTCCATGAAATTCTTGTAGCCGGCTTCCAGGCGCGCAGCCTCCAGTTTTTTGGTGGCGGTATCAGACAAGCCAAAGGACAAACCATTCAGCGCCAGGACCTTTTGCGCGGCAGCCGTGGTGGCCGGCAACTGCTTCAAATTTTGTGTTTTGACCTCCAGGTACTGGCCTACCCGCCAGCCGGTCTGGGTGCGCTTGCGTTGCGGATTCGCTACCGACGATACCTCGTCGGCATACACCGGATAGGTGTAATAGCCGCGGGTAGCCAACGCCGCTTGCGGGTCTTCCTTCTTAATGATGTCGGTACCGGCTTTCATTTTTTGATTGACGCGGGACGCCGCCTTGTCCTTTTCCTTATCCTGTTCTTCAATAAAAAAGGTGGCGACGGCCTGGTCGTTATCGGCCTTGATGTCGGCGACGCCGGATACGGTGACCAAGGCGCCGGTTACCTGTTGCGCATAAGACGGCAAGGCGACGACACTGGCAGCGGCAAGAGCGATGATAAGTTTCATATTTTTCTCCAAGAATTGCGTTTAGGCTACAAAGCTTGCCACGAAGTTCAGAAAATTGCCAAGTTGTTCACAATTGCTAACAATTGTACTAGCTGGACGGATAGAAAGGCGGTTTGTCGAAGAAAGTGCCGGGTGAGACGCCGCAATGCAGGAGGATTCGTCCCACGGCTAATCAAACAGTTTGTTTTTGGCTATCCATACGCGCGATTCGAGGCCGAAAAAAAACCGCGCCTGTGCGCGGTTTTTCGACTTCGATCTAGTTGAATTAGTTCTTCGACTGATCGACCAGTTTGTTTTTGGCAATCCATGGCATCATGGCTCGCAACTTACCGCCCACTTCTTCAATTTGATGCTCGGCAGTCAAACGACGGCGTGAAATCAAGGTCGGTGCACCGGCCTTGTTTTCCAGGATGAAGCTCTTCGCATATTCGCCGGTCTGGATATCTTTCAGGCATTGGCGCATGGCGTTCTTGGTGTCTTCGGTCACGATGCGCGGGCCGGTGACGTATTCGCCGTACTCTGCATTATTGGAAATCGAGTAATTCATGTTGGCGATGCCGCCTTCATAGATCAGGTCAACGATCAATTTCAATTCATGCAAGCACTCGAAGTAAGCCATTTCCGGCGCATAGCCGGCTTCGACCAAAGTCTCGAAACCTGCCTTGATCAGTTCCACGGTGCCGCCGCACAATACGGCCTGCTCGCCGAACAGGTCAGTCTCGGTTTCTTCGCGGAAGTTGGTTTCGATGATGCCGGCACGGCCGCCGCCATTGGCCATTGCATACGACAAGGCGATGTCGCGGGCAGAACCTGATTTATCCTGGTACACAGCAATCAGGTGGGGAACGCCGCCGCCCTGGGTGTAAGTCCCGCGTACTGTATGACCCGGCGCCTTTGGCGCGATCATGATGACGTCCAGATCGGCGCGCGGCACAACCTGTCCGTAGTGGACATTGAAGCCGTGCGCGAAGGCCAGTACTGCGCCTTGCTTTGCGTGAGGAGCGACGTTCTCGTTGTATACCTGGGCAATGTTTTCGTCCGGCAGCAAGATCATGATGACGTCTGCCGCTTTGACTGCCTCATTCACTTCAGCGACATTCAGGCCGGCATTTTTTGCCTTGTTCCAGGACGCGCCGTCTTTGCGCAAGGCGACAGTGACTTTGCAACCGGAGTCGTTCAGGTTTTGCGCGTGCGCATGTCCTTGCGAACCGTAGCCGATGATGGTTACGTTCTTGTCTTTGATCAGGGACAGGTCACAATCTTTATCGTAGAAAACTTTCATTTTTAATCCTAGTAATTTAATTTGTAAATGTTTGAAGCAGGCTTGCGTTGCATGGCCCGAGTTTAGACTTTGAGTATGCGCTCGCCGCGACCGATGCCGGAGCCGCCGGTACGGACTGTCTCCAGAATCGCCGTTCGATCTATCGAATCGATGAAGGCGTCCAGCTTGCCCTTATTGCCGGTCAATTCTATCGTGTAGGTCTTCTCGGTCACATCGATGATGCGGCCACGGAAAATATCGGCGGTACGCTTCATCTCTTCACGCTCTTTGCCGACCGCCCGCACCTTGATCAGCATCAGTTCACGCTCTATATGCGCGCCTTCGGTCAGATCAACCACCTTCACAACCTCTATCAGGCGGTTCAGATGCTTGGTGATCTGCTCAATGATGTCGTCCGAGCCGGAAGTGACGATAGTCATCCGCGACAGGGTCGCATCTTCGGTAGGCGCAACAGTCAGCGTCTCGATGTTGTATCCGCGTGCGGAGAACAGGCCGACAACACGCGACAAGGCACCCGCTTCATTTTCCAGCAAAACAGAAATGATATGTCTCATGTTACAGATCCTCCGAACCCAACAGCATTTCAGTCAGGCCCTTGCCTGCCTTGACCATAGGCCAGACATTCTCGGTTTGATCGGTAATGAAGTTCATGAATACCAGTCTGTCTTTCATTGCAAACGCTTCTCTCATCGCACCGTCAACATCGCCCGGTTTCTCTATCTTCATGCCGACGTGGCCGTAGGCTTCCACCAGCTTCGTAAAGTCCGGCAGAGAGTCCATATAGGATTCGGAATAGCGCGAGCCGTAGTCGATCTGCTGCCACTGCCTTACCATGCCGAGGAAGCGGTTATTCAGCAGGACGATCTTCGGCGTCAGGTGATATTGCTTGCAGGTCGCCAGCTCCTGGATGCACATCTGTATCGAGGCCTCGCCGGTCACGCAGGCAACCGTCGCCCCCGGATTGGCCATCTGCACACCCATCGCATATGGCAAGCCTACGCCCATCGTGCCCAGGCCGCCGGAGTTGATCCAGCGGCGCGGTTTGTCAAAGCCGTAGTATTGCGCCGCCCACATCTGATGCTGGCCGACGTCCGAAGTGATGAAGGCATCGCCCTTGGTCACTTCCCACAGTTTTTGCACCACGGCCTGCGGCTTGATCACCTCATTGGAAGTCGGGAACTTCAGGCAATCACGACTGCGCCATTCATCGATCTGCTTCCACCAGTTGGCCAGCGCCTTGGGATCGGGCCGGGTTTCGACCGTGTTCAATTGCGCCAGGAATTCCTGCAGCACGTCCTTGACGTTGCCGACGATAGGGATGTCGACCTTGACGCGCTTGGAAATGGACGATGGATCAATATCGATATGTATGATCTTGCGTGGCACTGAAGAGAAATTCTTAGGGTTGCCGATCACGCGGTCATCAAAACGTGCGCCGATCGCGATCAGCACATCACAGTGCTGCATCGCCATATTGGCTTCGTAAGTGCCATGCATGCCGGGCATGCCGACAAATTTTTCGTCGGAAGAGCGGTATGCGCCCAGGCCCATCAGGGTATTGGTGCAAGGAAAGCCCAGTTTGTCGACCAGCTTGTTCAACTCCGGTGCGGCGTTTGCCAGGATCACACCGCCGCCAGTGTAGATCATCGGGCGCTCGGCCTGCAGCAGCAACTGGACTGCCTTGCGGATCTGGCCGGAATGGCCCTTGTCCACCGGCTTGTAGGACCGCATCTCTATCTCTTTAGGATAGGAATAGGTCGTTTTATGCATGGAGATATCCTTGGGGATATCCACCAGCACCGGACCCGGCCTGCCTGTAGAGGCGATATAGAAAGCTTTTTTGATCGTGGTCGCCAGATCCCTGACATCCTTGACCAGGAAGTTATGCTTCACGCACGGACGGGTAATGCCAACGGTATCGCATTCCTGGAAGGCATCCTGGCCGATCGCATGGCTGGGAACCTGCCCGGAAATGATGACCATAGGAATGGAATCCATATAGGCCGTCGCCAAGCCTGTGACGGCATTGGTCACGCCTGGGCCGGAGGTTACCAGCGCAACGCCAACTTTTTGGGAGGAACGGGAGTAAGCATCGGCAGCGTGTATCGCCGCTTGCTCGTGGCGAACAAGAATGTGTTGAAACTTGTCCTGATTGAAGATTGCATCGTAAATATAGAGTACTGCACCGCCTGGATAGCCGAAAACGTGCTCAACGCCCTCTTCGGCCAAACATCGTACTAATATTTCTGCGCCTGTTATTTCTGAATTCATGGTTTGTTGTCCTTTCAAGGTCCATAGGAGATTGATAGGATGTTCTTTCCTGGCGAAATTGCTTCGCTCGGCTGCTAGCTGGCATTCCTTTTTGTGCTGTCACGCCACCCTTCGTACATCCGTTGGACATAGTTCCAGGCGCCGCTTAAGGCACTCGTTCAGTCAGTGTTTAAGCCTTGCAACTACAAATTTCTCACGCTTGTGGCATGGGTTAGAACAAACAGCTTCAAGTAAAGCGCACCTGTTTGAACGGCATTGTGGGCCGACCTGGCAGGCATTTTTTGCCCCGAGATCTCAGGGCGGACTAATACGGTACTGCGTTGCACCAATCTGGTCAAGACAATTTCTTGGTTCCAACGCAAAATTCTTGCAAAAATTCCCGGAAAATCAAGGATTACGACAAAAAAGGGGGGACAGTGGGCAGCATTTTTGCTAGCATTAGCGCGATTAAAAAATCCTATCTAAGGGTCAAAGTAAAATTCCCCCCATATTTCCTAGGTTTTTCACGGAATTTGAATGTTGATGACTGGTTTTTCGGCAAAAGAACAAAATTAAAGCAGTTTATTGATAGACCCGCCGAAATAACGCGCATCTTTGAACCAATGATTACGAACGCCACTCATGGCCACAGATAAAGAATTATCAAACTTTCTAGAAGGTGTAGAGCGCCGCGCCTTCAAGCATGCAGCATATACGGTACGCAATGATGAATCGGCCCTGGATATTGTTCAGGAAGCAATGATCAAACTCGCCGAGAAATACGGCGACAAGCCTGCGGGCGAGCTGCCGATGCTATTCCAGCGTATCCTGCAAAACACGATCCTCGATTTCTTTCGCCGGGAAAAAGTCCGGAACACCTGGGTCAGCCTGTTTTCCAACATGGCGCCGGCCAATCAGGAGGACGATAATTTCGATTTGCTGGAAAGCTATTCAGCAGAAGAAGGCACGCAAGCCTCGGAATCAAGCGCTGACAAAATAGAAAGAGAGCAAGTCTTAACCATCATTGACGAAGAAATACAAAAACTGCCGGCACGTCAACGGGAAGCCTTCCTCATGCGTTATTGGGAGGACATGGATGTGGCTGAAACAGCCGCCGCGATGGGCTGCTCTGAAGGGAGCGTAAAGACGCATTGCTCACGCGCAACACACGCTCTTGCAGCATCGCTGAAGGCTAAAGGGATACGCTTATGATTTACTCAAAAGAAACTAGGGATATTGATTTCGCCTACAAAGTGCGTCATGCACTGAACGAATCTGCAGAAAAATTACCGTCCCAGACCCTGGATCGCCTTGCCAATGCCCGCAAAATGGCAATGTCCCGCAAGAAAGCCGACGCCCCAAGTGCCGTTTTGGCAATGAGAGGCGTGTTGGCAGGCAATGCTGGCTTCTCATTCCAGGGACCTGGCTCCTGGCTGGGCAAACTGGGAGTGGCATTGCCCTTGCTGGTGTTAGTCATCGGCCTGTTCGGCATTTATCACTATGAAGAGCAGCGCCGCATCAGGGATCTGGCTGATATAGATGCGGCGGTCCTGGTGGACGAATTGCCGCCCGACGCATATCTGGATACCGGCTTTACGGCCTACTTGAATAACGCGGGGGGATAGGCGTGCGTTTTTCCGTTCCAACGGTAACTGACTTGGCTAATTTAGCTGGCAAAAAAAAATTTACAACTTGCATACTCGCCGCATTGATATGCGTACCGCTGGCATACGCCGGCGGTAACGGCTTGCATCCGGCGTCTGCGTCCAAGGCTGCCGTATCCGCGACGAGCACAGGACCTTTGTGGACAGACTTGTCGCCGCTGCAAAAAACAGTGCTGGCTTCGCTGGCTAGCGACTGGCCGAAAATGGGCGAAAACCAGAAAAAGAAGTGGATGGAAATCGCCAATAAATATCCGTCGATGAAACCGGATGAACAGGCCCGTATCCAGGAACGGATGCGCTCCTGGGTCAAGCTGACCCCGGAACAACGGATGGCTGCGCGCGAGAATTTTGCCCGTGTCATGAATGTCAAACCCGAGCAGAGATCGGCGCAGTGGCAGCAGTATCAACAGCTCAGCGAAGAGCAAAAGAAACAATTGGCCGAGCAGGCCGGCAAGAAAAAAACGGTGACCAATCTGCCTCCCGAAGCACAGAGAAAAGTTCCGCCGCTGGTGCCGATCAAAAGCGATCCGCCCAAGCATGTTGCCAATCCGGTGCCGGCGTCCCGCCCGGCAGTAGCGCCTGCGGCGGCGCCAGCTTCATTGCCGGCAAGCCCTGCGGCGGCTTCCATGCCCGCCGCCACCAATAGCGCCCCGGCCTCCCAACCTGTCGCGAAGTAAGCACGTGTCAACACCTCCAATAAACGCTCCGCGGATGAAGCGCCGCCTGGTCTGCATGATTTACGAAGCAGTTTTGGTTTTCGGCGTCACGGTTGTTGCCGCCTGTATGTTTTATGGGGTAGCCTGGATATTTGGCGTCAAGTTCGTCGCCTACGCACAGACGAACAATTCCGATATTGTGCACCACGCGCTGCAGGCCTGGATCATTTTCATTTTAGGGTTGTATTTTGTCTACTGCTGGCATAAAAGCGGCCAGACGCTGGCACTAAAAACCTGGCGCATCAGGGTAGTCGACCTGGATGGCGGCCGGGTCCCTCTCATCAAGGCCATCGTTCGCTACTGCCTGGCCTGGATGTGGTTTTTGCCCGCGCTTATCCTGGTCTCCCGCTTTGAACTTAAAAGCTGGAGCCAGATCGGCGCCGTGCTGGCGGGCGGAGTCGCGCTATGGGCCATGACCGCCCTGCTGGACAAGGATGGACAGTTCTTGCATGACAAGTTGGCCAAGACCAGGCTGATGCACGTTGAGCTGGACCCCAATGTCGATCACAAATACATCCGGTAGAAAATAAAATAAACTGGCTAAAGTTAACCAGAATTAAGCCGCTTTAACTACCGTTGGATGCCCGATGGCGGCAAAAATATTCTTTTAAAATACTCCTTCACACAATTTCGAAGCCGCCTGCCTGCTCCGCGATTTTCGTGGATTGCTTGTTCAATGTTATTCTATTGAAAAATCATAGAGAAATGACATGCAACACAAAGCTCCTCGTCGCACCAGAGAACGTATTCTGGAACTATCACTCAGGTTATTCAATGAATTCGGCGAACCGAATATCACAACGACGGTGATCGCCGAAGAGATGAATATCTCACCGGGCAACCTGTATTACCATTTTCGCAACAAAGACGATATCGTCAACTCCATCTTTGCGCAGTTTGAAGAAGAGATCAATAAAAAGCTGGCCTTCCCGCACGGACGCAAGGCCAATATCCAGGATATCTGGACTTACCTGCACCTGACCTTTGAACTGGTCTGGCGCTATCGCTTCTTTTATCGCGACCAGAACGATTTGCTGTCCAGGAATCGCAAGCTGGAATTGAATTTCAAGCAAATCCTGACCCACAAGATCAAGGTCGCCACCGAACTCTGCACCGGCCTTCGCGCCGACGGCGAGTTCGAGGCCACCGATATGGACATCGATGCGCTGGCCACCAACATGGTGATCGTCGCCACCTACTGGCTCTCTTATGAATACGTCAGGAACCCGCGCAAATACACGGAGCTGCAAGCCATGTCGGAATCCCTGACCCGCGGCTGCTACCAGGTCATCGTCTTGATCAGCCCCTATTTGCGTGGCAACACCAAGGAAGTCTTTGAAAAACTGTCGCAAGAATATCTGCGCAAAATGAACGCTAAAGAAACCAGCCCCACACCATGAAATCCATCTGCGTCTATTGCGGCTCCTCCATCGGAGCCTCCCCTGTCTATGCTGAGGCAGCAAAATCCCTGGCCAGGCAATTCGTCGACAACGGCATCGCGCTGGTTTACGGCGGCGGCAACGTAGGATTGATGGGCGTGATCGCCGACGAGGTTATGCGCCTGGGCGGCCATGCCACCGGAGTGATCCCGCAAGCATTGATGAACAAGGAAGTCGGCCATACCGGCTTGAGCAAATTGCATATAGTGGCCAATATGCATGAGCGCAAGGCGATGATGGCGGATTTGTCCGACGGCTTTATCGCCATGCCCGGCGGCGTAGGTACACTGGAGGAGTTGTTTGAAGTGTTTACCTGGGCGCAACTCGGCTTCCACTCCAAGCCGATAGGCT
>DATHMC010000162.1:0-25765 GCA_035487495.1 Undibacterium sp.
CAGTGTCGGCGAAGCGGACGATGGTTTCGCGAATCTCGGCTTCGCTCATGGCCTGCGGCTGGTCAAACAGCTTGCTGTGCTTGCCCAGGTCCAGCGCGACGGCGGACGGCGCCCAGGCCTTGCCGCGCATGGCGGCCATCACCTGCCGGCCCGGATGATTGATCTGCATCCAGACCTGCGCGCCGTTGTGACGCGCCACGCGCGCCCACTCGGCGAAAGGCGCGAGCGGCGTGCCGGCCTCCAACACGACGCCGCCCGGCCCGGTCAGCGCGCGGCCGTCGACCATCACATTGCCGGTAATGATCAAGCCGGCGCCGCCCTCGGCCCACGCGTGGTACAGGCGGTGC
Organism: Undibacterium sp.; assembly: GCA_035487495.1. GTDB lineage: Bacteria > Pseudomonadota > Gammaproteobacteria > Burkholderiales > Burkholderiaceae_D > Undibacterium. The sequence goes on from DATHMC010000162.1 coordinate 348, forward strand.
AGGCCAGGTCCCGGCAGTTGGCCCGGGTCGGCCATATTCTCTTCCATGGCGGCCTTGGCTATGCGGTTGGGCAAGATGCTGCCGTTGGGTAATGCTAATGGGGAAAATAGGGGAGAGGTCATGGCAGCCGGCGTGTAGTGGGGATGAAAAATGCCTATACTACGTTTAAAGTTAACTTGAAGGTCAAGCGATATGAAAATTGGTGAATTGGCAGCAAAAGCCGCGATGGCGCCTTCGGCGATCCGTTTTTACGAGCAAAGCGGATTATTGCCGCCGGCAGCGCGCGGCGCCAATGGCTACCGGGTGTATTCCAGCGCGGCGCTGGACCGGCTGAGGGTGATCCAGCTGGCGCAGAATCTGGGATTCCATCTGGATGCGATACGCAGCCTGTTTGCCAGCGGCCAGGGGTTTCCGAAAGTTGAGGTGCTGGACAAACTGGATAAGCGGCTGCTCGAAATTAAACAAGCGATGGCGATGCTGCGCTCCCAGCGCGAAGACCTGCAGGCGTTGCGCGCCACCCTCAGCCAGAGCTGGGAAGCGGGCGAATGCCTGGAGTTGGATGCTTTGGTGAGCGGAATGGGCCGCAAGCCGGAGTGATCGTCAGTGGCAAGCCGGCGGACTGACCGCTGGGCCATGGCAAGCTGCCATTCAGCGCAAAAGCCCGGCCGCGTCCCGGCCGCAGCAAGGCAAAGGCAGGGACGCAGGCTTGGGCGCCTTGTAGTGCCGCGCTATTCTGCAGTTGTCGGATCAATGATTGTCGAAACCTCGGAGACCCGGTTGGCGGGGAAGCCCCCTTGCTGTGCATGCTCCCGCACCAGGCCTTCATTCGGCGCGATGTAAACGCAGTAGATTTTGTCGCCGGTTACATAGCTCTGGACCCATTGGATCTGCGGCCCCATATTTTCCAGCACGCCGCAAGACTTCTGCGAAATGGCCCGGAGTTCTTGCGACGACAATTTCCCGGCCCCGGGAATATCGCGCTCAATGACATACTTTGGCATAGCATCCTCCTCATGGTAATTTCCGTGCGACCATACTCGCCGGCTCCGCTCGTCACGTATGCCGTGACATCTTTTAGTTATAGTCCATAGCGGCCGCTCAGGATACTAGAACTCATTGCAGGTCAGGCTAGCCCCGGCCGGCCAAAGCGCGATTGATCGTCATGGCAAGCATCAAGGGGCAATATTTAGTTTGCCAATGTGCAATGGTATGCATTGGTGTGTGGCGTATAACAGACGATGTGGGAGCGAGGGGTAGGTGTGCCGCGGGGCGCATCAGTGCGGCTAGCCCCGCGTTGCTTGTCAATTCGCTATTTCACACAACATAAATTTACATTTTCAGCCTGTTGTTCCGGCAGGTTTGCTGTTAGTCTGGACCCGATATGCCCAGTCTTCGCTTGGGTAGTCATGTAAAACACTGAGGGCAAACTCGCCGAAAGGCGGGGACGCAAAGCCACCGGCCTACAGCGCGCAAGCGCCAGGGCAGCGGGGTTGCCAACGTAGCGCCGAACCTGCATCCATTGCAATGACGCGAACGTTGTCCAAGCGTGGCCCTCGCCCAATCCGGAGCGCTGCCGCCAAGATAAAACTACCCGCCGAATTCAAGACGATCCCTTGTGCAGGATTGCTGTTACCCGTTTTTGCCTCCGCCTTGCTGAGCGCTTGCGGCGGCGGAGCCGAGAGCCAGTCCGGCCGCCCCCAGGTCCAGGCATCGCTGGCCAGCGGAACCACCACCTTGCAATTGACCGATCCAGCATTGCCGGGCGCGGCGCAGCAACAGCTCGCGCAACCGGCCTTCCACGTTGCGGCGGCGTTGCTGAACGTGCCGGACGACACCGACGCCGACGGCCGCGCGGCTTCTGCCCGCATGCAGCCTCGCATGCAAGCGGTGCCGGCCACATTCAGCAGCCTTTCCACGCGCGGCCTGACCGTGCGGCAACTGGAGTCCGCCCGGGATCAGGGCACCCAGAACGCGGCGATAGACGGCGCAGCGGCCCCGATGGCGCAAAATAATGTTGTTTCTACCTATTCGCCGGCCCAGATTCGCGCCGCGTACGGCTTGTCGTTGCTGCCGGCCCCGGGAGCCGCACTGACGGCAGCCCAGGCCGCGCAATTGGGCGCCGGGCAGACGATCTATATCGTCGATGCGAAGCACGATCCTAATGTGATTGCCGAACTGGCTGCTTTCAATCAGAAGTTTGGACTGCCCACGTGCACGGTGAAAACCATCCCGGCCGGCGCCAGCCTGCCCCTTGCGACAGCTTCCGGCAGCGGCTGCGAAGTATCGGTGGTCTTCAATTCTGCCGGCGGCACGATGACTGGTGTCCAGCCGGCTTACGATTCCGGCTGGGCGACCGAGATTGCGCTGGATGTGCAGTGGGCCCATGCGACGGCGCCGCTGGCGCGCATCGTCCTGATCGAGGCGCCGGACGCAACGCTGAATAACTTGCTGGGCGCGGTGAAGCTGGCTAATGCGATGGGTCCCGGAATCGTTTCGATGAGCTTTGCCGCTCCCGAGGGTAATTGGACGGCCTCTGTCGACCCGGTCTTTGCCGCCGCCAACATGAGCTACCTGGCCGCCACCGGGGACTCGGGCGCAGCAGTCCAGTGGCCTGCGGTGTCGGCCAATGTGGTGGCTGTGGGCGGTACGACGCTGACGTATTCCGGTACCGGCGCGCGCAGCGAAGTGAGCTGGTCAGGTACCGGCGGGGGCGTTAGCGCCTATATGCCGGCGCCCAGCTATCAGACCAACGCCGTGCCCGGAATGGGCTTTGCGACACACCGTAACGTGGCCGACGTCGCCTTCAACGCCGATCCGAACACGGGGCAATACCTGGCGGTGATCCCTTCCGGCAGTTCCTCCGTGCAGTGGCTCAGCGCAGGCGGCACCAGCCTGGCCACGCCGCAATGGGCCGGGCTCATCGCGGTGGCAAACGCCGTGCGCGCCTTGAACGCCAAGTCTGCGCTGGGCGCGCCGCACGCCGTACTGTATGGCCAGATATCGGCAGTGCCGGGCACCTACGCCAGCGTATTTTATGACGTCACAAAAGGGTCGGATGGCAGTTGCGCCATTTGCACGGCCCGCATCGGCTACGACCAGCTGACCGGGCTGGGCACACCCAACGGCAGCAGTTTGCTAAGCTCGCTATCGGGCGCAGCGCTTGCCGCCACGCCGCCGGTTGTCACCTCCGCCAGCATTAGCGGCCAGGTCGGCACGGCGCTGTCGTTCACCGTCTCGGTAACGGCGCCTGACCCGGTGACTTATACTTTGAGCGGCGCTCCCGCGGGCATGACGATCGGCAGTACCGGCGCGGTCAATTGGGCGACGCCGGTCGCCGGCAGCTATGCCGTCACCGTCAGCGCCAAAGACAGCAAGACAGGGCTGAGCGGGCAGGGCATCTACACCGTCGTCATCGCGCCGCCGGCAACCGCGCCCGTGGTGACCGCCGCCAGCATCGGCGGCAAAGCCGGAACAGCGCTGTCGTTCACCGTTTCCGTCAGGGCGTCCAATCCTGTGACTTACTCCTTGAGCGGCGCGCCCGCCGGCATGAGCATTAGCAGCGCCGGCGTCGTTACCTGGCCCGTACCCGTGGCCGGCACCTATGCCGTGATCGTGACCGCCAAGGATACCAAGACCGGCCAGAGCGGCCAGGGCGTTTATACGGTGACTATCGGCGCTGCCGCCGTCGCCGGTCCGGTCATTACGGCGCCAGCCATGAACGGCGTGGCGGGCAGGCCGCTCAGCGGTTCGATCAGCATTTCCGACCCCGGCGCCACCTCGCTGTCGATATCCATATCCGGAATACCGATGGGCATGACTTTTTCGTCCAATGGCCTGAATCTCACCGCACAATGGGCCAATCCGGTGGCAGGCAGCTACAGCCTGAAAGTGTCGGTGACCGATGCCGCCGGCCGCAGTGCGCAGCTCAGCGTACCTGTCACGATCGCGGCGAAGTAAGATCATGTGTAAGGCTGCGCTCCCCGCGCAGCCTTACGTCATGCGAAGCGCATTGAGCGGGCTGCCGGGGCAACAAGAACCTGTCAAGACGCAAGGTAAAGGGCTGCCAAAGGCACCAGATTGAGCAATATGATCCCAATTTTGTACGCGGACATCCCTGCGTAATGTATGGCGTCAAAGGTTTCAACCTGGAGCTTGAACCAGCGCACATGCATACTATACATCCCGTCGTGAGCAAAAACGAAGACGCCGAACCAGATGAATAGCAGCGCATAGTTGATGCCGACGCACCACAGTAAAATTTCCTTGATTTCGTGTGTACTCATGACATCTCCTGTCCGGAAAGAGTCCGCGGCATGCCGCATGGGGAAATCTTCTGCGCAACATCAATGTGCCGGGCTCGCACATAGCCGATGACCCTGATTATACCGGCAATGTCAGCCGCTACGGAGGCATGAACCAGGCAATGTCAAATTCCCATGCGGCTGTGCAAATGGCGTGCGGATCGTCCTGCTTGAATCAAACTAAAGAATTCTTGATCTGCATCAAGTACCCAATAGGCAGGGCAACTATACTGCGCGCAGTAGGTCGCAAGGAATGGCGTTGCCCGCCAGCCTTGGTCTTTGCTCGAGACTGACTCGGTATTGACGGTGCCGGCTTTGCTGCTGTATTTGGCGATGGGGGCTAAGCCTCTGGAAATGGTTTGTTAGGGCGCATTGGCGGCGTTGTGCGGGGGCGCCTGTTCCGCTAGCAAAGGGAACCACTCTTGCGTGGGGCGGCCATCCGTTGCGACGCGCCATGCACTGCATCAAAAATAGATCCGTTCGCACTCGCTGCTATTGATGAGGTGAGTTTTATGCAAACATTAAACCGAAAACGTTTTACGCAACGTGCCACGGTCATCTATCTCTGCTTCGGCATACTCTGGATCATGTTGTCCGACCTTCTGCTGGAAAGCCTGGCAGACATGTATAGCATTGCATTATTTTCCAATGCCAAAGGTCTGGTCTTTATATTGATTACGGCGGCCATGTTTTATCTCGCCTTGCACCACATGCCGGATAGCCGGTGCGATGAGCGCCGGTTGGATTCCGCCATGCCGGAATTTCCATCAATGGCGGTCTGGCCGCGCAGTGCGGGCTATCTATTTGCTTTTGCAATGACTGTAGCGGTATTGTGGGCGCGTAGCCTGCTGTGTGAGCTGTTCGACAGTCGGCCGCTGGTCATCATGCTGATGCTGCCCATTATCGTCAGCGCTGCAGTGGGCGGCCTTGGGCCGGGCTTGCTGGCGACCGCAGTCGCTGTGCTGGGAACCACCGTGCTGGTGATTCCCCCTATGCAGCCGCCTGCAGGGATGCCGTCCTATGTGTGGATTGCCACGATAGCCCTTGCCGTCAGCGGCGTCCTGGCCAGCGCCCTGAGCGAGTCCATGCACCGGTCCATGTTCAAGCTGAGAGCGAGCCGGCGCATGCAGGCCATCACGGTCGATTGCATTGCCGAAGCCGTCGTCACTACCGATATCCGGGGTTGTATCAATTACCTGAACCCTCATGCCGCGCAAATGACCGGATGGTCTTGCGGCCAAGCGGCCGGCATGCAGCTTGACCAGGCTTGCCGGCTGTTCATGCGTGGCGCCGGGAAGGAACCCTTGGATGTGCTCCAGATTATTTTGAAACATGACGGCACTGAAATGAGCGCAGATGCAATGCTGCTGCACCGCTCCGGCACGGAAATGTACATCCGGCTGACGGGCGCCCCAATGCGCTCGGACGACGGCGAGGTGGTCGGCGCGGTCCTGTTGTTGCGCGATGAAACAAATGCCTGTTTGGCGCAGCAGGCGCTGGCTGCGGAAGTGGAGAAGAACCGGGCCTATCTGCAGCATGCAGGCGATGCGGTATGGGTCGCCTCGGAAGACATGACGCTGCGATTTGCCAACCCTTCCGCCTGCCGCTTGACAGGCTATGCGCAGCAGGAACAACTGGGCAAGCCCTTTGACTTTCTCTTGTCCGATGCCGCGCTGGCGGAGCTGCCGAACCATTTTGCCGAATTGCGCAACGGCGCGATAGAACGGCGGGACTGGGCATTGAAGCACAAGGACGGAACCCTGTTTTGCGCCGAGCTCACCACCCAGGTGCTGGATAATGGCGATTTTCTTTGCGTGGGGCACGATGTAACGGAAAGGAAGCGTACTGAATTAGCCTTGCGCCAGGCCGCCACCGTCTTTGAATCGACGCACGAAGGTGTGCTGATCACCGATGACAAGGCCCGCATCGTCGCTGTCAACAAGGCTTTCTGCGCCCTGACCGGCTATGAGGGGAGTGAAGTGCTGGGCAACAACCCGTCGATGCTCAGCTCGGGCCGTACCGTTGAAGCCGATTATCGCGCCATGTGGACCAGCGTGCGCGAGCAGGGCCATTGGCAGGGCGAGCTGTGGAACCGGCGCAAGAACGGCGAGGTTTTTCCTGAGTTGCTCAGCATCAGTGCCGTCACGGACACGTCCGGCCGGGTCACCAATTATGTTGGCGTCTTTGCCGATATTTCCAAGCTTAAGGCCTCGGAGGAAAGGCTTGCCTTCCTCGCGCATCACGATCCGCTGACCCAATTGCCTAACCGGCTGATGCTGTTCGCCAATTTAGAGCATGCGATGGCCGAGCGGCGGCGTGACGGCGCCAAGCTGGCGCTGCTGATGCTGGATCTGGACCGCTTCAAGGACATCAATGACAGCTTCGGCCATGTGGTCGGCGACGAGCTGCTGCAAAAAGTGGGAGCCCGCCTGCTGCACCGGATACGCCGCAGCGATTTCCTGGCGCGATTGGGCGGCGACGAATTTGCCATCATCCTGGATAAATTGGCGCGGCCGGAGGATGCCGCCCGCGTGGCGCAAGAGATTATATGCACCTTGGCCGAACCTTTCCATTTGGGCGGCGCCATCGAGGTCAGGGCCGCGTCCAGCATTGGCATCAGCCTGTTTCCCGATCACGGCAGCACTGCTGAAATGCTGCTGCAACAGGCGGACGCCGCCATGTACCGCGCCAAGGCCGAAGGGCGCGGCGGGTATCATTATTTTTCCGAAGGCCTGACCTGCGCAGCGCGGGATAGGCTGGACCTGGATAACCGCCTGCGATATGCATTGCGCCAGAATGCGCTGCGCGTGCATTACCAGCCGCAGACCGACTTATACAGCGGCAGCATCATCGGCGCCGAAGCGCTGGTGCGCTGGCAGGACCCGATAGAAGGGCTGATATCGCCGGCCCGCTTTATCCCGGTTGCGGAAGAAACGGGTTTGATACGAGAGATAGGGGAGTGGGTCCTGCGCGAAACCTGCCGCCAGGGACGTGCGTGGCTGGATGCCGGCTTGCCGCCGCTGGTGCTGGCCGTCAACGTGTCGGCGCATCAATTGAAACAGCCCGGATTTTGCGAGCTGGTGGAGCGCATCTTGCGGGAGACGGGTTTTCCGGCGGCCCAGCTGGAGCTGGAACTGACCGAATCTGCATTGATGGAGCATCGTGAACAAGTGGTCCCATTGATGGATTGCCTGCGTGCGCGGGATATCCGGCTGGCCATCGACGATTTCGGCACCGGCTATTCTTCGCTGGCCTATCTGCAGCGCTTTCCGCTGGACGTGCTGAAAATAGACAAGAGCTTCGTGGATGAAATAGGCACGGGCAGCGGCGCCCGCGCAATCGTCAATGCGATCATCTCCATGGGGCACAGCCTCGGCTTCAAGGTACTGGCGGAAGGGGTGGAATCGGCCGAGCAACTGGCCTACCTTCAAGCGCAAGGCTGCGACATCTACCAAGGCTATTATTGCAGCAAGCCGCTGCCAGCGGAGCGCTTTAGCGAATTCCTGAAGCAGGAGAGCGGGCGCTTTCCGATCGCGGTCCACGGATTGTCGGCGGGCGTGCCCCTTACTCCAGCGTGAACCTGAGCTTCCCCAGCTTTTCTATGATGCTGGTGATTTCATCATCGGCTTTCAGCCAAACCTTTTGATCCTTGGGTTTGCCGACGATGACGCGGTGATTGCGCGGTATTTCATGCAGGCCTTTGAATTTTTCGGCGATGGGTGATTCCCTGGCGGAAACATCGGCGGATACGCCTGCTGCAACGCCGGAGACGGCTCCTGTGGAGGCGAGGAACTCGCGGCCCAGCGCTGTACAGTCTGTTTGACTTGATGCCAAATGAGCGATACAGTCAAGGCGCAGTTCGAGGCCGTTGGCCGGCTCTGCTGCAGAAACAAGATGATCGAACGGTTTTTTTTAAGCTTTCCTTGCATTGTCGAAATTATTTTTCACTGACCTATAAGGAGTTTTGCTATGAGATTGCCAAAAATATTCGCTTCCTTCTTTTTCGCGCTGATGCTGGCGTCCCTGTTCGGATGCGCGTCTACGGCCACGCGCGAAGGCACCGGGGAATATTTCGACGATACCGCCATTACGACCAAGGTAAAGGCCGCCATTCTGGGCGACGAGGCGCTCAAATCGGCCGAGATCAATGTAGAGACTTTTAAAGGCATCGTCCAGTTGAGCGGCTTCGTCAGTACTGAGGCCAGAATCAAGCGCGCCGTCGAAGTGGCGCAAGGCGTGAAGGGCGTGAAATCGGTGAAGAACGATATGCGGCTCAAATAGCGCTGCCCGCTCCCCCGCAGTTCTGCCGGGGGAGTTGCCTTTCGGTCTGGGACACTAGGGCTCCTGCGATGTTTCGCTCAGCTGCCGCGCCATGCAGGGCAACGCCTATCGGCAATTTTCAAGAGCAAACAATCCCCTCGGCACATTTTCCCGCGCATTTAAATCCGCAAGCCCGAAGCTTGGCCCAAAGTAGAATAAATTTGCCGATAGCGCCGGGATAAACAAATAGGCGGGTGCGGCCTCGCTGGACTGTGGCGGCTCTGAGAAGACCTGCATGCTTTTGTTCAAGGTGAAAAACGACATGCCGAGCGAGCCGCCGCCTTTTTGCCTTTCCAGCGGCACGGCTTTGCCGCCTTGCTGTTCCGGATCGTGAATTGCATAGAGATAGGTATCCGTTACCCCATTGCCTTTGTCAAAGCTAAACCAATAGGTCGTTCCGGTTTTGCGAGACTGGATAAACAGGACAATCGTCTGGCCTTCCTGTTTCGGTATGCGTTTAAACCCCGCCGTGAAAGAGCTGTCGGGGTTCAGGCCATAGTTCCCCCGCTCTATAGGGCAAGGGCTCTCCGCCTGCGCGCTGGCCGCTGAAGAGGCCGCGCAACAGCAGAACAGGATCGACGAAATTAATTTCACAGTGGCGCTCCGAGAATTTTTATTGAATATCATTTGACCGAAATGTGACTTTGCATTGGTTTTTCGGTCCAGGTTGCCGCGCTGCATTCTCTTAATGCAGCGCTACCGCCGAGATCCTGCCCGAAATGAATTGAGTAATGTTTTTTTCTAGATTACTCAGCACAATGATGCTCAACTCTTCGTTTGGACGATAGCTCAAAGACGTATTAAATCCAAAAATACTGCCGCCGTGGAAAAATTCCCGGCTACCGCCATGGGTTTTTACGACGAGTCCAAGAGCATAGTCATCTTTAAACGGCGTGGTCATTTTCTTCAGCGATTCTGCGGACAGCACTTTGCCGCCATACAAGCCCTGCTGCCAGCGCAACAGGTCGCCGGTGGTGGAGTAGAGTGCGCCGGCGGAAAATGGGATGCTCATGTCGATGAAGCTTGCATTGACGAAATGATCGCCGTCGTGCGCATAGCCGGAGGCGCGGCGCGGCATGACCGTTCTGTTGGAATCATAACCGGTGTCGGCCATGCCCAGAGGCTGGAAGATATTCGCCTGCAGAAAATTCTGGTAGCTTTGCCCGCTTTGTTTTTCAATGATGGCGCCGAGGATGATGTATCCGGTGTTGCTGTAGCGGTATTGTTCACCTGGCTGAAACTCGAGTGGCATGTCCCTCACCAGATCAATGATCTCATTCGGTTTTTTGGTAAGCGGTGCCATGTTTGCGAATTGCGGTTGCGACGTGACATTGGGAATACCGGAAGTGTGCGTCAATAATTGGGAGACGATGATTTTTTGCCACGCGGGCGGGGTGTCGGGCAGGTAGGTGCTGACCGGCTGATCCAGTTTCAGCTTGCCGCGCTCTTCCAGCAAAAGGATCGCGGCTGCGGTAAATTGTTTTGTCACCGAACCCAGGCGGAATTTGGTCGTTGGCGTGTTCGAGATGTCCCACTCGATATTGGCCGAGCCGTAAGCCCTGTTGAACAGGATCTTGTCTCCCTTGGCCACCAGCACGGCCCCCATGAATTGGTGATCCTTCACATAGGACTGTACGATCTGATCCATGCGGTCCACGTCCTGGGCGACGGCTGCCTGCATGACACATGCTGTTGCCAGCAGAGCCAAAAAACATTTCCAGCGATCTGTATGCGCCATTCCATCCCTTTCCGGTACGAGACATTTTGACAAGACATCAGCTTAATATAAATTCAACATTTTGGGCGATGCGCCGCAAATATAAATGCAGGCGGCAAATCGGCGGTTCGGCCTTGCCGCCAATAGACAAGCCACCCGTCTTTGCGTAAGCTATGCCGGCCGGCGCCCAGGGCGGCAGCGGCTGCATTCATCGCAAACATAGAGGACTATCGTGACAAGCATTCATACCCCATCCCGCGCGCGCAAGCTGGTCTGCGCGCTCTTTGTCATCCCCTTCATTATTCTGGCTGCGGGTTGCGCGCAGAATGCACCGAATACCTCCGTCCAGGCCGACAAAGCCGCTGAGCGGGTGCCGGTGATCCTGGTTTCCATCGACGGCTTCCGGCCGGATTATCTGGATCGCGGCGTGACGCCCAACCTGAATGCGCTGGCTGCCGGCGGCGCGCGCGCGGAGGCGATGCTGCCTTCTTTCCCTTCCATTACTTTTCCCAACCATTACACGCTGGTGACGGGCTTGCGGCCGGACCACCACGGCCTGGTCGGCAATACGATGGAAGACGCCAGGATTCCCGGCGTGCGCTTCAAGCTCAGCGACCACAATGCGGTGGCAGACCGCCGCTGGTGGGATGGGGCCGAGCCGGTGTGGGTGACGGCAGAGAAGCAGGGCGTGCGTACCGCCACCATGTTCTGGCCAGGAACCGAGGCCGCCATCCACGGCGTGCGCCCCACCAAATGGCTGCCCTTTGACGGCAAACTGCCTCCTGCGGCCCGCGTGGACACCTTGCTGGGCTGGCTGGACTCACCGGCAACGCATTTTGGATTTGCCACCCTGTATTTTGACGACGTAGACCACGCCGGCCACGAGTACGGCCCCGATGCGGCAAAAACCACCGAGGCGGCGGCGCACGTCGATGCCGCCATCGGCCGGCTGCTGGCGGGCCTGAAGGCGCGCAATATCACCGCCAACATCGTGATCGTTTCCGACCACGGCATGGCTGCGATCAGCAAGCAGCGCGTAGTGCGCCTGGACCAGGTGGCGCCCGCATCCAGCTTCAAGATGCTCACCTACGGCGCCTACGGCGGCATAGACGCGGTGCCGGGGCAGGACGCTGTGCTGGCCGCCGCGCTGCTGAAGCCGCATGAGCACATGCAATGCTGGCGCAAGGGCGACATCCCGGCCCGCTTCCAATACGGCAGCAATGCCCGCGTGCCCGCTTTCCTGTGCCTGGCCGAAGTGGGCTGGGTCGTCGTCCCTGATGAAAAAGCGGCAGAGCGCACCGACGGCGGCACCCACGGCTACGACAACGCCGCGCCGGAAATGCGCGCGCTGTTCATCGCCTCCGGCCCCGCCTTCAGGCATGTGGCGCTGAAACCTTTCGACAACGTGGACGTGTACCCGCTGGTGATGTCGCTGATAGGCGTGCCGCCGCTGGCGAACGATGGGGATATTGCGCCGTTGCTGCCGGCGTTGAAGTAAGGAAGGAGGCCTGCGGCCAGCCAATTGTAAAGAAACAGGTCGTCATGTAACCAATGGTGAATTTGACATTGTATATGGCAATATTATGATACTGTGACTGTACTGCCTGCTGACTGGCCCTTTAATCTTGCTCAATAAGCGGAAATTTCCATGAATATATTGAATAAATTCCTCGCGCTGGTCCTGACGCTCGGCGCCGCCGGCTTCATCAACGCTGCTGCTGCGCAAGAAGCGCCGGATGTGCTGATCAAGCGCATTAGCCTGGATGTGCTGGACACCGCCAAGGCCGACAAGGAAATCCAGGGCGGCAACAAGAAAAAGGTGCTGACGCTGGTGCAGGAAAAAATCCTGCCCTATGTCGATTTTCAGCGCATGACGTCACTGGCGGTTGGGCAGCCTTGGCGGAATGCAACGCCGGAACAGCAAAAGCAACTGATCCAGGAATTTCGCGACCTGCTGGTGTTTACCTATTCCGGCGCAATTTCTGCGATTAAAGACCAGAAGATCACCTTCGCCCCGCTACGCGGCGATCCCGCTGCGACCGACGGCGTGGAGGTGCGCTCCCAGGTGCTGCAACCGGGCCGCGAAACGATACGCCTGAACTATCGCATGGAGAAGGTCGACGGCGCCTGGAAGATCTACGACTTCAGCATCCTCGGCGCCTGGCTGGTGGAAACCTACAAGGGCACTTTCGAGGATGAAATCTCCAAAGGCGGCATCGATGGGCTGATCAAGACGCTGGCGAATAAGAACAAGGCGCTGGCGGGGTAGTCAAATGCCGGTGCGGCGGGTTATCCGGCGCGGTTTGGCAGGGGGGCGATAGCGTAGCGCATCGCACCTTATGGGATGCCGGGCACGCCGTGTATTAAATGAAATCGCTGGTGGTTTAAGTCCTCGCAGCCGGTGCATTACGCTCCGCTAATGCACCCTACAATTATGGGTGTTTGGTATTAACCAAGTGATGATCAAAGAATACTTTGGCCATGTACTATGACGGTGCCGTAGATGGAATCGTCATAGTGCATCAATCCCATCGATGATGCCCGTGTCGCAGCGTGGTTTGGTAGGGTGTCAATAGCGTAGCGTATCGCAGCTTATGGGATGCCGGGTAATCCATACATTAAATGATCGCTGGTGGTTGAAGATGGGTAGGGTGGGCACGCGTGCCCACGCGGACAGCAGGAGTCGGCGAACCGCGTGGGCACAACTGCGTGCCCACCCTACGGTAGCAAACCATAAAAAATCCCCGCCGGATTGCTCCGGCGGGGATTTTTGCATGTGCGGCTCGCGGTCTTTATTTCACCGGATTTCCATCTGCGTCGATCTTGTGCACCTCGCCCAGGTTCAGGCTGCGGATGCCGGCTTCTACCTTGCTCATGTCGCCCACCACTACCCAGATCAGCTGCTTGGGCAGCACGTAGCGTTTGGCCAGCGCATTGGCTTGATCCGGCGTCAGCGACATCACGTTTTGGGTGAAAGTGTTGTAGTAGTTGTCCGGCAGCTTGTATTGCAGGATCTGCGAGTAGGCGCCGCTGAGCTGGCCGGCGGTTTCGAATGAGCCCGGCAGGCCCAGGGTTTCATTGGTCTGCGCGTCTTTCAGCTCTTCCGCGGTGATCGGCTTGGCGCCGGTCACGTTGGCATATTCCTGCACCAGCTCCTGCAGCGCCTCCTTGGTCTTGTCGGTTTGCACCGGCGACCTGCTCAGGTAAGGGCGCTGGCCCACAGCCGAGAGGATTTGCGCAGATACGCCATAGGACCAGTGCTTGTCTTCGCGCAGGTTCATGTTGATGCGCGAGCTGAAAGAACCACCGAAGACGTTATTGACGATCTGCAGCGGCACTGCGTCGGCGGCATTGCGCGGCGGCGCCAGTTGCGCACTCACGATCATGCTTTGCAATGCGCCCGGCCTGTCGATCAGATAGACCACGGTTTTTTCCGGCTGCTTGACTTCGGTGATGTTTTTCTTCGGCACCTCGCCCGCCTTCCAGCCGGCAAAGGCTTTTTCCAGCAACGGCGTAATTTCCGCCAGTGTGGTGTCGCCCACGATCAGCAAGGTGGCGTTATTCGGCTTGAACCAGGTGCTGTGGTATTTCACCAGGTCTTCACGCGTCATCTTGGTCACCGCGGCTTCCGTGCCGGTGCCGGTCAATGGCAGCCCGTAGGGGTGGCCTTTGCCGTACAGCAGTTCCGGCACGACGCGCAATGCCATCGTCTGCGGGTTGGATTTCTCGCGCTGGATGCCGGCCAGCCTGTCTTTCTTCAGGCGCTCGAAGTCTTTTTCCGGAAAGGCGGGATGCAACAGCAAGTCGGAGTAGATGTCCAGGCCCTTGGGCATGGTCGCCTTCAGCACGTTCAGGTTGACGAACGCGGCATCCAGATTGGTGCCGGCCGTGAAATTGGCGCCGAGCGCTTCCAGTTCTTCGCCTATCTTCAGCGATCCGCGCGTTGGCGTGCCTTCTTCCAGCATGCGCAGGGACAGGCTGGCGACGCCGGGCAAATTGGCGGAGTCGGATGCATAACCGCTGTCAAACATCATCGAGAAATTGACCACCGGCGCGGTATGGCGTTCTGCCAGCACCACTTTCAGGCCGTTGGACAGCGTGGCCTTTTGCATCGCCGGCAGTTTCAGCGATTCAGGCTGGCCCAGCGGCGGTTCCTTGCTGCGGTCCTGCTTGGCGGAGGCCGTCAGGCTGGTTGGATACGGCGTGACGGACAGCACATAGTCGCCGTCGCTGAGCCAGTCGTTCGCCGCCTTCTTGATGCTGGCCGGTGTCGCTTCCTTGATCCACTTCAGGTAATCCTTGTAGCAATCCGGATTGCCGGTATAGGTGGTGCAGCTGGCGAGCAGGTCGCTCTTGCCACCGAAGCCGCCTATGCGTTCCACGATGCGCACGTAGCGGGCCAGGATCGCCGTTTTGGCGAGCTGCAGCTCCTGCTCGGTGACGCCGCCCTTCAGGAATTTTTGCAATTCCTCATCGGCGGTTTTTTCTACCTTGTCCAGGTCGCCGTTCGGGCGCGCCGTCAGGGTCAGGTCAAACTGGCCGCCGATCTCATTGCCGTCGCTGCCCGCGGTGGCGCTGGTGGCGATCTGGTCCTGGTACACCAGGCGCTTATACAGGCGCGAGGTTTTGCCGCCGCCCAGCACGTGCGCGGCCAGGTCCAGCAGGGCTTGTTCCTTGGTATAGGCGCCCGGCGTATTCCAGACGCGGTACAGGCGGGCTTGCGGCACGCGGTCTTGCACGGTGCCGCGATGGGTGCCGGTGCGCTTGGCGATCCAGGCCTCATGCTTGGCCAGCGGCGGGCCGGCCGGGATGTCGCCGTAGTATTTCTCTACCTTCTGGCGCGCCACTTCAGGCGTGATGTCGCCGGCCAATACCAGCGTTACATTGTTGGGGCCGTAATTGGTCTTGAACCATTCGCGCACGTCTTCCATCGACGCCGCATCCAGGTCCTTCATGGAGCCGATCACGGTCCAGGAATAGGGGTGGCCGACCGGGTAGGTATTCTCTACCAGCAGTTGCTCCGCCACGCCGTAGGGCTGGTTCTCGCCCTGGCGTTTTTCGTTTTGCACCACGCCGCGCTGCAGGTCCAGTTTTTTCTGGTCCAGCACGCCCAGCAGGTGGCCCATGCGGTCGCTCTCGGCAAACAGGGTGTAATCCAGCATCGACGTCGGCACATTTTCAAAATAATTGGTGCGGTCGTTGTTGGTGGTGCCGTTGAGATTGGTCGCGCCTATGCGCTCCATCGCATTGATGTAGGTGTGGTTGAAGTTGTCGCTGCCGCTGAACATCAGGTGCTCAAACAAGTGCGCAAAGCCGGTCTTGCCGGGCTTTTCATTCTTGGAGCCGACGTGGTACCAGGTATTGACGGCGACAATCGGCGCCTTGTGGTCTTCATGCACCAGCACCGTCAGCCCGTTCTTCAGGACGAATTTGGTGTAGGGGATATCGGGAATGGCGATATCCATCTTGCCGGATGGTTTGGCTGCCGTTGTGGTGGCGGTGGCAGGTTTTTCCTTGGCGGGTGCTGCCTGTTGGGCAACTGCGCCAAGCGAGATCAAGGCAAGCGATGCTGCCAGGATGGTATTGCGCCGGACAAACATGGTCATACATTTCCTCCTGAAATACTGCGTGGGTGGATCGTAGAAACTGCGGTTTAACAAGGCAGGCAAACCGGGCCGTCGCTTAAAGGATTGCGTTGCCTTATTGTTAATTGTACCAGAAGGAAAGATGGCTGCGGCGGGTGGATGCGGCAATCGGATGTCTGCTGGCGGGCGCAGGCACCTGACGTTTCATGTTATGGACAAAAGCGATTCCGCTACTTACACTATTAATGTTATAATATAGGCAATATTATATGCGCCGAATGGCAAGTCTGCGCGAATAATTTTGTATCTGCTGCAACTTTATTTTTACGCCGTGCCGACAGCGCAGACGATGCCTGACTTGGCTTAGCCGCTCACGAAAGCGCGGCCAGGAGAAAAAATGCCTCGCCTAGAAAGAATCGGGTTCGTCCTATTGCTGAGCGTTGCGGGTTTGCTGCCGGGTATCGGGGCCGGTGCCGAGGCTGCGGCTATCGACAGGGCAGCACGCGGCGAAGTGATGGATGCGCCGTCATCGTCGGCGAAACCACCGGCGGCAGATTCAGGCTTCAGGCGCTCGGCGTGGCGCAAGCCATGGCATTGAAGAAAATGGTCTCTAGTGAAAAAAATGCAAAGCGGCTGGCGCAGTTGCGCCGGCGTGCCGATGAACTGGCGCATGGGGGCGGTGCAGGGGGCTGATGATGCAATGAGCCCATCCGGCGCGGATGGGCTTGATGATGATGTGTAACATGGAGCGTTCATTAAATGAACATGAGATTCGTTGCATTGAATTTGCTCATGTGCGTGGTTGCCGGCGCAGTGCTGGCTTTTTTCACTCCCACCAGGTGGGTTGCGGCCTCTTTGTGGATATTTGCCGTGTTGTTCATCACAAACGCGGCGGCTATTTACGACAATGGCTTATCCGGCGGCTTTGACAATCTGGACGGCGAGTCGCCGCCGCCGTACGTGAAAGGCATAGGCGCAGTGATATTCTGGCTGAAGTCCCTGGCCATTTCCATGGGGGCGGTGCTGGCTGGGCTGTTTGTGCAGTTTGATCCCTAGCTTACCGGCCATGCATCTTCATCATCGCGCTGATGCGGGCCCAATGCGAGCCTTGCCAATACACCCGGCCGCACACATCGCAGGTGGTGAAAACGTCATAGTGCAGCCGCACCGACGGCGGCAGGCGCTCCAGCACCTGCGCCTTGTCCGCAGGCCGCAGCGGCGCATTGCATTCCACGCATAAGGAAAACGGCCGCAGGCTGCGGCGCAAGTCCAGCCGGTCCAGCAATTCCAGGAACTGCTGCTGCGGCTTCAGCGCGTGCAGGTAGCAGCCGTGCGTGATGATCTTGTGTTTGAGCAGATCGCGGTCGCGGGTCAGCACGATGCGCCGCTGCTGCACGCCGATGGCGGCGATTTCGCTGTCCTGATAGGCATTGTCATACAGCGTATCGAAACCGGCCATGCGCAATAGGCGCGCCAGGCCGCCCAGGTGAGCATCGGCGATGAACGCTGTCTTGCGCAAGGGGCGTTCGCGCACCTGTAACAGCGGCGTGACATCGAGCGTTTCAAACACCGGGTAGACCACCACCCGGTCGCCTTCCTGCAAGATGTGCTCAAACCCTGCCGATACGCCGTTCACCAGGATCAGCTCCACTTCGGTGTGCGGCACTCCCAGCGCCTCTATCATGTGCTTGGCGGTGGCCGCCCTGGCGCAGACACAAGCGAACTCCTGCTGCCGCCGCGCGGGCGGCAAAAAGTCGTTCAATTCGGCGTAGAAGCGAAAGTGCGCGGTAACCATTTTTCGGCAAACCGGTTGCAGGTTGTTCCAGTTTAGCACTTAGGTAACGGCAGGTTGGGCTAGCGCTTTACCAGCCCAACATTCAACGCATGAGTTGCAGTTCCGTAGGGTGGGCACTGGTGCCCACCCTACGGCGGCTGCAGGGATTGACTATTCCTTGAGCCTGTCCCGCAACTGCTTGCGGTTAAGCTTGCCCACGGCCGTCTTGGGGATGTCCGCCGCAAAGAGTATGCGCTTGGGTTTTTTGTAGGAGGCCAGGCGCGCCGCCACCCACTCGGCCAGCTCGGCCTCGCCGGCGCTTTGCCCTGCACGCAGCACCACCACGGCGGTGACCACTTCCACCCATTTGTCATCCGGCGTGCCGACCACCGCGCACTCCTGCACCGCCGGGTGCAGGCTGAGCGCATCTTCCACTTCCCTTGGATACACATTGTAGCCGCCGGTGATGATCATATCGGAGGTGCGGTCCTTGATGTGCAAATAGCCGCGGCTGTCGAACACGCCGATGTCGCGCGTATGCACCCAGCCGTCGGCGCTGAAGGTGGCGGCGTTCAGTTCCGGCGCATTGTAATAGCCGGCCACGGCGGACGGCGCGCGCACCACGATTTCGCCCGGGGTGCCCGGCGCGGCTTCCTTGCCGTCGCTGTCCAGCAGGCGCAGCTCCACGTCCAGCGCGGGCCGGCCGCAGGCGCCGAGCAGTTCTTCGGTGTGCTCTTCCGGCCGCAGCACGGCGAGGCACAGCGGCACCTCGGTCTGGCCGTAGTATTGCCAGAAACGGTGCTGGCCCCAGTGCTGCATCGCCTTCTGGATGACGGCGCGCGGCATCGGCGAGGCGCCGTAGATCACCTGGCGCAGCGCGGAGACGTCGGTGGCGGCGAACGTAGGCGCGTCCAGCAGCATCTGCAGCATGGTAGGCACCAGGTTGATGGCGGTGACGCGATGCTCGGTCAGCGCGCGCAGGTAGGCGGCCGGCTCGAACCCCGGCAGGATCACGGTCCTGGCGCCGCGCAGCCAGAACGGCAGCACAAACACGCCGCTGGCGTGCACCAGCGACGCCGCATGCAGCATCACGTCGTCCGGCGTGACGGCGATCAGGTTCAGCAGCACATTGCGGCAGATGCCCGCATACGAGGCCTGCGTATGCTGGGCCGCTTTTAGCGTGCCGGTGGTGCCAGAGGTGTACAGCGTGATCACCACATCGTCCGGCCGCACCTGGATGTCGGGGCCGCTGACCGGCTGTTGCTCCGCCAGCGCCAGCAGATCGACGCCGCTGCCGGCCGTTGCGCCCAGGCCGTGGCACTGCAGCGCCGGGATCGTCGCTTGCAGCGCGGCGGCGCGCTCGGCCAGGTCGGCGCCGAACACCAACATCGTGCAGCCTGCGTCGCCCAGCATGCGGATATGCTCGTCCAGCGACAGCCGGGCATTCAGCGGCACCCTGTTGACGCCGGCCTTGACGCAGGAAAAATCGATCGGCACGCTGTACAGGCCGTTGTTGACCAGCAGCGCCACGCGTGTGCCGGGCGCAGCGCCCAGCTTGCCGAACGCGTGCGCCAGCTGGCTGCTGAGCGCATCCACCTGCGCAAAGCTCATCTGCCGGTCGCCAAAGACGATGGCGGTGCGGTCGGTATAGGCGAGCGCGCCTTGGCGTATCAGTTCGAGGTAGGTTGGTTCCATTTGCTTTGTCTCCTGTAGCGGCTGCTGCAAAATTGCCCGGTGTTGTAATGCTGTGCGGTTAAGCATCAATTCTCTAGTTTGTCGTCCCCGCGCAGGCGGTGCAGCAGGGGTTTCAAGCAGCATGCTGCTTGCCTGCGTAACGGTCTAGCCTTGCAAGGCAAGACTCCCTCCCTACAGGGACACAGGGGGACCCAGCGGCGTGCAGCCGAACGACACTGGATTCCCGCTTTCGCGGGAATGACACGGATTGGAGTTTTTCTTTAACCGAACTGCGTTACAACACCGGGCAATTTTGCAGCAGCCTTTTTATTTAGTCAGTTATCGAAAGTCCCATGCCGCCCCGCGCCGCCGACGAAGCGCGCCGCGCCGGTGACGCCTTCCTCAAGCACGATGCGGGCACCGCGGGCACCCTCCTGCTGCAGCGCCTCGTGCAAGGGCAGGTCCCACTGGCGGTAGGCGGAAGCGCGGTCGGTCAGCATGCATTGTTGCGGGAAGGCGGCGATCAGGTGCGCCAGCTGCTCGGCCGTCTGGCGCGCGCTGCCGGAGGGCACCACGCGGTTCACCAGGCCCATGCCGAGCGCCTCGGCGGCGTCCACCGGGCGGCCGGTCAGGATCAGGTCCAGCGCGCGGCCCATGCCGATGATGCGCGGCAGGCGTATGGTGCCGCCGTCTATCAAGGGCACGCCCCATCTGCGGCAGAACACGCCCAGGATTGCGTCTTCATCCGCCACTCGCATATCGGCCAGCAGCGCCAGCTCCAGCCCGCCGGCCACTGCATGCCCGCTGATGGCGGCGATCAGCGGTTTCTTCAGCGCCATGCGGGTAGGGCCCATCGGCCCCATGCCGCCGCCGTCTGCCTCCACTTCGTTGGACCTGGCGGGATCGCCAACGGCGGACAGGTCGGCGCCGGCGCAGAAGCTGCCGCCGGCGCCGCATAGCACGCCGACCCGCAGCGCATCGTCCGTCTCCAGTTGCAAAAAGGCTTGCCGCAGTTCGGTCGCCACGTGGCGGTCCACCGCATTGCGTTTTTCCGGGCGATTGATGACGATGGTGCATACCGGCCCATCCGTATGAATTTCGACAAACTGCATTGCCTGCTCCTTGCTGATAGGGAATGTGGGCGGTGTGAGTATTCGATTTTTATGTTACATCAAATATCTATAATGGACAATAAATGTAATATTTATTGTATTTTTGCGAATCTTTCCGGTTGAAATTTACGGCGCGCGCAGGCATGCTGGAATTAATTGAACATTGGATGCACCTTGAAGACCAAAAAACTCTCGTTGGAAGAACTCCCCATTCCCAGCAGCAGCGACATCGTGCTGGACCTGTTGTTCGCCCATACCGACCATCAGCTGTCTGCGCAGGCGCTGTGCCAGGCGGGCGAGCTGTTCGGCATCAGCAAGCAAAGCATGCGGGTGGCGCTGACGCGGCTGGCGCAGCAAGACAAGATCGGCAACACCGGCAGGGGGAACTACCGGCTCAACCCCGGCGGCAATACTTTGTTTCGCGACGTGGACGACTGGCTGCACAAGGAAAACCGCGCGCGGGTGTGGAAAGGGCAGTGGCTGGGCATCCATGTCGATGCCGTCGCGCGCGCCGACAAGACCGCATGGCGCCGCCATGAAAAAGCCATCGCACTGCGCGGCTTTCGGCCGCTGCGCAAGTTCCTGTATGTGCGGCCGGATAACCTGAAAGGCGATCTGGAACAGACCAGGGCAGAGCTGCACGCACTGGGGCTGATCGATACCGCGCTGCTGTTTGAAATCGCGACGCTGCAAGCACAAGAAGACGCCTATGCCCGTAGCCTGTGGGAGGTGCAGCAGCTACGCCAGCAATATTGCGCGCTGCTGGAGCTGGTGGCGCGCAGCGCCAGGGGGTTGCCCAAACTGCCGGATGGCCAGGCTGCGCGGGAATCGCTGCTGGTAGGCCGCGAGGTGATACGCCACATCATCCTGGACCCGCTGCTGCCGGCACAGATGATGCCGCCAGAGGAAAGGCACGCGCTGATCGCCGCCGCGCGCGAATATCAGGTGCAGGCGCGGCGGCACTGGACGGCGTTTTTGGGTGAAGTGTAGTGGAGGGGCAGTGCGGTCGTAAGACCATCCAGTTAAGCGTCAATTCCCTAGTTCGTCGATGCCGCTATATGGATTGGAAACTGGAATTTAACACTCAATGGGGGCGCCACGCCACCGTGGCGAATTACGCGCTTCATTGTTGGCTGGAACAAAACCCGAGAAGCATCTGTAAAGAGACCGGTACTTGAAGGTGCTGGGCGGCCAACTGCGATCATTCGACCATACATCCTATTTGATATTGCTTTGCCAATTTTAATATGGCACGATGCCTGATAGCAATGCAACACCGAGACGGCGTGAGCCACAAGCGAAAAGTTGGGCAGTCACCGAATCTTGAATTGTCTTTGCAATTCTCTTGAATAGACATTTCGTATAAGCCAATGGAGGAAATTTGAAGATAGCGCCGATTGTTCTCAGTTTAACTGGGTGTCTCGTGTTGATACCGCCTGGCCTCGCAACGGAGCGCATAGCTCTTTCACCAAATGAAAAGGTGGCGGGCATCTCTCAGTCGGAATGGTCGGCAGCTTGGTGGCAATGGGCGGGCTCTTTTGATAGAAAGGAAAGTCCGATTGCCGATTCAAGCGGGGAAAGATGCCAATTGAGTCAAACGGGACCAGTGTGGTTCTTGGCGGGCACCTATGGCACAAAAAGAACCATCAGAACATGTAAAGTTCCTCACAATAAGTATTTGTTCTTTCCGCTGATTAATTACGTTTCTATGCCCAATGCTGGAAAGGACTGCAATTGCACTTGCGACATGGTTAAAGCTTACGCCAAATCATTGACTGATAATCCGGCAATGTTGATTCTCGAAGTCGATGGCCATCGAGTCGAGAATCTCGAGGCGTATCGCCAGGCCACAAAGAAATGTTTCGATATGGGCGCGAAAACTCCAGAGAAATACAAGATTTTTCCTTCTGCGGCTGACGGGTACTACGTCATGCTACCTCCGCTGAATCCTGGAAAGCATGTATTGAATTTCGGCGGCGCACTTCCGAGCATGTTCCAAGCAGTTACTTATACATTGGAGGTCGAATAAATGCGTCTGAAATACCGGTGGCGTTAGCCGACCAGAAACGGTCATTTTCATGCAATTGTTAGAATGGAAAACTGAGCCAGTTATAGATAGACATATTTACCGTAATCAGAAGATGACCAATGAATGTCCTCACTCTTGAAACGCCACGCCTGATATTGACGCAAATTTGTCAGGAGGATTGGTCGCTCTTTCTGGAGCTGGACCGTGACCCTGAAGTGCTACGCTATATTTCTGATGCAGATTCGGCCGATCCAATATCGGCTCAGGTAGAAATGCACGATTGCTTTCCCTGTTTGTAGTTCCACTGCGTTGCCATTAAGATGCTGTTTATCGTTTTTTATGGAGTAATAAGATGCGTGCATCGTTCGCCCTGATAATTTCCGGCCTGATCCTGGCTCAACAGGTTCAGGCGGCGCCGTGGTGCTCGGTTGACGCTGCGCCGGACAAGTTCATCAAGTCCCTGCGAGACGATGCGGACAAACGCGCCGCCGACCATCCGCGCGCCGTTTCCCGCCTGCATACCGAAGGCACCTTGCCGCACCAGGGAATATGGGACCAAAGCATCGAGGCCAAGAAGGATCTGCCGCTGATGCGCGAGCTGGCCCTGGTTTGGCGCAGCAAGCACGACAAATCGGCCCTGGAACGCTTGACGCCGCTGCTGGATGCCTGGGCCGGCGTGTATCAACCCAGCTACAATCCCATCGACGAGACCGATTTCGATGCGTTGATCGACGCTTATGCGATAGCGCAGGCCGACCTGCCCGCAGCGACGCGTGACAAGGTGGCGGCTCTGCTGCATGGGTTTGGCGCCGGCTATATTGATCAAATGCAGCGCACGGTCAAACCGGGCAAGAGCAGCTGGATTAATAACTGGCAGAGCCACCGCATCAAGCTGGCGACGCTGGCAGCGGTGGCACTGGGCGATGCGAGGCTGTTCGACGCGGCCAGGACCCAGTTCCGCCGCCAGCTCAATCAAAACCTGCGCCCGAACGGCGTCAGCATCGACTTTGAGGAGCGGGATGCGTTGCACTACACGGTATACGACCTGGAGCCACTGGTGCGCGCCGCCATGGCCGCCCGCACGCGCGGTGAGGATTGGCTGAACCTGCCGGCCGACAACGGCGCGACGCTGGCGGCGGGCTTGAACTGGCTATTGCCTTATGCGCTCGGCGAGAAGACCCATGAGGAATATGTGCATACCACGGTGAAATTCGACCTGCAACGGCGCGATGCCGGCGTGCCCGGGTTTACCGGGCAGTGGGAACCCAGGAGCAGCGGCCAGCTGTATTGGCTGGCGAGTACGCTGGATGCGCGTTATCTTCCGGTGGCGCAGGGATTGATCAATGAAGCGCCGTGGATAGGCGCGTGCTGGCAAAGGCCATAAGATGGATAGCTTGCTGCTTGTCAGGCGGCAGTACCGGTTTGCAGCGTAAAACCCTCGTCCAGCCAGCCGGTGACGCCGCCGGGCATGGTCTTTACCGGCCTGCCCAATTTCGCCAGGCGTATCGCGCCACGGATCGCGCCATTGCAATGCGGCCCGGCGCAATAGGTGACAAACACGATGTCGGCAGGGTAGTGCGCCAGTTTGGAAGCGATGATCTTGCCATGCGGCAGACTGACTGCGCCGGCGATGTGCCCCTGCTCATACAAGACCGCGCTGCGCACGTCCAGCAGCACAAAGTCATGCGGCCCGTTGGCCAGCGCATCATGCACATCCCAGCAATCGGTCTCGAAGCCCAGCAAGGCTTCAAAATGTTGCAGCGCTATGGCGCTGTCGGCGGCAGGTACGGCGGTGACGAGTGACATGATGCAGCTCCTTTGGTGGTAGTGAGCCTCCATTATCTGCCGCGGGCGGGCCGCGGTGAAGTGGCGTGAACGACAAGATGCGGCAAGATCGCGCCACATGATTCTCAAGTAAAAAAATACTGCGTTAAAAATAATTCTATTTAGAATTGCATGCGATGTGATTTAATGATTTTTCGAGCAGGATTGTAATAGAACCAACCGATACTAGACCAAGGGCCGATGGATAAACAACTGCTGCTGATCTGCGTTCTCACCTTCATTATCCATATCATCGGCACGCTGGCCTATTCGGTCAGGATCGCCGGCGTGAGGACCAGGCGGATCGCGGTGTCGTTCGCGCTGTTCAGCATCCTGGTGCTGGTGTCGCGTACCTCCAATTCTCTCCTTGGGCCTTTTCTTGCCAAGCGAGTGGAGTCCAACCTGTCCGCTGCGGGCGTCGGCATGCTGTTGTCGGATTTTCGCTGGCTGCTGCTGTCGGCCAGTATTGCGACGCTGGCAGGGGCGGTGCTGATTCCGACATTCCAAAGGGTTTTTTGCCGCGCGGTGCTGCATTTCCAGACGCACCGGTCGGTGCCCAAGCTGATACTGCACGGTTTTTTCAAGGGCGGCATTTCCTATGTCAGGGATGCCGCCAGCCTTCCCGCAGCGGCGAACGTCACCGAAATACACAAGGGACACGGTGTTTCCTGGGGCATCACGCTGCTTAATGTCGGCGCAACGGCGCTATGGACGGTGGGCGTGTTTGCCGCGCTGTACGCGGGGGGACTTGATCCTTCAGTCAGGGTAACGTCCAGCACGCTGTCTTCGATCATCAATGGCGGCGCGACGGTGATGATGGCGATTTTTATCGATCCGCACATGTCGGGCATGACGGACGACGTGGTGGAGGGGCGTGTCAGCGAAGCGCAATTCCGCAAGGCGATCGTGTGGCTGGTAGGCAGCCGGCTGCTGGGCACTTTGCTGGCGCAGGCATTGCTGGTGCCGTCTGCGCAGCTGATCGTGTATGTGGCGCGTG
This sequence comes from Undibacterium sp., assembly GCA_035487495.1. Taxonomy (GTDB): domain Bacteria; phylum Pseudomonadota; class Gammaproteobacteria; order Burkholderiales; family Burkholderiaceae_D; genus Undibacterium. The sequence goes on from DATHMC010000162.1 coordinate 25,681, forward strand.
CCTTGTGATTAGGCGATGAGATCAAAATCACATAGATAGACAATTTCCGATGCGTTTTTTTTTGAGTTTTTAGCTTATTTCTTGC
>DATHMC010000163.1:0-7020 GCA_035487495.1 Undibacterium sp.
CCTCATACCTCGAGTTCTTTGGCGAAGGCGCCTCCCACCTGACGCTGGGTGACCGCGCGACCATCTCGAACATGGCACCGGAGTTCGGCTCCACGGCGGCGATGTTCTACATCGACGAGCAGACCATCAAATACCTGAAGCTGACCGGCCGTGACGAGGCCCTGGTCAAGCTGGTGGAAGTCTACGCCAGGGAAACCGGGCTCTGGGCCGACAGCCTGAAGAGCGCCGAGTACGAGCGTGTGCTGAAGTTCGACCTGTCGACGGTAGTGCGCAACATTGCCGGCCCGTCCAACCCGCACAACCGCGTGCCGACGTCGGAACTGGCTGCGCGCGGCATCAGCGGCAAGGTCGAGAATGAGCCGGGCCTGATGCCGGATGGCGCCGTGATCATCGCCGCCATCACCAGTTGCACGAACACCAACAACCCGCGCAACATGATTGCGGCCGGCCTGCTGGCGCGTAACGCCAACAAGCTTGGCCTGACCCGCAAGCCGTGGGTGAAGAGTTCGCTGGCCCCGGGTTCCAAGACCGTTGCGCTGTATCTGGAAGAGGCGCATCTGTTGCCGGAACTCGAACAGCTCGGCTTCGGTGTCGTGGCGTTTGCCTGCACCACCTGCAATGGCATGAGCGGTGCGCTGGATCCGGTGATCCAGAAGGAAGTGGTGGAGCGCGACTTGTACGCCACCGCCGTACTGTCCGGCAACCGCAATTTCGACGGCCGCATCCATCCCTACGCGAAGCAGGCATTCCTGGCCTCGCCCCCGCTGGTGGTCGCCTACGCGATTGCGGGCACCATCCGTTTCGACATCGAGAAAGACGTGCTGGGCACGGATGCCAACGGCAAGCCCGTACGGCTTGCGGACATCTGGCCGAGCGATGAAGAGATCGACGCCATCGTCGCCAGCAGCGTGAAGCCGGAGCAGTTCCGCAAGATCTATGACCCGATGTTCACCTTCAGCGTGGAAACGGGTCCAAAGGTCAGCCCGTTGTACGACTGGCGTCCGCAGAGCACCTATATCCGTCGCCCGCCATACTGGGAAGGCGCGCTGGCCGGTGAGCGCAGCCTTAAGGGCATGCGACCGCTGGCGGTCCTGCCTGACAATATCACCACCGATCACCTGTCGCCGTCGAACGCCATCATGCTCGATAGCGCTGCCGGTGAATATCTGGCCAAGATGGGCCTGCCGGAGGAGGACTTCAATTCTTACGCGACGCACCGCGGCGATCACCTCACCGCCCAGCGTGCGACCTTCGCCAACCCGACGCTGAAGAACGAGATGGTGCTGGTGGACGGCAAGATGAAGGCGGGCTCGCTGGCGCGGGTCGAACCGGACGGCAAGGTCATGCGCATGTGGGAAGCCATCGAGACCTATATGGAACGCAAACAGCCGCTGATCATCATCGCCGGCGCCGACTACGGCCAGGGCTCGTCGCGCGACTGGGCCGCCAAGGGCGTGCGCCTGGCCGGCGTGGAAGCGATCGCTGCCGAAGGGTTCGAACGCATCCACCGCACCAATCTGGTCGGCATGGGCGTATTGCCGCTGGAATTCAAGCCGGGTGTCAACCGCAACACGCTCGCCATCGACGGCAGCGAGACCTTCGACGTGCTCGGTGCATGCACACCGCGTGCCACGTTGACGCTGGTGATCACGCGCAAAAATGGCGAGCGCGTGGAAGTACCGGTGACCTGCCGCCTCGATACTGCGGAAGAAGTGGCGATCTATGACGCCGGCGGCGTGCTGCAGCGTTTCGCTCAGGATTTCCTTGAGTCTTCAAAGGCGGCTTGAATCATGGCTCACGTACCTCAAATCAAGATTCCCGCCACCTACATGCGTGGCGGTACCAGCAAAGGTGTGTTCTTCCGCCTGCAGGATTTGCCTGTGGCCGCGCAGATGCCGGGCGCGGCGCGCGATGCGCTGCTGTTGCGTGTCATCGGCAGCCCGGACCCTTACGGCAAGCAGATCGACGGCATGGGCGGGGCGACCTCCAGCACCAGCAAGACGGTCATCTTGTCCAGGAGCAGCAAGCCCGATCACGACGTCGATTACCTGTTCGGCCAGGTGTCCATCGACCAGGCATTCGTCGACTGGAGCGGCAACTGCGGCAATCTCTCCGCTGCCGTCGGTGCCTTTGCCATCAACGGCGGGCTGGTAGATGCCGGCCGCGTCCCGAAAAACGGCGTGGCGACCGTACGGATCTGGCAGGCAAACATCGGCAAGACCATCATTGCGCATGTGCCGATTACCGACGGCGCGGTGCAGGAAACCGGCGACTTCGAACTCGACGGCGTCACCTTCCCTGCCGCCGAAGTGCAGCTCGAATTCATGGACCCGGCCGCCGAAGAAGAGGGGGCGGGCGGGGCGATGTTCCCGACCGGCCGGCTGATCGACGATCTCGAGGTCCCTGGGGTCGGCGCGCTGAAGGCTACCATGATCAATGCCGGCATCCCGACCATCTTCGTGAACGCGGAAGCGATCGGTTACACCGGCACCGAATTGCAAGACGCGATCAACGGCGATGCCAAGGCCCTGGCTCTGTTCGAAACGATACGCGCCCATGGCGCGTTGCGCATGGGTCTTATCAAGCACATTGATGAAGCTGCCAAACGCCAGCATACCCCGAAGGTCGCGTTTGTCGCCCGGCCGGCCGATTACGTCGCTTCCAGCGGCAAGCAGGTCGCCGCCGGCGACATCGACCTGCTGGTGCGCGCGCTGTCGATGGGCAAGCTGCATCACGCAATGATGGGCACCGCGGCCGTTGCCATCGGCACTGCCGCAGCGATCCCGGGTACGCTGGTGAACCTCGCGGCCGGCGGCGGTCTACGCAGCGCTGTGCGCTTCGGCCATCCGTCGGGCACCTTGCGGGTCGGCGCGGAAGCCAGCCAGGACCAGGCCAGCGGCGAATGGAGCGTGACCAAGGTCATCATGAGCCGCAGTGCGCGGGTGCTGATGGAAGGATGGGTGCGCGTGCCCGGCGATGTATTCTGAGACGGCAGGAATCGATGTTGGTGAACGAGTACGCCGACATGGCCGCGACCTGATCGCATGACGGTTTGGAAAAGCGCAACGATGCAAATCGTTGCGCTTTTTTTGCGCTCTCAGGTGCCCGCGACCGGCGATAAAAAGCATTCCGAATCAGTCGGAAAAACCATCGGCGTAAGACAGCAGTAAGTCGTTCACCGTACACTAAAATAATAACAAAGCCAGAGAAAATAAGCGCTATCAAGTTGTACTGGAAGTTAATTGAATCGTTGGTAAAAATCCACAGGGGAAACATCATGTCATCCCATATCAGCAACGTCCGCACCGAGTTCGATCAGGAAATCGTCGACATCGTCGATTATGTCCGCAGCTACCAGGTGGAATCCAGCGTTGCCTATGACACGGCTCGCAACTGCCTGATCGACACCTTGGGTTGCGGCCTGGAAGCGCTGGAATACCCGGCTTGCAGGAAATTGATGGGCCCCATCGTGCCCGGCACGGTCGTGCCTAACGGCGCCAAGGTGCCGGGCACGCAATTCCAGCTGGATCCGGTGCAGGCGGCGTTCAACATCGGCGCCATGATACGCTGGCTGGACTTCAACGATACCTGGCTGGCGGCAGAATGGGGCCATCCGTCGGATAACCTGGGCGGTATCCTGGCGGTAGCCGACTGGCTGTCGCGCAATGCGGTCGCCGCAGGCAAGAGGCCGCTCAGCATGAAAGACGTGCTGACGGCGATGATCAAGGCGCATGAAATCCAGGGCTGCATAGCGCTGGAAAATTCGTTCAACAAAGTCGGCCTGGACCACGTGGTGCTGGTCAAGGTGGCTTCCACCGCGGTCGTGGCAGGGATGCTGGGACTGACCCGGGACGAAATGCTGAATGCGGTATCGCTGGCGTGGGTGGACGGCCAGTCGTTGCGCACTTATCGCCATTCCCCGAATACCGGTTCCCGCAAATCCTGGGCGGCCGGCGATGCGACGTCGCGCGCGGTACGGCTGGCCTTGACGGCCAAGACCGGCGAAATGGGCTATCCATCGGTCCTGTCGGCGAAGACCTGGGGTTTTTACGACGTGCTGTTCAAAGGCAACAAGTTCAAGTTCCAGCGTCCGTACGGTTCGTATGTGATGGAAAATGTGTTGTTCAAGATTTCCTTCCCGGCCGAATTCCACGCGCAAACAGCGGTGGAGGCGGCGATGACTCTGCACGGCAGGATTGCTGCCGCCGGCAAATCGACACAGGACATCGAGCAGATCACGATACGCACGCACGAAGCCTGCATCCGCATCATTGACAAAAAAGGTCCGCTGGACAACCCGGCCGACCGCGATCACTGCATCCAGTACATGGTCGCCGTGCCGCTGATCTTTGGCCGCCTGACCGCGTCCGATTACGAAGACAAGGTCGCCGCCGATCCCCGCATCGACCCGCTGCGCGACAAGATCGTCTGCGTTGAAGATGCCCAGTTCACCACCGACTATCACAATCCAGAAAAGCGTTCGATCGCCAATGCGATGACGGTGGAATTCGACGACGGCAGCAAGCTGGATGAAATCGTCGTCGAATATCCTATCGGCCATGCACGCCGCCGTGCCGACGGGATTCCGCTGCTGGAAGCCAAGTTCAACACCAATCTGGCGCGCAGCTTCCCGAGCAAGCAGCAAAAAGCCATCCTGGACATTTCGCTCGACCAGGCCAGGCTGGAAGCGATGGCGGTCCATGAATACGTCGATCTGTACGTCATCTGAGCCTATGCCGCAGCGCTCGAAGCGCGCTCGATAAAACGGACTTTTTATTCGCTTGCATCAAATTGACGAGAACAATCAAAGACATTCCCCGGAGGAACCATGAATTACCAGGATTTTTACCAGCAATCGATACAGGACCCGGATGCCTTTTGGGCTGAAGAAGCCAGGCTGATCGACTGGCACATTCAGCCGTCCCGGATACTGGACGACAGCAATCCTCCTTTCGCCAGATGGTTTGCCGGCGGCATGACCAATCTGTGCCATAACGCGCTGGACCGCTGGCTGGCCAGCCAGGCCGACAAGCCTGCGCTGATTACCGTGTCCACCGAGACCAATACGGAACGCAGCTACTCTTTTGCAGAATTGCATACAGAAGTGAATCGCACCGCTGCGATGATGCTGGCTCTGGGCGTAAAAAAAGGCGACCGGGTGCTGATCTACATGCCGATGATCGCCGAAGCGGCATTCAGCATGCTGGCCTGCGCCCGGATAGGCGCTATCCATTCGGTGGTGTTCGGCGGTTTTGCCTCGAAGAGTCTGGCGACGCGTATAGACGACGCCAAGCCGGTGCTGATCGTCTCCGCCGACGCCGGCATGCGTGGCGGCAAGGCGGTGCCGTACAAGCCGCTGCTGGACGAGGCGATAGCGCTGGCAAGCTACCGGCCCGCGCACGTGCTGCTGGTTAACCGAGGCTTGGAAGCGATGAAGCTGGTGGCGGGGCGCGATGTCGACTACGCCAGTTTGCGTGAGCGCCATATGCATGCCCAGGTTCCGGTGACGTGGCTGGAGGCGAACGAAATCTCCTATGTGCTGTACACCTCCGGCACGACCGGCAAGCCCAAAGGAGTGCAGCGCGACGTCGGCGGCTATGCGGTCGCGCTGGCCTCTTCGATGAAGCGCATATTTTGCGGCAATCCAGGTGAAACCTATTTTGCGACCTCCGACATAGGCTGGGTGGTTGGCCATTCGTATATCGTGTACGGCCCGCTGATCGCAGGCATGGCGACCATCATGTATGAAGGCACGCCGATACGGCCGGATGCCGGTATCTGGTGGAGCATCGTGGAAAAATACAAGGTCAGCAGGATGTTCTCGGCGCCGACCGCGGTGCGGGTGCTGAAAAAACATCCGTCGGAGTTGATGCGCAAATACGACCTGTCGTCGTTAAAAGCTTTGTACCTGGCCGGCGAACCGTTGGACGAAACCACGTCCAAATGGATAGCGACCGAACTGGGCGTGCCCATCATCGATAATTATTGGCAGACCGAGACCGGCTGGCCCATCCTGACCGTCGCCAATGGCGTGGAAACCACGCCGACCCGCCTGGGCAGTCCCGGTGTGGCGATGTACGGCTATAACGTGCAGATACTGAATGAATCCACCGGCGAAGAATGCGGACCGGGTGAAAAGGGCGTGGTGGTGATCAAGGGCCCATTGCCGCCCGGCTGCATGCAAACCATCTATGGCGACGACCAGCGTTTTGTGCAGACTTACTGGTCCAATTTTTACGGCCGGCAGGTGTACTCGACTTTTGATTGGGGCATACGCGATGCCGACGGCTATTATTTCATTCTCGGTCGTACCGACGACGTGATCAACGTCGCCGGCCATCGCCTCGGCACGCGCGAGATAGAAGAAAGCATCTCCAGCCATCCGCAGATTTCCGAAGTGGCGGTAGTCGGTGTAGAAGACAAGTTGAAGGGACAGGTAGCGGTCGCCTTTGCTACCCTGAGGAACCCGGACCTGGTTGCCACTACCGAGGCGTGCATGGCTTTGGAGGGGGAGGTGATGGCCTTGGTGGACAGGCAGCTCGGTGCCGTTGCGCGGCCGGCGCGGGTGCATTTTGTTTCTGTATTGCCCAAGACGCGCTCGGGCAAGTTGCTGCGGCGGTCGATACAGGCGATTTGCGAGGGCAGGGACCCGGGGGATTTGACCACGATAGAGGACCCGGCTTCGTTGGCGCAGATTAGAGCTGCGCTGGCTCTTTAGCTTGGCGATTCTGGTTTTGATTGAGCTTGTGGTTTGCCATAGATTGCTGGCCGGGGGTGGCCCGGCGGCCACTCACTTTTTCTTGCTTCGCCAAGAAAAAGTAAGCAAAAAGAAGGCGACCGCAAGCCTCGCCCCTTCGGGATGCCCGCTTGTGCGGCACAAAAAATGGGAAATGGCCGAAACTCGCTGCGCTCAAACAACGGCCATTTCTGATCCATTTTCTGTACCGCACAAGCGGCGAGGCTCCAAGCGGATGAAGGTCAAAAACAACAGCAACAGCAACAGCAACCAGGTTCTCCCAC
>DATHMC010000164.1:0-8187 GCA_035487495.1 Undibacterium sp.
GCGCTGGCCTACGGCTTTGTTCAAACCAGCGAATTGTTTTTTCAGACATTAAATTGACGTGACATTCAGCAAGTAATTCTTTTATATGGGAAACTATTGCCATTTGATCGATAACTAAGAATTATCCATGCCAAGGATCAATCGCGTTTTCCATTTGGATGAGGACGTAAACGACTTCGAGTGGGACTTGACGGAAGTCGAGGGCTCTGCATTTGAAAAAAATATCCAGGCGCTGATACGCCGAGATATCCGCGCCCAAGGGGTAAGCTGTCATATCCGCTCGACCGAAAGGACGGCAGACCGAGGCAAGGATATGGTGTTGGAGTTTGCCGGTGACATGTCCATATTGGGCTGCAAACTCGTGTTGCCCCGGAACGCGCGGATAGCACTTGCGCATATCGAAATCAAGAAGCTCAACGGGGGCACGCTCAGCGCCAATGAATTTGGCGGCTCGCTGATGCAGTTGCAGGCGGACGGCCCGATGCCATCCTATTTTGTTCTCGTGACCAGCGCCACGCTGACGCCCTCCACCTTGCATCATGCCAGGCAAAGTTTCGAGGCGCGCGACTGCAAGCTGTTGCTGATCGATCGTGTGCGCCTGGTACGTGCGCTGGCCCCGTGCAACGAGGGCCTGCTCTTACCACAACCTGACCGCTTACCTGCACTGCCCGATATCGCTGTTTCGTACTGCACCCAGAGCGTTGCGGGCATGAAGGCGCAGGATGACATCACTGTACGTAGCAATAAAGCATTCGGTTTGTTCCTCGCGATGCATAACTACTCTGGAGAGGAGCGAACTATCAAGCTGGCGCTGCGCTCGGACGTCAACTGGCGGCTGATCGCTGATGCGGAATCGGATCTGTCTCCGGGGGAAGACCTGCTTTTCCACTTGGCTCCGGGGGGCTACCGGACCACGAAATTGCAATTGACACAATATAGTTTTGAAGCCTTGGACGAATTGCGTATTGCACTTGATCTCAATGGCCGACCGCGCACTCTGGAAGTCAGAGGGCCGGAAGTTAAATTTGAATTTGATCCGCCTATGTTTGGTGCAGCGCATAGTGAATGTTGCGCTCAAATTGTCAGCGACATCCGGGGAGATAAGCCATTGCGGTTTATCGACCTGCACGGCAAAGCGGGCGCAGGCAAAAGCAAGGTACTGGAAGAAGTTGAAAAACGGCTCGCAGGTGGCCATGTCTTGACGGTCTCCGCTGAATTAAGGCCGGGTAACGAGGAATTGATGTTCGCCAAGATCTTAAAGCAGATCATGGCCGAAATGCCCTATAAAGAGACGCTGCCAAAAAGAATGGGGTTCAAGGAATTGATGGCCCGATGCGCCAGCCTGCCCGCGCTATGGGACCACTGTGTCATCATACTGGAAGACTTGCACCACGCATCCAAAGGCCTGCTCGACGACCTGCGCGCGTTCTGCGAACAACTCGATGCCACGCTGCCATTGACTGTGCTGGTAACCGGGCGCGATGACGATAGTGTCGCCAATATCCACTATTTTTCCTTTATCGACCATGTTGCACAGCTCGGTGCCAGCGCTCCCAGGCTCGTACGCAGCGTCAAACTCGTGGCCTGGTCCAACCAGGAGTGCGAGCAATTTATTCGACTGACCATCCGCGATGTTCCAGCGGTGGTTGTGCAACGGGTGGTGGCGCTAAGCGAAAACAGTCCGTTCGGAGTGGTGCAAGCCATTCAATATTTGTTGGATCTTTCGATTGTCGAGGTCGTCAATCGCAACACGGTAGGCGTACTTAACGCGGAGCTACTGGCCGCGAAGAACTGCATTCCTACCGGATTGCAAGATCTGATCGACTTGCGAGTCCAGCACCTGCTAGCTGAGCATGGGCCGGCGGCACTGGTGGTCCTACATGCGTTGGCGCTATTGGGGCCGGCGCTGTCGGAAAGCGTATTCGACACCATATTCCCAGGCGATGCCGACCAGTTCATCCTGGGTGCGCTGGTGGAGCGCCAATTTATCCAGACCGAGCACAGCCGGCTGAGCTATGCACACGAGAATCTGCAGATCTACTTTCTGTCGCGCGTCGAGACCAGCGCCGCCGGACGGCTTGCCGCCCAAGCCATTTTGCGGTCGGCGGAGGCGTTGGAGGACTGGAGCAAGCAACGCATTGCGTATCTGCATTTCGTTGCCGGGGATTTGGATAAGGCCTATGCCGAACTGGCGTATCTGTTCGACCACGTCCATCAGTTCACCAACATCAGCTCGGTGGCGGTCGATGGTGCGGAATTGCCCTATATACGCCCACTGGTTGAAGCATCAATGGCGTTGGGCAAGCCGGTTGGACCAGTCGCCGGACTATGTAAGCTGGCCACGTATCTCGCGCTGCACAATCAGCCATTAGCATTGGCGCTTGAGAGCAGCGCCTACATGCAGGAAAAGCTGGAAGAACTGGAGCTGGAACCCGCGCTCAAGCAAACAAGTCTGATGGAAGTACGTCAACTGCGTGCCCACATGATGCTCAACATGGGTTACGTGCAGGCGGCGCACAAGACCATGCTGGAAATTGCGGCGCAAGTTACACTGTCGCCCCCATCCGATGACAACTCCAGCCTGATGTTCGATTGTTATGACCGGCTGCAGAACATTTATCATCAGTTGAATCACAAGGCAATGTTTGTGTATTACTCGGAGCTGTCCGAGCGCATTGCCGCGGACGATGGCACGCGCGGACTGGTGATCGCGTCGCGGACGAAAGAGTACTTCTATGACGATCCGGCCAAATTCCTTCAGCTGACGCGCGTCGCCACGGCCTACAGCCGCGAGAGGGCGTCGCCACGCCATGTGTGCCATGGCGAGTTAAATCTCTGCATTGCTGAATTGATCAATTCGGATGGCGAACCGGTGCAACTGTACGATATAAAAGAGCGCATTGCCGTGCAGCTCGGTGTGGCCAACTTGAACGGATACGCACACTCGATCGCCAGGGCCCAACTGGCGCTAGCCGTGACCTATACCCTGCTGGGCCTGGATGATGAAACAAACCGCCGGGCAGCGCGGCGTTATGCCGACATGGGCTTGGAGTCTTGCATCCGTTATAGCGGAGGATTTTTCCTGTGGCAGTTGCACAACCTGATGGCAATCATCGAGTTGAGCGAGCGGGACGCTGATAGCAGCCTGGCTGAAGGTCAGCTGAGAACGGCCATCAGCTATCTGCATCGGCAAGGCCTGCTGTTCGTCGGCGCGCTTGACAGCTGCAGTCCCAATCTGGCCGTCATCAGCAATTACATCAAATTTCTTCACCAACATCACGGCGATGACGCAACGGTGGCGTTTGTGAAGACACTGAGTTATTACGACAAGGGAACCACGGACATAGTCCGCCAGAATTTACGGTTGATCGCCAGCGTGCGCGAGTTCGGTTTGCTCGGGCGCACCCGGCCGCTGCCGCATCCGCTGGTAGAGCGCCACAGTGGTCTGCTGTTGGCGCTGCGCTAGGCGTGCTAGCGCGCCTTGACGACCAGGTAGTTTTCCAGCACCACGAAATCGAGGTTGGAACGCAGAAAGCTGGAAATGGCGTCGCGCGGCGTTTCCACGATAGGTTCTCCGGCGACGTTGAACGAGGTGTTCAGTAGAATGGGGTGACCGTTGCACTCCTCCATTTTGCTCAATAGTGCGTGCAAGAACGGATCGTCGCTGGCCGCCACCGCCTGTACTCGCGCCGAACCGTCCACATGGCTAACGCCCGGAAGCATCTCCCGGTATGGCGCCTTGACGGCGGCCGTGAACAGCATGAAGCGCGACGGCGCCCGCAGATCGAAATAGCGAAACTGCGCCTCCGCGGTCACCATCGGCGCAAACGGACGGAAGCCCTCCCGGCGCTTGACGTAGTGGTTCAGATGGTCGCGTACGCCGGGCAAGGTGGGCGCGGCGAGAATGCTCCGATGGCCTAATGCGCGGGGGCCCATTTCGCTGCGGCCCCGCAGTAAGCCGCATATCAGCCCTTGGCGCAGGCGGCCTGCGACTTCATCCAGCAACGCCTCATCCGTGTGGCGCTCGTAACGCAAACCAGCATTTTCCAGTTCAGCCTCGATGACAGCCATGGAATAGCCGGGACCCAGGTAAGCCGACAGCGCTTGCGGGGCGTGCGCTGGTCCGTATAACTGATGATAGGCGTGCAACGCGGCACCGACCGACTGGCCGTCGTCGCCGCAGGCCGGGACGATGTACACGTTTTTAAATGGCGTGGCCGACAAGATCTTGTGATTGAGTACGCAGTTTAGAAACAGTCCGCCCGCGAGGCACAAGTTGTCTGAAGGATGCAATGTGTGCAGATGACTCACCATGGACAGCGCTACGTCTTCAAGGCCCTTCTGGACAGTGGCGGCGATGTCGGCCCGGCGGTTACGGACGTAGAGGTCGAATGGTTCGCCGCTGCGCTTTTTGGCCCCCTCCAGGTCATCGATCAGATCCGACATCCGCAGGTCGAAGCCAGTTGTCGGGTCGGTGGCACGCGCCGGCAGCTCAAACAAAGCTTTGCCGTATGGCGCCAGCCCCATGGTTTTGCCGCTTTGCCCCCAGCCGAAGCCAAGCAAGTAGGTCAACTGCTCGTACTTGCGGCCTATACTGATTTGTTTGTCGAGATCCGCCGATGGCAGGTAAGGCACGCGAAAGAACGTTCGGCGATCCGCATATGACGCGGGAATGTCCTGTTCGCGGCTCCAGAGAAGACTGAGGCCAAACTGCGTCGCGCTATACGCGGTTTCCGCTTCGACTTTCCCGTTGGGACAAAGATCACCGGCTCCATCGGCGACAAATACCGTTGCCGCGTCAAACGGGCTGGTATGGAAGGCTGACAACGCATGGGAAAAATGATGCGACACGCCGAAAATCGGGACGTCGCCTAACTGGAACTGATGCCTAAGGTCCTCAGCTAGGCCCGGAAGGACGCTTGCAATATCGACGAACGAGTAGCTGATGCCGAAGGCAGATACATCGGAAAGAGAGAGGTTGCAATAATTTAAGATTGCAAATAGTGCTTTCCTTGGGAAGGAAACGGAGTGCGAGTGTTTGTTTCTATCCATCCGCTCTTCGGCCAGATGGGCTATTAAACGGCCGCTTTCTACTATAGAGACGCTGCGGTCATGTCCAATGTGAAGTCCGACGGTGATATGACGAGGCATGGATAATTCTTAGTTATCGATGCATTTCAAGCCTTTTCCTGATATTCACCCGCGATATTTCTAGGCGCAGTGCGTGATTCGCTACATGCGTATAGATTTCCGTAGTAGTTATGCTTGCGTGACCAAGGAGTTTTTGCACAAAACGGATATCCAGGCCAGCCTCTAGTAACTGGGTTGCCGCTGTATGCCTCAACATGTGCGGCGTGATTCGCCGCGCCAGTTGCGCCTCATTGGCATACGCACGGATAATTCGTCGGATATATTGCTCGTTCGCTGATCGGCCGAGACTATTTAGGAAGAGGGTGCCACGATTTTCGGCTCCGAAGCGTGAGTAGGCATGTTCGCGATACACTTGAAGGCGGTCAGTCGTAACCAGATCGGGGAACAGGACTTGTCGTTCCCTGTTTCCTTTGCCGAGTATACGAATCTGGTGCAGTATATAGTCAATGTCTTGAGGCTTGATCTTGACCAATTCGCCGACACGAATACCCGTGAGCGTTAATACTTCTATTGCCAAGCGAGCCGTAAGCCGATCCCATTCAAAGCGCGGCAAGTCTTGATTTTTTTTTCGGAGCTTACCGAGAATGCTTTCTGGCCTTACCACCAAGAGTTTCTGGATTTCGTTAGTTTGCAGATTTCTTGGCAGTCTCTTCGGGAGCCTGATTTCTAAATGTATTCGCTCGAAAGGGTTAAACGATATTAGTTTGCGCCGGAAAAGCCAGCGCACGAAGGATTTTATGCAAGCCATTCTTCGCTTGACCGTTGTTGACTTCAATTCCGGATCTGCTAGCCAATTACGAACCACATTTTCGATCCATGTCTCGGAAAAATCACATAGATTGTACTTTGGGCCGACGGCGCTGCTGAAGCGGTGAAGGTCACCTTGGTAAGCTTTAATTGTTAGCGGGCTCAGTTTTCTTTCTACTTCACAATGCACCAGAAAACGATTACATGCCTCTAGTAGATCCATTTTCCCCTCCTGTAGATTTAGCGAAGATCAATGGTACGACGATTAGCAGGGCTTTCTTCGTGGAACGCCGGCCAATCCGATGACCATGGCAATCACCTGGTCGGCGCTGAAATTTGGCTAGACGGATGTACTCGGCATTCTTGAAAGCTCGGATAGCAAAGTGGCGACAGAGCAAAATGCTTGTTCACCCTATGAATTGCTGAAGGGCTGCAAATTGTCATTGAATCACCCCCCCGTCATGTTCCTGGTATAGGAGAACACCGGCTATGGGAAAAATTATATTTGGACAATTAATTATTGTAAGGCAAGGATTAGTGCGTTAATCTTGACTTCTTTGCCACTACTTCTTAAAGCCATTATTTATTGGCCTGTCATAAATGAGAATAATTTCCATTGCAGCGTTGAATGTTGTTTTGCCACCCCCGCACCGCCCGGAGCGGTACGTGAAACTATGGATGGATGCAGCTAGGCGGAAGACGCCGGTAGGGTTGCGTGGCGATGTCGGGGGAATGATTGGCTCGGCAAACAATAGATACGAGGAGCACAAGTTTGTATGGGGCGACCTCTTCAAATTCGTCAATATTGATAGGGATGCGAAGTGGCTTGATCTGTCTACCAATGAGGTGGCAGCGCCCGAGGACGTCACGCAGAATGTGAGAATTCCGGAAAGCTATCGTCCGAATTTGCGGGTTTTACCTTATATCTTCTTCCCGGACCAGCATCGCCTGATATTTATTTCGCGACTGGATCAACAAAATACGCTTTCACCAGGCATGGCTAAGACGCTGGTCGAACGCCTGTTAAATAGTAGTGATCTAATTGAAGCCCATGGTGAGGCAGTCATTACGGTCGAACCAGATCGTGAGACACTCGATCGAATATTTCATCTACCGGTACTCAAGCAAATCTCTTTTGAAATATCGCCTCCGAATGCTCTCGGTGATGTGGAGCGTCGTTTGTTCAAGTGGATGGAAGATCAGAACGCTACTAAATTTACTCAAAATATGTCTTCCGACCATCCGGATGGTCTACAGTTGGGCAGAGACCAGAGGCAAGTTGCCGAGGTGGCGCAATCAAATGGACTAGTAACGGCTCGTGGAATAGATGAGGCCGGCCAAACCGTAAAATATTCGACTATTGATCATCCATACTTGGAGAAGGTAGAAGTCGACACAGGAACGACCACTATCGAGGATTCTTTTTTTCAGGCAGCCTTGGGCATGCTTCGTAATTTTGTAAGGGTAGGTGGATAACGAATGTCGCGTCATGGGGAATCAAGACTCAAGGTGGAATATGGAGATGTCGTAGACATATTCATGAGATATTGGACGTCCTATGGCGGGTGGCGCGAATTCGTCGCGTCACCATTTGTCCATCTCGCGATTTTCATCACGATCCTATCTTCCGGTTATTGGCTATCTAGTGCCTGGTATGCGACTGCCCTCAGCGTATTGCCTAACTTGTTAGGCTTCGGAGTTAGCGGCTATGCGATTTGGATAGGCTGGGGTGACGAAAAACTTCGTAATGCGTTGATCAGCCTGAAAGAGGATGGGAAGCCCTCGGATTATGAAAGGGTGAGTGCTGTTTTTGCCCATTTTGGACTAGTCCAGGTTGTCGCGCTCTTATCGGCGTTGATATGTTCGGCGCTCGACTATGAGTTGAGCCCAAAAAGCATGTTGGCACATGGCCTTGCATTGGTTTCGCTGTCTCCAAATTGGTTTTCTTATCTTAAGCCGATTGGTGCAGGCGCTGGGTATTTCTTGTTTGTCTACGCGATAGTTACTACTTTTGAGACTACGCTCGCACTTTTTCGGTTAGCGACCTGGTTCCAAAAACTGACTGAGAAGCGTTAGCTGTTAGTTTGCGCTGGATTATGACCCGGCGTTTGCATCAAATTCTGACCCACTCGTTTTTACTTCTTTTACGGGTTAGGTTGAGGCTAGTCTGCTCTTTTTCTCCTTGGTGGTTATCTGGGTCGAGCTGTTCTTAAATCGATAGCTATCGTTCCCAGTTTCGATTATATGACAGTGATGGGTGAGTCGATCAAGCAATGCTGTCGTCATTTT
>DATHMC010000165.1:0-4193 GCA_035487495.1 Undibacterium sp.
CGAGACAGCGGCAAACGTCGCCACATTGGATATTGCGAGACTGGCCAGGACCCTGGACCAGGCCGCCTCCAGCCATCGCGAGATAGACCCGCTCACGCCGCAATACGCGTTCAATCTGCAGGACGCCTATCAGATACAGCGCGCGTCCATCGCCTTGCGCCATGGCCGCGGTGAAAAGCCGGTCGGCCTGAAACTGGGCTTTACCAGCCGCGCCAAGATGGTGCAGATGGGCGTCGACAGCCTGATCTGGGGTCTGCTGACCGACGCCATGCTGTATGAGGAAGGCGCCGAAATCGACCTGGGCGATTTCATCCATCCACGCGTCGAACCCGAGGTTTGCTTCCTCACCGGCCGCGACATCGACCGCCCGCTGACCCTGCTGGAGGCCGCCGGTTATCTGGAAGGCGTGGCCCCGGCGATGGAAATTATCGATTCCCGCTACCGCAATTTCAAGTTTACCCTCGAAGACGTGGTCGCCGATAACTGTTCCTCTGCAGGCGTGGTCGTCGGCGCGTTTAACCGCAATGTCGGCGACCTGACCAACCGGGGCGTCGTCGTACGCTTCAACGGCCGGCCGGTATTGATAGGCAGCACCGGCGCGATCCTGGGCAATCCCTTGCGTAGCGTGGTCCAGGCGGCGCAACTTGCGTACCAGGCCGGAATCAGCATCCCGGCCGGCTCGCTGATCATGGCCGGCGCGGCGACGGCGGCCGAGGCCCTGATCCCCGGCGCGCACGTCAGCACGGAGATCGGCGGACTGGGTCGAGTAGAATTCTTGACAGGAGCGCAGGCATGAGCGCAACCACACCCACGCAAGCCCTGCTGGTAGAGGGAAAAGCTCAGCCACGCGGCAAGTTTCCGCATTTAAAGCGCGCCGGCGACTTCCTGTTTGTGTCCGGCACCAGCTCCCGCCGGCCGGACAACAGCCTGGCCGGCGTGGAAGTGGACAGCATGGGTACAACCAGGCTGGATATCCGCGAACAGACCCGGGCCGTCATCGAAAATCTACGCGACATCCTGCGCAGCGCCGGCGCAGATCTGGCGGACATTGTGGAAATCAGCAGTTTTCTGGTTAACATGAACGATTTCGGCGGCTATAACGAAGTGTACGGCGAGTATTTCGACTACGACGGGCCGACCCGCACTACGGTGGCCGTGCATCAATTGCCGCATCCTCACCTGCTCATAGAGATCAAGGCCATCGCCTACAAACCTAACCAAGAATGAGGTAGACACCATGTTCAAATTCGGCATGCCCTTCAATTTCCAGCGCTGGCTGGATGAGCATTCCCACCTGCTGCAGCCTCCCGTAGGCAATCAGCAAATCTGGCAGGATGCCGACTTCATCGTCACCGTGGTGGGTGGTCCCAATCTGCGCACCGACTACCACGACGATCCTTTTGAGGAATTTTTTTACCAGTTCAAAGGCAACGCCTACCTGAACATCATGGATAACGGCAAGGTCGAGCGGGTGGAACTGAAGGAGGGCGACATCTTCCTGTTGCCGCCGCACGTGCGCCATTCGCCGCAGCGCCCCGAAGCAGGCAGCCTGTGCCTGGTGATAGAGCGCCAGCGTCCGGCCGGCACCGTTGACGGCTTTGAGTGGTATTGCCTGAACTGCAACCACCTGGTGCACAGGGTGGATATCCAGTTGAAGAGCATCGTCGACGACCTGCCGCCGCTGTTCGAGCGTTTCTACGGCAATGCTGCACTGCGCGTCTGCCCGCAATGCAAGACCGTACATCCAGGCAAGCACGCGCACGCCGCTGCCGCCTAGCTCAACCACCGCAAGGAAAATCCATAGTGAGCAAACAAAACACAACAGTGGTTGATATCCATTCCCATTTCTTCCCGCCGATTACACAAAAGGAGGCTGCCGCGCTGGATGCCAGCGCCGCACCCTGGTTACAGATACAGGACAACGAGCACGGCATGATCATGACGGGCGACAAGCCCTTTCGCCCGGTCTATTCAGCGTTATGGGATTCCGCCCGCCGCATAGAAGAAATGGACAGATCCGGCGTCGATATCCAATTGATGTGCGCAACGCCGGTCATGTTCGGCTATCGCTATGCGATAGATCAGGCGTTGCCGTGGGCGATGCGCATGAACGACTATGCGATTGAACTTTGCGCGCATAATCCCCAGCGCCTGAAAGCGCTGGCCCAGGTCCCGCTGCAGGATATCGATGCCGCTTGCCGCGAAGCCAGCCGCGCCAAGGCCATAGGCCACGTCGGCATACAGATAGGCAACCATCTCGGCGACCGCGACCTGGACGATGAGGGCTTGCTGGTCTTGCTGACCCATTGCGCCAACGAGGGCATTCCCATCCTGGTCCACCCCTGGGACATGATGGGCAGCGACAACCGGATGAAGAAATGGATGCTGCCCTGGCTGGTGGCGATGCCGGCGGAGACCCAGCTCGGCATATTGTCGCTGATCATGTCCGGCGCCTTTGAACGCCTGCCGGCTTCGCTGAAGATCTGCTTTGCGCACGGCGGCGGCAGCTTCGCCTTCCTGCTGGGCAGGGTGGACAATGCATGGCGGCAACGCGACATCGTCCGTGAGAACTGCCCGCATCCGCCGTCTTCGTATGTGAATCGTTTTTACGTTGACTCGGCGGTGTTCGATCCACGCGCCTTGTCCCTGCTGGTGGACGTCATGGGAGAAGAGCGGGTGATGCTCGGGTCCGACTACCCGTACCCGCTGGGCGAGCAGCAAGTAGGCAGCTTGATACGCTCATCGGGCTTGTCGGACACCAGCCGCCAGCGCCTGCTAGGCGGTAACGCCAAAGAATTTTTCCTGCTGTAGATTTCCCGCAAAATTCCACACAACAACAATAGCGGAGCGATGCACAGGCGTCACTCCGCTATCTAAGCGCAGCTAAGCACAAAAAAAACGGAGATGACATGAGTAATACTTCCAATCGTTTCGACGACATCGTCGCGCGCGAACAGGGCCTGCATCGCAGCCTCAGCAGCCGGCAAATGTCCATGATCGCGATCGGCGGCGCCATAGGCACGGGACTGTTCCTGGGCAGCGGCTTCGCCATCAGCTTCGCCGGCCCCAGCGTCCTGATCAGCTACGCGATAGGCGCACTGATCGCCCTGCTGCTGATGGGCTGCCTGGCTGAAATGACGGTGGCCCACCCCACTTCCGGCTCGTTTGGCGCTTATGCCGAACACTATGTCAGTCCCTGGGCGGGTTTCATGGTGCGCTATGCGTATTGGGCGTCGATCGTGCTGGCGATAGGCACCGAAGTAACGGCGGTGGCCCTGTACATGCAATACTGGTTTCCCGGTTCGCCGGCATGGCTATGGATAGTGCTGTTTTCAGGCTGTCTGATCATGGTCAACGCGCTGAGCGTGAATATCTTCGGCATGGTGGAATACTGGTTTTCCACCATCAAGATCGTGGCCATCGTCGGCTTTATCCTGCTGGGCGCCTACATGGTGTATGCGGCGCCGACGGCCGGCCCGATCGGCTTCAAGAACTATCTGCTGCACGGCGGCTTCTTCCCGCATGGCGGCAAGGGCATGTGGATCGCCGTCATCGTGTCGATCTTCAGTTATCTCAGCATAGAGATGATCGCGGTCGCTGCCGGCGAGGCCAAGAATCCTGAACAGGCCATCACGAGTGCATTTCGCGCCGCCATGTTGCGCCTGGTGATTTTTTACATGCTTACCCTGGCCCTGATGCTGGCCATCGTGCCCTGGACGGCCGCCGGCAGCGACAAGAGCCCGTTTGTCAAGGTAATGGAAGCGCTGAGCATTCCAGGCGCTGCCGGCGTCATCAATTTCGTCATCCTGATCGCCGCCCTGTCGGCAATGAATAGCCAGTTGTACATTACCACCCGCATGATGTTCAGCCTGTCGCGCGCAGGCTATGCGCCGACACGCTTCGGCAAGGTCAACCAGCGCGGCGTGCCTATGGACGCGTTGGTACTGTCGTGCGTGGGGATAGCGGTCGCCGCCGCACTCAGCATCCTGTACCCGCAAGAATCCTTCACGCTGATGATGGCAGTTTCCATGTTCGGCGCCATGTTTACCTGGATGATGATCTTCGTCACGCACTATTGCTTCCGCCGCAGCTGGAAAGCACAGGGCGACCAGGCTCTGGCCTTTCGCATGTGGGGCTTTCCCGGATTGACACTGCTGGGCGCGGGCCTGATGCTGGCCATCATGCTCACCACC
>DATHMC010000166.1:0-22450 GCA_035487495.1 Undibacterium sp.
TTCAGCACGGCCGGCGGGGTCCGGGCGTAGTCGCGGAAATCGTCGACCATGCGTTTCATCGACGTCACCTGGTTGACGATGGTGGTCGTGCTCTTGTTCAGGATCGCTACATCGGCCTCGTTCAGCCTGTCCTGCAGCTTCATTTGCAGGCGCTCGGCCGACAATTGTATCGGCGTCAACGGATTCTTGATTTCGTGCGCGAGACGGCGGGCTACCTCGCCCCAGGCGATCGACCTTTGTGCAGAAATGATATTGCTGATGTCATCGAATACCACTACGTAGCCGGTGCCGGACGCCACCGGCAGGTGCGAGCCGCGCGCCAGCAGCGTGATGCTTTGTTCTTCGGTGTTATTCTTGTCGCCGCTATGCTCGGCGGTGTTGCCGGTCTGCACGCGCGGGATTTCTATCTGCTGCTGCCAGTGCTGCTCGTTCTCGTTTTCACCGCCGGCCGCCGACTGCGCATGCTGTTCCGAAAAGGCCTTGTCGATCGCCGTCGCAAACGCCTGCATGCCTTCGATTTCAGTCAGGGCCTTGCCGATATCGCCTTCCAGGCTGCGCTGCAGTATGCGTTCCACCGATTCGTTGCAGGTCACCAGATGGCGGCTCTGGTCCAGCACCATCACGCCGGCCGACATATTGGCCAGCACCGACTCCAGATAGGCCTTGGCGGTTTCCAGTTCATTGCGGTTCTTTTCCACCGTTGCCCGCGCGTCGGATAATTGCCGGGTCATCGTATTGAAGGACTGGGTCAGCGTGCCCAGCTCATCCGACGTGGTGACGATGGGGCGCGGCGACAGGTTGCCTTCCGCCACCGCCTTGGTGCCTTCCGCTAGCAGCAGCAAAGGCCTGGCGAGCTCGCCCGAGATCATGAAGGCGCTGCCTATCGCGGCAAAAATGGCCAGCAGCAGCGTCAGCGTCAGCGTGTACAGATACATTTTCCGCAAGCTGGCACGGCTGCGCGAACGGATTTCATATTCGCTGGCCGCATTTTGCAGGGACTCCGCATTGGCCGCCAGCTCTTTGGGGACCGGGTTGATCAGTTGCAGGTAGAAGTTGTCATTTTGCAGCGATAGTCCGATACCGGATGTTTGAATGGCAATCACGACCCGTGAGCGCAAGACCGTCGGCGCCTCGGTGATCAGGGCGGCCGCGCTCGCGTCCCGGCGGCCGGTGTCGCCGGTGTTGGTGGCCTGTGCGGAGGTCTCAGGGTTGCCCTCGGTGGCCGCATAGACGCGCGCCGTGCTGGCTTGCCTGATCATCGCGGAGGTCGGGATTTCCGGCAGCAGCGCGCGCACGTTGGCACTGGCGGAGGCGATCACGCGGCCCCTGCTGTTGACGATGATGGCGTCCTGCACCTGCATTTGTTCGCGCAGGCGGGACAGGTGGATGGCCATCGACGCCTCGGACGGCTCCGATAATTGCGAAGCCATATTGCGCGCCTTGCCTTGCAGGTCCGCCAGGGAAAGCTCCAGCGCACTGCGGCCCAGGTTGAAGCCAGATTCCAGCGCCGATTCTATCTTGACGTCGAACCAGGATTCGATCGAGCGGCTGACGAATTGCACCGACACCACATAGATGACGGCGCCCGGCACGATGCCGACCAGCGCAAACAGCAACACCAGCCTGGTCATCAGGCGCGAGCCGAATTCCCTGGAGCGGTAGCGTTTGAACAAGCGCCACAACAGCGTGGTTACCATGAACAGCAGCGCGCAGGCGATCAGGGCATTGGCGCCGGCCAGCCAGACATAGTATTGTTCCAGGCGGGATGAGTTCTCCGATGCCGACATCAAAAAGAACAGCAGGATGCCCATCACGCCGCTGCCGATAATCAGCGCGTACCGCAGGATTCTCGTCACTTCTCGTCCGCCTTGAAGGTAAAGCGCTTCCAGTCGGACGATAATCGCCAGTCACTGTTGTTTAAAGCATTGATCAGAAAGGGTTGCTTGGGCACCTGGTTGATGTCCAGTTTCAGGCGCACCGCCGCATTATAGGTAGCGCCATTGGTCAGCGCGGCTTTTTCTGCCACTACCCAGCGGCTCGGCCTGAGCACGGTGCCTATCGCCTCTTCCAGCGTAGGGAAGCTCTGTTGCAGGTTGCCGCTGGTCAAGGACGTATATTGGCGAGTCCAGACGTTGTAGCCTATTTTGACCGTCTGCGAGGAATTGATCGCTTTCTCGTCAAACCAGTACCAGCGCGGCCGGGTCAGCTCCACCTCGGTTGTGAAATACATGGGAATGCCGCGGGTGATGGCTTCTTCCAGCGCGTGGCTGAGTTCAAATGAGAAGCTCGCGACTATCCGGTAGCCTTCGTCGCTGGACTCTATCCTGGCCGACGTCACTTCGGCAGTGGCTGCATGCGCCGGTGCTTGCAACAAAAGCAGCAGGGTCAGCATGCAGGACATCAGCAAATAAACAGGGCGTCTGATCATATGGTAATGAAAAGGCGTTGTATCCGTAGTAAGAAAAGGATTGATATGACCGCCATCATATCTTGAAAGTTGCATCATGCCCGTTTTTGGAACAATGCATAGAACAAACCGTCGTGATCGTTGTTGCCATCCGACGTCGGCAATAGCTGGCCGGGGGCGTCCAGCCGGATGGCCTGATGACGGTTGGCGAACGCCGCCGCCTGCCCTTCGGACTCCAGCGGCCAGATCGAACAGGTCACCAGCAACAGCTTGCCGTCCGGTTTCAGCATGCTCCACAGATTGTCCAGGATGCGGGTCGACAGCGCCGCCAGTTGGGTCGCGTCCGATTTGCGGCGCAACCAGCGTATGTCCGGATGGCGTCTGACAATGCCGGACGCCGTGCACGGAACGTCGGCCAGGATGCGGTCAAACTGCTGCCCGTCCCACCAGTTGGATTTGCTGGCGTCGCCGGTCTTCAGCGTGGCGGACAGGCGCAGCCGGTCCAGGTTTTCCTGGATGCGGGTCAGGCGCTTGGGATCGGAGTCCAGTGCAGTCAGGTGCAGGTCGGCAGACTCCAGCAAATGCCCGGTCTTGCCGCCGGGAGCGGCGCAGGCGTCCAGCACCCGCATGCCGTCGGCCACGTCCAGCAACGGCGCCGCCAGCTGGGCGGCCGCATCCTGCACCGATGCGTGGCCCAGGTCAAAGCCGGGAATCTGGTGCACCGGTACCGGCTTGGCCAGGCGTATTGCATCCGGGCCGATCTGGCTGGCGCCGATCTGTTGTGCCTCCAGCGCCTGCAAATATTCGGCGACCGAAGTCTGGCAGCGATTGACGCGCAAGGTGAGCGGCGGCGGCAGGTTGCCTGACCGTAAAATCGCCTGCCAGTCCTTCGGATAGGCTGTCTTGCACTGGTCTATCCACCAGGTCGGATAATTCCATAGCGCGGCCGGCTGTTTTAATATTGTCGTTGTCAATTCATCCTGTTCGCGCAGGAAACGGCGCAGGATGGCGTTCACCATGCCCTTGGCATGGGCCATGTGCGGATTGGAGGAGGCTGCCGTCACCGCCTGGTCGACCACCACAAAGGCTTCGTACGGCAAATCTTCATCGCCAACCTTGATAATTAGCGTCAGCGCGCAGCATAGCAAGCCGTACAGCAATGCCGGCTCGGGCGCCTTGCTGGTCATCGCGGTCAGCAAGGCATCCGCCTGGCCGACCTGGCGCATGGTGCGATAGGAAATATCCTGGATGGCGCCGCGCGCCTGCGGCGACGCACTATTCTGCGCAAAAACCTTGGCGAGCGCTTGCGGCAAAGCGGTGCCCTCCAGCACATAGGCTACCGCTTGCGCTGCCCCCAACAAGCTGAAGGCGAGGGAATCGGGTTTGACCTCAATCGCCTTGAAATCGGCGGGAGCAGGTTTGGAGATGGTTTTTCTGGATGGCGGCAACATAGGGCTACGGGGCGTGATACATAAAATACAAGAATCGGAAAGCAAGCGTACCGGAGGCATCACAATACTACGCACAGTCTCCCCCGGTCCGTTTTTTGGAGGCAAATCCAAATACACGTTGTATGGCTACATCAATGATGCAAACCTTGCTTTATTTTGGTTTCAATGCAGATTTCCCCCGGCTCCAGCCTGCGATGCAGCCGGTTAGTGCCTGGTTGTTGCCAGTTTGATACCCAGCGCGACAAAGGCGCTGCCGACCACACGTTCCAGCCACAGCTTGACCCGGGGATTACGACCTGCACGGCGCGCTAGTGTACCAGCCAAAAAGGCTGTTCCGCTGTTCCACACCGTGCTCATTGCGACAAAAGTCGCTCCCAGCAGCAAAAATGCGACGGTTTTGTGGGGTGCATCGGACCGCACAAATTGCGGGAAAAATGACAAAAAGAACAAGACGACCTTGGGGTTGAGGATATTGGTGACCACGGCTTGCCAGAAAACCGTTTTCAGCGGGCGTACATCCTTCATGACCGGAGCGTCGGTGGGCCGTATCGGCTTGGCCAGCGCCATGCGTATGCCCAGGTAAATCAGGTAGGCGCCGCCGGCCAGCTTGATCAGCGTAAATGCCATGGCCGAGGTCGCCAGGATGGCGGTCAGGCCGAATGCCGATGCGAGGCAGTGGAACAGGCAACCTACCGAGATGCCCAGCGCCGACACCAGGCCGGCGGCCCGGCCCTGGGCCACGCTGCGGCCTATGATATAGGCGGTGTCCGGGCCGGGGGTCGCATTCAAGAGTAGCACGGCCGCGCAAAACAGGCCGAAATTGACGATGCCAAAGCTGTTCATGATCGAATTTCCAGGTTGCACTATCGGAGGAGGGGACCGCCCCGATTTTACCTTGAGTCCCCGTGGCTGCAGCGGCGGCCGGACAGGATCAGGCGGCGGCTTCGGGCATTAGATGCTGTTGCTGCAGCCAGCAGCGCGCATCGTCGAAGACGCGGCCCGCATCCAGTTCATTGAATATCTCATGATAAAAGCCTTCATAGAAATGCGCGGTGGCGACCGATGACGCCAGTTGCGCAAAAAAATCCCGGCTACCGGCCGGATCCACCAGGCGGTCATCTGCGGCCACGATCAGCAGCACCGGGATTTTCAGGCGCGTCGCATGCTCGGACGCATAGGCGATGGATTTCAGCATGCTGCCCAGCAAACGGGCGCTGATCTTGGGGTGCACCAGCACATCGTTTTGATAGGCGATGACGACCTCCTTGTCATGCGACAGGTAGCGGGTTTTCAGGCCGTTGCCGATGCCCACCCCGGGTATCAGCGCGGTGGCCGCTTTCAGCAGCAGCCTCTGGATGGCGGACATGCGCAGCGCCAATGCCGGCGAAGACAGGATCAGGCCGCGCAGCGGCGCCAGGCCGGCAGTGGCAAAGCGGGCCGCGAACAGGCCGCCCATGCTATGCCCCAGCAATAAAGGCGGGGCCGACAATTGGCGTGAAAAGTCATTCACTACCAGGCGCGCATCGCGCAATATGGCCTCTTCATCGGGAACATCGCCGCGCGCGCCGCCGGACTTGCCGTGCCCGCGATGGTCGTAGGTCCTGACCACGAAACCCAGCGCATTGAAGAAGCGCGCCACATGCGCGTAGCGGCCGCAATGTTCACCCAGGCCGTGCATGATGACGATGCCGTCACGCACCGGCGCGGTCTTCTCGCAGGACAATTGCCCAGGCAGCGGCCAATCCCTGATAAACAGGGACGTGCCGTCTATGGTTCTTAATTGAAATTCAGTCGTATCCTCTATATGGGACGTCATTAGACGCCCCACATCACATCACGCTGCATCTTGTGGGCGGCATGCAGCATTTCCAGCAAAGGATAAGCGCGGGCGGAAAAGCTGACGGGCTCTATCCTTTCGTGTTCGTTGTCGTCGACGGTATCGTTGTGGTGGACATCGATATCCCTCTGCACGATCTGCGACACAGGGTGCGTCTTGCTTTCGTTGATGGCGGCTTCAATGATCCTGATCGCACCTTCAGTTTCTTCTGACGTGATAACGCCTATTTCCACATCCTTGTGAAGTAACTCCAAAATTCGACGCGCATGCTCTTTATACATCGTGACTTCGGCGGCAGCTTTCGATTTGAAAGTGATTAACATGAAACCAACTCCTTATTTTCATTGTTCGAGTAATAGCATGACCTGTTCCTTTGTCCGCATCCAGAATGCTGCAATGCACGCATTCCTGACGTCCGCACTGCGGCCCGGATCAACGGGGTCACTTTAATGATAATCCTAAAAGCCGTTTGCCGCAGAGCGGTAGCGAACAAACTCACGATTTTTTTCTTTACGATACAAATTGCTACTAAAACCAGGGTTGACCGTCACCCTCCTGAGGCAAGCAGCGGTAACATTGTAGGTTATCGCGCCTTTTGCAGGCAGGAAACCGGCAAGGCCACTGATTTGCAGGTGCAACATGGGCCAGGCCCGTCGTCCGGGCGGCAGTGCGCGCGTATTGCCGTTTATGCAATTTGCTCCAAGTACGACGCCGGGCTTACTTGGTAATAAACGATGTCATGAAGGTATCGATGGCATCGCGCGTGACCAGTTTTTCATTGCCCATGATGACCGCCTGGTATACCCACTGGTCGCTGGCTACAAACCGCGCCGCCAGCACTACCGCCTGGCCATTCTGCAAGCTGCCGCGCGCCTCTACATCATAGGAGCGGGTCTGCTTGCTGCCGTTGGTGGTCGCGGCGGAAGCTCCGGCCGATTTTTCGCTGGTGACGCGGCCATTGATGTTTTTCAACATGCCGTCTTTCATCCCTTCCAGCGCCGCCAGCGCTTGCGCGTTGTCCGGCAGTTTGGCGCTGCCGATCGCAAAGGTAGTGCCGTCCACGTCGGCGGCCATCATGTTCATGGTCATTTTGATACCATGCAGGTCGATCTGGCGCGAATAGGATGCGGGCTTGGCCGGCAGCAGCGCGGTATATGGCGCATCACTGCCGCGTACTTCGCGCCAGTCCAGTTTGGGTGAGCAGGCTGCCAGCGCCAGCACGGCGGCCGCCGCGGAAATTCCGCGTATCAAGGTGGTGTTTTGCACAGAGCTTGGGTTGATGGTCATAGTTGGCATACATTGTAAGCGATGCGGATCGCCGGCGGCTCTGGAGAAGCGCGGCACCGGCCCATTTATCGTCCGTAAATGCCGATCGGCCCCCGGATAGCGCGATTCATCGGAGGGCGATGGCGTCATCCAGCGCGTCTTGCTACAGTTTATCCAACAAATCAATGGGAGAATTGCGATGAAAAACACATCTGGCATGTCGGGCGACAGCATCATGGAACTGCTGCGCGAGGTTGCGGAGGCGTTCGCCGGCCTGGCGACCCATGCGGGGCGCGCCCTGATGCGCCTGCCGTTGCCGCGTCTGATGCTGATCTGCATAGGCCTGGCCTTCATGCTGACCATACTGCCGCTGGCGTTGATGCTGTTTATTCTTTTCCTGGGAGTAAAACTGGTGCTGCTGCTGGCGGTGCTGGCCGCCAGGAAGGCGCGCCGCCGGCCCTTGCCGCTTGGGCATTCGGGCGGTCAGCCGGGCGAATAAACATGAGCCAAAGCGACAGCAACCGCTTCCTGCCGCTCCTGCGCGAGATCGGCGAGACCATCGTTGTGCTCTGGTGGGCATTTTTCGATTGGCTGGCGCTAGTCTCTTGGCGCAACCTGGCGATCATCTGCGTCATCGTGGTGGTGCTGGCCGGGATGCTTGGTGCGCCGCAGGTGGCGGTCATGTTTGCCTTCCTGTCGTTCGGCGTCAAGGTGCTGGCGGGCGGCAAGCGCCGCGCCGACCTTGCCGCGGATGCGGCGATTACCCGCGCCAATGTGGAGGCGCTGGAAAGGCGCCTGCTGGAGGCGCAGATGGCCACGCTGCAGGCGCAGGTGGAGCCGCACTTCCTGTTCAATACGCTGGCGCTGATCGGCCAGCTGATAGAAACCGACCCGCCGCAAGCGGCCCGCATCCATACCCATCTGATCCAGTATCTGCGCTCGGCCTTGCCGCAGATGCGCGACCAGGGCGGCGGCACACTGGGGCGGCAGATAGAGTTGTCGCGCGCCTACCTGACCATCATGCAGGCGCGCATGCGGGATCGCCTCACAGTTGCGATTGAGTTGCCGGAGGGGCTGGCCGACGCGCCTTTTCCGCCGATGATGATACAGACGCTGGTGGAAAATGCGATCAAGCACGGGCTGGAGCCGAAAACCCAGGGCGGCCATATCGATATCCGGGCCAGCGTGCGTGATAAATTCCTGCATGTGGAAGTCATCGACAACGGCGTCGGCTTCAATTTGCATGCCGGCGACGGCATCGGGCTGGCAAATATACGCGAGCGCCTGAAAATGCTGTTCGGCGCCGGCGCGCAATTGATCATCGAAGCGCCGGCGCAGGGCGGCGCGTATACCTGCATTCGGGTGCCGTATCAAAAAAACGGGAGCCGCTGAAGCATGAGTGCTAAAACAATCACTGCGCTGATCGTCGACGACGAGCCGCCGATGCGCGAGCAACTGCGGGCCCGCCTGCGCGAAGTCTGGCCCGGGCTGATGATCGTCGGCGAAGCCGGCAACGGCATCGAGGCCGTTGCCCAGGCCGGCATGCTACGGCCGGACGTCGTGTTCCTGGATATACGCATGCCGGGGCAGAGCGGCCTGGAGGCG
Source organism: Undibacterium sp. (assembly GCA_035487495.1). GTDB lineage: Bacteria > Pseudomonadota > Gammaproteobacteria > Burkholderiales > Burkholderiaceae_D > Undibacterium. The sequence continues at coordinate 8,567 of DATHMC010000166.1, forward strand.
GCGCGGGTGCTGATGCAGCAGTGCCACATCGTGTTTGTCACCGCCTACGACGAATACGCGGTGCATGCGTTCGAGCAGGGCGCGCTGGACTATCTGCTGAAGCCGGTGGATGCCGAGCGGCTGCGCCGTACCTGCAGCCGCCTGCAGGACAGGATCGCGCAATTGCAGCGGGCCAGCGCTACACCGGAAAATATCGAGCAGTTGCTGAGCCAACTGGTGCAGCATGCGCAGGGCGGCGCGGGCAAGCGGGATTATTTGCGCTGGATACAGGCCAGCAGCGGCACCGCGCTGCGCATGATCAGCACGCGGGAAGTGCTGTTTTTCCAGTCGGACGAAAAATATACGCGGGTGCAGACCGAGCAGTCCGAGGTCTTGATACGCAAGACGCTGAAGGAGCTGGAGGATGAGCTCGATCCCTGCGAATTCTGGCGCATCCATCGTTCCACGCTGGTGCGGGTGGATGCGATTGTGGCGGTGACGCGGGATATGCGGGGCAGGCAGATGGTAACTTTGCGGAATCATGCGGAGCGGTTGGAGGTCAGCCGGAATCATTCGCATCTGCTTCAGCAGATGTAATTTCATGGCGTGAGGCGGGAAGGGCCTTGTCCACGAAAGACACGAAAAGCACGAAAAGCACGAAAACTATCTCGATCAGCTACATTGTTTTTTTTCGTGTCTTTCGCGTTTTTCGTGGACGATGCTTTTACTGCTTTGCAAATGGATAATTCCATCAACTGAGTGAGCCATGTTTCAATGCCGCACCGGCTGAAACGCCCTCACCGCAAAAGCCACACCCGTACACAGCATCACTATCCCCATCAAGATCTGCGGCGCTGGCGGGCTGCCGCGCAGGATGAACGCGTATAGCAGCGCGGACAGGGTTTCGAACACGATCAGCTGGCCGGCCAGGCTGGTGGGGAGTTTTTGGCTGGCGTAGTTCCATAGCAGCGTGCCCAGCCAGGAGGCCAGCAGGCCCAGGGTCAGCATCAGGCCGATGAAGGTCCAGGGGTGCGGGCCTAGCGGGTAGTCGTACGATTGGCTGCCGCTCAGATGCTGGTAGATGCCGTATGAGGCGAAGCCGAGCACGGCCATCGGCAGGGTTGCCAGGCCTTGTGCGGTGGCCCAGGTGGTGGAGCTGATGTGGGTATACACCTTCATGTAGCGGCTGTTCATGATCGGGTACCAGGTCCAGGCGGCGACTGCGATCAGCGCGACCAGGCCGCCTTTGGCGTACTCCGCCAGGCTGCGTTTGCCGTTCATATGGGCCAGTTCGCTGGCATTCACCAGCATCAGGCCGATAAAGATGATCAGCAAGGGCAGCGCCAGTTTTCTCCAGGCGATGGCGTCGCTCGCCTGGTGCGGCGACCAGTTGCTGCAGATCGCGATGACGACCGGCAGCGTGCCGATCAGCATGGTCGGCAGCGGCGCGTCGGCCAGCTGGATCGCGCTGGCCAGCGCGGCGTAGTAGATAAGGTTGCCTATCAGCGCCAGCTTGCCGGCCGCGCGCCAGTCCTGGCGGCGCAATTGGGCGATGCGTTTCCGGTCCAGCCAGGCCGGCACCAGCGCAATCAGGCCGAAGGCGATATAGCGGCCAAAAGACAGGATGGCGCCGGGGTAGTCGGGCAATAACAGGGGCGTGATAAACACCAGGCCCCACATCAGGCCCGCACCCAATGCGGCCAGAATACCGCCTAACATGGATTTTTACCGGGGATACAGCGAGTTTTTGATTTCATCACTTCACGCAGACTAGTACAGAATGTGCCGATTATGCGCGTGCGATCAAGTCCGGTCTTGTACCAATTTGCTGTTGGTATTGGGCCGGCGTGACGCCATATGCGCGTTTGAACCAGCGGTTCAGGTGGCTCTGGTCGGTCAGGCCTACCGCTGCCGCCGCGTCGGACGGCGTGTTGCGCTGTGTCAGCAGGTGCTTGGCCCTGGCGGCGCGGCGCGCCTGTATATATTGGTGCGGCGTCACGTGGTAAATCGCGGCAAAGCTGCGCACGAAGTGGAACATCGACAGACCGGCTTCCGCCGCCAGTTGCTCTATGCGCAGGCTCTGGTCCAGCTGGTCTTCTATGCATTCCAGCACGCGCTGCATCGCCAAGGTCCGCCGTTGCTGGCGGCTGCCGACCTGCTGCGGCAATTGCGCGTGCTTGCCGTAACGGGCGACCACGCCATCGATCAACCGCGTAAACGTGGACACAAAAGCCACATCGTCGCCGGCTTGCCACATCGTCTGGAAGGCCTGTCGGTAGGCTTCGGCGAGCAAAGGGTCGTGCACCGCCGCACACGGGAAAAAAGCCTCGGTGCCGGTCATTTCCAACAGGGTTTCCGGTTCTATGTACAGCATCTGGTAGGTCCAGCCGCTATCCACCTCGGCTTGCCCGGTATGCATTTCATCCGGATTCAGCAAGACTACGGTGCCTGCCGGTGCAATATGTTCCTGCCCCTGATAGCGGAAGCGTTCCACCCCGGCTTCTATCGCGCCTATCGAATAGCCGTCGTGCACGTGCGGCGCAAACGCATGGTCCACCAGGCGCGCCGAATACAGCTCCACCCCCGGCAGGTGGGGGCTGGTCTTGAAGGTCACAAATTCGCTGGGATGGTGGAACACGGTCAAAGTCCATGCGTGGAAAACGTGACCCCATCATAGAGGATTTTCCGGGATTGAGCAGCCGGCGCCGGACGGCGAGGGTAATATTCCCGATTAACAACAAATCACGTTGCTCTACGATTAACTCTGCCGCGCCGCTACGCGGTGCCTTCCGTATTTCGCCAAACAGCGCTTTACTTATTCTTTTGTCTCCTTTATGTTGCCTCTATTCATCAATTATAAGGGGTGGACGTGAAGCGAATTTTCAAGTCTGCACTGCTGTTGCTGGCGCTGGTAGTGCTCGGTGCGGCTGCCTGGCTGATCTATCAATTCAACCACCCGCCGGGATTGGCGCCGTATGCCAATCTGGCGATGCCGGCGGCGTCCGCGCCCGCCGCCGACGCGGACGGCCTGCGCGTGACCTTCCTCGGGGTTGCCACGCTGTTGCTGGACGACGGCGAGACGGCGATCCTGACCGACGGCTTCTTCACGCGCCCTGGCCGGATGACGGTATTGACCGGGAAAGTCGCGCCGGACCCGGCACTGATCCGCCAGGCCCTGCAGCGGGCCGGCATCCAGCAGCTGGCCGCGGTCATCGTCGCCCATTCCCACTACGACCATGCGCTGGATGCGCCTGAAGTGGCCAGGCAAACCGGGGCTTTGCTGGTGGGATCGAACTCCACTGCCAACGTCGGGCGCGGCTGGGGTTTGCCGGAGCAAAGAATTCGCGTCGTACACGGCGGCGACCAGCTGGATTTTGGTCGCTTCCATGTGCAGCTGATCAAGAGCCGGCATGCGCCTACCGGCTTTACCGGCGGTGAGATCGGCAAGCCGCTGGTGCCGCCGGCGCGCGCCACCGACTACAAGGAGGGTGACAGCTATTCCATCCTGGTCCGGCATGGCCAGCGCAGCCTGCTGGTGCAAAGCAGTGCCGGTTTTGTGGATGCCGCGTTGCAGGGCAAGCACGCGGACGTGGTTTTCCTGGGCGTAGGCACCTTGGGCATGCAGCCGGCATCGTTCCGCCAGGCATACTGGCAGCAAGTGGTGCAGGCGGTGGGCGCGCGGCGCGTGTTTCCCATCCACTGGGACGATTTCACGCGGCCGCTGGCGCAGGACCTGGTGGCGTTGCCCTATCCGTTTGACGATTTTTCCACGTCCATGGACTTTATCCGCAACAGCGGCAGCCGGGATAAGGTCGACGTCAGAATGGCGCCGGCCTGGGTGCATATCGATCCCTTTGCCGGACTCTAGCCTGTTGACAAGGCCAGCAGGCCAAACAAACGCGCGTAAAACACACATTTCGACATAAAATGGCCGTGTCCGTTTTTCTTTCAACTTATCCGGTGCCGCAATGCTATTTCGATCTTCTGTCTGTTTCGGTTTGTTAGCCGTCGCGCTGTTGTCCGGTTGCGACCGGCTGGGTATCGCGGACCCCGTCAAGGAAGCCGCCAGCAAGGAGGCGGATGCCCGCGCGACGGGCAGCGCCTGCCGCCATGCCGGCCGCGCGATAGAAGACTGCTACGCCATCAATCCGGACGCATCCAGGGCCGCAGTGTATGCGGGCTGGAAGGAGATGAACGACTATATGCGCGAAAACAAAATAGAGGTGGTCAAGCCTGAGCTGGCTCCCGCCGCAGCGCCGCCCAAACCGGCAGCAGAGGGCGACTCCAGCGCCAGCGCAGCGGCGTCTGCCAGTGCCGGCGCCGGCGCGGAAGAAAAAACGGCGAAAGCATCCAAGAAATAAATCAAGCCACCCTAAGGAAAGCGCGCCGCAAATGCTTCCGGCGCCAGCCTGGCTACGTTGGTCATGAAAGAAATCGTATGGTAATAGCCGACGATCGCCAGCATTTCCAGCAACTGCTCTTCCGAATAGTGCAAGGTCAGGCTGTCCCATACGGCGTCTGACACCTGGCTGTGCCGATGCAGTTCGTCGGCCAGTTGCAATAGCAATAAATCCTGGCTTGCCCAGGCCTCGGCATTGGCAGGAAATTCCAGCGTGGCCCTGAGCTCCTGTTCCGTCAGTTCGGCGCGGCCGGCAAACATCGTCACATGCACCCCCCATTCATATTCCGAACCGCAAGCTGCGGTGGTCCGCAGGATCAATATTTCCCGCTCGCGCAGGCTGATGCCGCCGCTGTCCAAGAGGCTGCCGGCAAACATTTTTCGCAGGATGCGCGGGCTGCGCGCCATCGTGCGAAATAAGTGCAGAGGTTCCATGCCTGCCGGCATGGCTCTGGCAAAGGCAGCCTCGATGGCGGCCTCATAGGGCGCGGATGCCGGGGCGATACGGGGTGTTTCGGCCGGATTGACGGATTTGGTCATGACGATATCTCCAATTGAATAATTGCAATAAGCTGTTGTCATCCAGCATGCTACTAAAACAGTAGCATGCTATGGATAGTGTAGCATCTGTCTGTCGACAATGCTGGAAGAGGAAAAAATGACATTGCCCAAAGTAGGGGCGCCGGTGCGCGGATCTCGTACCGGCCGCCCGGTAATGGCCTTGCTGGATATACTGGGGCGGCGCTGGATGCTGCGCGTGATCTGGGAGCTGCGCGATGCGGCGCTGACCTTCCGGGAATTGCAGGGCCGCTGCGACGAAATGTCGCCCACGGTATTGAACCAGAGGCTGCGCGAGTTGCGCGACGCGGAAATTGTCGTGCTGGCAGCGGAGGGCGGTTACTCGTTGAGCAAATCCGGTGTACAGTTGCTGGAAGCCCTGATGCCGTTGCAGAAATGGTCGGATAAGTGGGGCAGGAATCTTTATCAAAAATAAAACGCAAACAGGAGACCATGTCCATGACAGCAGCGCATGCCACAAACCAGGAATTCGTCGTCGAGCGCGAGAATTTACGCAACAGCAAATTCATCGCGTCGCCCTTGCCGTCCGCAGCGTCTTTGCCGGACGGCCAGGTGCTGATGAAAATAGATACATTTGCTTTCACGTCCAATAACGTCACCTATGCCGCTTTCGGCAAGGCCATGTCGTACTGGAATTTTTTCCCTGCTGCTGAAGGCTGGGGCAAGATCCCGGTCTGGGGGTTTGCCAAGGTCGTGTTGTCGCGGCATGCCGAGGTCAAGGTCGGCGAGCGTTTCTACGGCTACTATCCGATGTCTTCGCACGTGGCGCTGCAACCGACCCGCTGCGGCGAGCATGGATTCACCGATGGCGCCGAACACCGGCAGCCGATGCATGCGCTATACAATCAATATTTACGCACCAGCACCGATCCCGCCTATCGCGCAGACAGCGAAGACCAGCAAGTATTGTTGCGGCCGCTGTTCATCACGTCTTTCATGATAGACGACTTCCTGGCCGACAACGATTTCTTCGGCGCGCGTAGCGTGCTGCTCTCCAGCGCCTCCAGCAAGACCGCCTATGGGCTGGCTTTCATGCTGTCGCAACGGGGCAGGGATCAATGCGAAGTGATAGGCCTGACCTCGGCGGCCAATGCGGCCTTTGTCGCGAGCCTGGGCTGCTACGACAAGGTGGTCTCCTATGAGCAGCTGGCGTCCTTGCCCGCGGACACCCCGGTCGTGTATGTGGATATGGCGGGCAATGGCCAGTTGCGCAGCAGCCTGCATCATCACTATATGGATAATATGAAGTACAGTTGCGCGGTCGGCGGCACCCACTGGGATGAACTGGGCGGCGCAGCCAATTTGCCCGGTGCGCGGCCTGCCCTGTTTTTCGCGCCGGCCCAGATCAAGAAGCGCATGGCTGACTGGGGGCCGGGCGGTGTGCAGAAAAAACTGGCCCAGGCCTGGCAGCAATTCATGCAGCCGGTGATGGAGCAGGGCCAGCCCTGGATGCAAGTAAGGCATGGGCATGGCCCGGAAGACGTGCAGCGGGTCTATCTGCAAATGCTGGACGGCGGCACGCACCCGCGCGAGGGGCACGTGCTGACATTGACGGAGCGATAAGCGCGATGGCCGGACAATGGGCGTCGTTCTGGAACAGGCCGCAATTGCAGGATCTGCGCCGGTCGCTGCCTTCCACGCTGCGCCAGGTGGCGAAGGCGCTGGCCGCTGCCGCTCTCACATGGTGCGCGGCGGAGGCATTGCATCTGCCGCAGGTGCATTGGGCGGTCATTTCCACGCTGGTGGTCGTGCAGGGCACGCCGGGCGCCACGGTGCGGGCCGGGCGGGATCGGGTGCTGGCGACCGCGTTCGGCGCTTTGGTCGGCACCCTGGCCAGCCTGGCCCAGGGCTGGGGTTGGCCGGCGCCGGTGCTGCTGATGGCGGCGCTGGCGCCAGCGGTCTTGCTGGCCAGCCTGCGGCGTGATTTCCGTACCGCGCCTATCGCGGCGATGATCGTGATCTCGTCCATTTCATCGCATGCGTCGCCGGTTCATGCGGCGCTGCTGCGCGTCGCTGAAATTTCCCTCGGCGCCATCATCGGCATCGCCGTATCGCGCTGGTTCCTGCCTATGCCGACGCAGGCGCGCATGCGGCTGGATGCGATGCATCTGCTGGAGCAGTTGTGCGGCTATGCCGCAGGAATAGGGCGCGACCCGGCAGTCGGGCCCGCCCTTGGCGAGGAGCAGGCGGAGGAAAGAACGGCCAGGATACGCAGCTACCTGCGTGAAGCCGCCGTGATCGCGCGTGATGCACGCCATGAAGGCAAACTGGTGCACGAGCACGCGCAAGAACTTGCCACCAACCTGCGCCGCCTGTATGAAGACCTGGCCCTGATCAAGCGTGTCGCCGCCCAGGCGCGTCGCCGTTCGGCCGGCTTGCATACGCTGCTGGAACAGTTGGGGCCGGGCCTGCAAGACAGCCTGCACCAGGAGTTGCTGCAATTGCAGCAGGGCCGCACCGGCGCCGCGCGCGCGTCGCTGGAGCAATTGAGCGCTGCCCTCGCCGCCGCTCCGGAGCAGACGGCCGGCGATTTACAGGCAGTGCTGCGCTATGCGCTGGGGTCGCTGCAACGCCAGCTGGACGGGGTTGCGCAGCTGCTGGCGCCTGGCCCGGCCGGGAAATAGAGGCTGGAAGACAATGGCATTGGAATCGCGGTAAAAGGTAGCGGATATGGCGGTAAATTTAAGACTGATGACAGACGCGGATATCGACCAAGTCTGCGCAATACAGCAGGAAGCCTATGTGCCCGACATGGTCGAGGCGCGCGCGGTACTGCACGGCAGGCTGGCCGCTTGCGGCGGGACCTGCTGGGTGGCTGAGGATGAATACGGCCTGTGCGCCTATTTGTTTGCCTACCGGTCGCTGCATGGACTCGTCAGCCCGCTGGGCTATGCATTCCGCCACGCGCAGGATGCCGACAGCCTGTATCTGCACGATCTGGCAGTCTCGCAGCGGGTAGCCGGACAGGGAGTGGGCGCGCTGCTGGTGCGCCTGGCTTTGCAACAGGCGCTGGCCTGTGGGTTGCGCTACTCTTGCCTGGTATCGGTGCAGAGTTCCAAGGTGTTCTGGAACCGCCTCGGCTATCAGGAACAGGATGTCGCGGACCAGGCGCAGCGGGCAAGCCTGGATAGCTACACCGGCCCTGCCTGGTATATGGTCAGGGCTCTCTAGTGTAGGTGTTGTCCCGGCCCGCCGTAGCCCCATTTGCAAACTTTTCATCGCCAGGCAGCGCAGCATGAGTGCATAATTGGCGGTAGCTTGAATTCCGTTCGCCATTTCCATCGTTCCTGCTCCATTCAGACCAGAGGCCGCCATGCATCCGAATGCCGCGTTAATCGAAAAATTCTACCGAGCCTTCCAGGCGCTGGATGCGGAGACCATGGCGAGCTGCTATGCGGCCGACGTGCTGTTTACCGACCCGGTATTCCCTGCGCTGCGCGGACGGGAAGCGAGCGACATGTGGCGCATGCTGTCCGCCAAGGCGCAGAATTTTTCGCTGGTGTTTGACGGCGTGGAGGCCGACGAGCAGCAGGGCAAGGCGCATTGGGTTGCCACCTATACCTTTTCGCAAACCGGCAATACGGTGGTGAACGATATCCACGCCAGTTTTGAATTCAGGGATGGCGAGATCATCCGGCATATAGACCGTTTCGACCTGTGGAAATGGGCCCGCCAGGCATTGGGGCTAAAAGGCGCATTGCTGGGCTGGACCCCGATAGTGCGCAATGCAGTCCAGGCGCAGGCGGCTAAGGGCCTGGCGATCTACCGCAGCAAACCGGTGTGACGCGTGAAAAAAAAACGGGATGCGATGCATCCCGTTTTTTGCGCCATCTCCGGCAGGCTATCCCTTGTCCGCTTGCTCGGCCTTGGCTTTCTTGCCTGCGTGCTTGTAGATAATTTTCTTTTTGTCGGCATCGCAGCTGCCCACGACCCGGTTGGTGGTCTCCGTATCTTTGGAGACGACTTCCAGCGCATAGTTTTTCACGCCTTTCCCAGCCAGCTTGGTTTCGATTTTGGTCTGCAGGTCGGCGCATGGCAATCCTGCCGCCAGGGTTTGCGCAGACGCCAGGATCAGGCCGGCGCTCAAAATCAGTTTTTTCATATCACGCTCCGTTATTATTAATAGGCATTCGTTCCCTAACAGAATCATGTCACATTAATATCCTGGTCCGCTAGCGGGGCGGCGGTTTATTTCCAAAACTGTGACTTGCTGACGACGAAATCCATGCCGCACGCGTCGCCGGCGCCCTCCGGATGGCCGATAAAACAGCCTTTCAAGGCTTGCCGCTGTTGATCAATAGCTGGTGGTAGAAACGTATCATCTCCGCATAATTCTTGATCGAGATGCGCTCATTGGTGCCATGAAAGCGCGGTAAATCCTCGGACGTGGCGCGTACCGGCGAAAATTTGAAGATATTGTCGCTGATCGCTTCAAAATGGCGCGAATCGGTGGCGCCCAGCATCAGGCCGGGAGCAACGATGGTGCCGGGGAAGGTTTCGCGTATGCTGCGGTTCAGGATTTGATACGGCTTGCCGGCGATCGATGTCACGCGCGAAGGATCGGAGTTGCCGGAATAGGGCGTGAGTTTGATCGAGTCATTGGCGACCGCCTGTTTGACGTGCTCCAGTACCGTGGCCTGGGTGTCGCCGGGCAGCAGGCGGAAATTGACCGTGGCATCGATGGTGCCCGGCAAGACATTGTCCTTGTTGCCGGCGTGGACCATGGTCAGCGCGGTGGTGGTGCGCAGCATCGCATTGGTGCTGGCGCCCTTGGCCAGTTCACGCTGCACCAGCGGCTTGAACAGCCACAGGTTGGACAGCAGTACCCGGTTCAGGCCGGACATCTCGGGGGCGATGGTTTCAAACATGTCCAGCGCCACGCCGCGTATATTGGCCGGCAGTTGCCGGTCTTCCAGCCTGGCCAGCGCGTGGCTCATCATGCCTATCGCCGTCTTTTGCGGCGGTATCGACGAATGCCCGGGCACTGCGTCCAGCGTCAGGAGCACCGTGGCGTAGCCTTTTTCGGCCACGCCCACCAGCGCGGCGGGTTTGTCCAGGCCCTTCAGGATGCCCTCGGTGATCAGCAATCCTTCGTCCAGTACGTATTCCAGCCTGACCCCGCGCGACTGCAATAGCGCGGCGATCGTTTTCGCGCCGCGCAGGCCGCTGACTTCTTCATCGTGGCCGAAAGCCAGATAGATGGTCTGGCGCGGCTGGAAGCCTTCGCTCAGCAATTTTTCGGTCGCTTCCATGATGGAGAACAGGTTGCCCTTGTCATCCCAGGAGCCGCGCCCCCACACAAAGCCGTCCTTGATGCTGCCGTCGAAAGGCTGCTGCTGCCAGTTTTTCTCCGTGCCGGGCGCAATCGGCACCACGTCCTGGTGCGCCATCAACATGATCGGTTGAGCCTTGCTGTCCGTGCCCGCCCAGGTATACAGCAGGCTATGGCCGCCTACCTGTTCACGTTTCAGTTTGGCGTGCACAAGCGGGAAGGAGGCCTCCAGGTACTTGTGCAGCTTGTCGAATTCCTCGGCATTCTGCTCCGGTTGCTCGGCGCTGGAAATGGTCTTGAAGCGCAGCGAGGCCGCCAGCCTCTGCGCGGCGGCGTTTTCATCCAGGCTGATGGCGGCCACCGGTGCGACCTCCAGCTGCTGCGATTGGAAGCGCAGCGTGTTGACGGCGATTGCGGCAATCAGCAGCACCAGCACCGCAAGCAGCAGCTGGAACAGGCGCAGGAATAGTCGTTTTGTCATAGTGTCTCTTATAGTTGGTCTAATGATTGATCTTTGATCATTTCACAAAATGCGGAAAATATCCAATCCCGTCATGTATCGCCGCGTCATGCGCCGGCACGATGACTATTTGCGGCTGCGCTTGCTGCAAGCGGCGGATCGCCGCAATCGCCGCCATCGTCTGTGCCTTGTCGTTGTCCACCAGTGCGCTGGCCAGCCACATTTTCGGCTTTTGTTCGGCAATCGCCTGGTTTTTCCATACCGTGTCGCCGATGAAGAAGTATTGTTTGCCCGATGCCAGCGTCAGCAGCAAACCGACCGAGCCGGGCGTATGGCCTGGCAGCGGCAGCAGCACCGCACTGCCGTCGCCGAAAATGTCCAGGCTAAGCGCAAAGCCCATAGTCGGTTTTGGCTGCAATGCGTAGGTGTGCCAGCGTATGGAAGGCGCTCCGATCTGGGATGGGAATACCGAGGCCGCATGCGGGGTTTCCAGGTAAATTTTTTCCTGCTGGCTGAGCCAGACTTCAGCCTCGGGGAAATCGACCAGTGCGCTGGCGTGGTCCCAATGGGCATGCGACAGGAAGATGCGCGGTATGTCTGAATAGCCGGCCGCATCCAGCTGGGTCCTGGCCGGCGTCACCGGTCCGTAAGAAAAGAAGGGGCGCGCCCATACGGGCATGTCCTTGAACTGGGCATCGATGTTTTTGCCGAGGCCGCTATCGAACAGGAAATTGCCTTGCGGGTGGCGTACCAGCACGGCGATATGTTGCAGCCTGGCCGATCTGAAATAGCTGCCGCCGGCATAGCTGAGCCCTTCCAGCGTAGTGACCTCGGAGGTCTTGACGATGGCAAACTCCAGCGTGGCGGCAGGCGCATTGGCAATCTTGGGGCGCGGCTGGTCGTCCGCTTGCGCGAACGTGCGCGGCAAAAGGAAAAGGAAGAATAGGGAGCCAAGCAGGCAAGCCCGGAGTGCGCGTATCGACATGGAGGCCTTAACAGAGGTAGATGGGGAGTTCGGATTTGATCTGCCGCAAGGCCTTGCAATCGCGTCTGGCGCGGCTCAGTATCAAGCCTCCTTCCAGCGCCATCAGCAGCCGATCGGCCAGTTGTTCGGCATTTGGCGTGCCGTGCGTCTCGAAGAGCGCGATCAGTGCCGCCTGCCAGGCAGCATAGGCGCGCTGGCAGGCGGCTTGTATCCGCGCATTGATGCCTGCCTGCTCCAGGGCAATGGTGGCGACCGGGCACCCCTTGGAGAATTGCGAGGACTCCAGTTCGCCGATGAAGTAGTCGATCGCCGCGCTTACGCTGTCCGGCAAGCCGCTGTGTCGACCGACGATAGCCTGTAATGCACTCTGCACCGCCAGCGCGGATTGTTCTATCGCAGCTATCGCCAGGTCTTCCTTGCCGCCGGGAAAATAATGGTAGAGCGATCCCTTGGGTACGCCGCTTTCCTGCAAGACCTGGTTCAGGCCGGTGCTGTTGTATCCCTGGGTTTGCAGCAACAGGGCAGTAGTTTGGATCAGGCGGTCGCGGGCTGGAGTATTCATCAGATTCAAAATTATATAGACTGGTCTAGATAGTATGCCGCCGCACGACAGGCCGTCAAGGCTTACTCATGCATGGCCGCGCACAGCTTGATGGCGGAAAACATTGTCATAAAGAGAATGAGAGAGGAAATTTGTGCACATAGATACAAAAGAATTGCTATTTGCTGCTATTCTGATAATGAGCTATCTGTCATAAATGACATTTGTCAGTGGAGCAACATGACTCCACACCTATCGGGAGTGTCCATGAAGCGAGCCGGGATGCAGGCGAGTCGCGTAGCTGTCGCACTTGGCGCATTCCTGATCGTCATTATCGCGCTGACCGCGATTGCCGCCGTTCTGTTATTGCGCAAACAGGAAATCGACGACTGGAGCAAACAGTCCGCCGCGTTTAGCCGGATACTGGCAGAAACCACGGCGCAGCAAATGAGCACCGCCTATCTGGCGCTGGACAGCATCGTTGAGCGTGTCCAGAGTTCGTCCATCTCCGACGCAAGTTATCTGAAGCAAGTCTTGAGAACACCGGAGTTCTCCCAGTTTTTGCGAGAAAAAGCCGCCATTTCTCCGCAAATCGACGTCATCGGGGTGCTGGATGACGAAGGCAATATCATCAATTATTCCAGGGAGTATCCGGCGCCGCAGCGCAACCTGGCTGACCGCGACTATTTCATCGAGCAGAGGGACCATCCCAGCCTGGGCGTGTTTGTCAGCGCCCCGGTGCACAACCGGGCCAATGGCGCCTGGACTTTCTATATCAGCCGCCGCCTGACTGGCAGCGACGGTGAATTCATCGGTGTAGTGCAATTGGGGGTGTCGCCCGCTTTTTATAGCAAGTTTTACCAAAGGGTGAGCCTGCGCGGGCAAGCGACCATCAGCTTGATCCGTAGCGACTTCACCTTGCTGGCAAGGTGGCCGATGACGGATGCGTTGATGGGCAAGCGCGACGTCGGCGACGCCACCTACCAGGTGTTGCACGTGTTGAAGAAAAACAGCGACGTGATCATCAGCGCAGCAAGGGCGGAGGGCAGCGGCAAGCCGACAAATCGCATGGAAGGCATACAAGTCGTCCCGAATTATCCGCTGGTCATCAATTTTTCGATAGATGAGGCACTGTATCTGGCCGACTGGCGTCAGACCAGCTCGCTGATTGCCTCGGTGGCAATCGGCACCATCATTGCCGTGATCGTGTCATTCAGCATGCTGGCGCATATGTTCAAACGGCGCGAGGAAGACCTGCAGGTGACTACCGCGCTGAAACAACAAGCGGAAGCAATCAACAAAAACCAGACGGCGCTGCTGCAGAACCTGACCGAGCAGCAAGTGGCGCTGAAAGACAGCTCGGACCGCATGGAGGCGATTTTCCAGAATGCCGCCGACGGCATCATCATGATCGACGAAGACGGCAATATCGAAGCCTTTAACCGCGCGGCGGAAATGATCTACGGCTACAAGGACGCCGAAGTGGTTGGATACAACAGCAAAATCTTTTCGCCGCCGGGCAAGTGTGACCTGCTGGAGCTGGCAATGAGCAGCAATGAGTTCGTGCACACCGGGCAAGTCCACCTTGAGGACGAGTCGGTAGGCAATGGCGGAGTGGTATTTCCGGCCGAACTGTCCATCAGTGAATACTACCTGTCCGGCAAACGCA
>DATHMC010000167.1:0-3944 GCA_035487495.1 Undibacterium sp.
CCCCGGCGCTCTTGAGCGCTTGCAACAGAGGCGCCGCTTTCAGTACGCTAAAGCGCGCCGAACTGACCACCGCATCGTGGCCGCGAATCAAGGCAGCCAGTTGCTCGGGCTGGGTGGCGTCGCCCTGCTGCAGGTCGACGCCGGCGGGCGCCGCCTGCGCTGTCGAACGGGCGATCCCGGTAACGCTATGGCCGCGACGCAATGCTTCGGCGGCAATCCGGGAACCGGCGCGGCCGGTCACGCCAATGATGGCAAGCTTCATGATGATTTCCTTTCAGTGATGGCTCGCGCCTGGGACGCGGCAGCCGTGGTAGTTATTTAAAGTAACTTACATTCAGACAGCCAGTATAATTATTTGAAACTTATGCGCAAGAAGGCACTTTGATGAATGATAGGAACACCCAGGTAACCGCGATCCAGCCCGCCGCAGTGCTGACACGCAGCAGAGGGCGGCCGAGCGCCCGCGAAGACCTGCCCTGCCCGATCCGCGATGTGCTGGACCGTATCGGCGACGCCTGGAGCGTGCTGGTCATCACCACGCTGGAACCAGGCCCCGGCCGCTTCAATCAATTGCGGCGTCAGGTTGACGGCATTTCGCAACGCATGCTGACCGTAACCCTGCGCCACCTGGAGCGCGACGGACTGGTGTCGCGCACCGTGATTCCGAGCACGCCGCCGCAGGTCGAGTACGCATTGACCGAGACGGGGCGCTCGCTGTGTTTGCCGCTCAAGGTGCTAGCCGACTGGGCCGGCAGCCATCAGACCGTGATCCGCGGCGCGCGGCGGCAATACGATGTTGCTGGAAAATGAATGCTAGAAAATGAGTGCTGGCAACTGAATCTTGCCCGAAGCTTGCAAGCCTTCGGGCAAGATCGGTAACGCGGCGAATAAGCCGCAAATATGCAGCAAAAATCAGCTGATAGTCGCCGCAGCCCTACGGCGGCTGGAAGACCAGCTGGCCAGATGCACTTCTTCACGAATCGCCGCGCATGCCTGCAAGACCCGCTGAATCTCTACTTCGGTCAAGCCGGAATTAAGCGTCAGCCGCACCAGCGAACGGTTTTTGGGCGTCGCCGGGGCGCAGAAAACCGCACCGAAAATACCCTGCGCCTGTAGCGCCTTGCGCAAGACCAGCGTCATCGGCTCGGTTCCGGCTTCCAGCGCGATGATTTGTTCGGTGCCATCGCTGACGTTGTAGCCTAGATCGCTCAAGCCATCGCGTATGCGGCGTGCATTGCGATGCAAGGCAAGCCGTCGCTCGTCGGCGTTGCGAATGAAATCGAGCGCTGCATCGAACCAGGCTAGCTCATGTCCCAGCAAGCAGGAACTGAAGATGGCGGGACGCGAGGCCGACAGGAAATAGCCTTTGAACTTGCTGGAGCAGGTAATGAATCCAGCCCGCCCGCCAAACGCCTTGGCCAACGATGCGGTACGAAAATGCACGCGTCCGGACAAGCCCATTTGTGCTACCAGGCCGGCTCCTCCCGGTCCGTGCGTGCCAAGCGAGTGCGATTCATCCACCACCAGAATACAGCCGCTCTGCTCGGCTATCGCCAGCACTTCAGGCAACGGGCAAACGCTGCCATTGGTACTGTAGACCGCATCTACCACAATGACTCCGGCGCCATGCTTGAGCACCTGCCGCCGCAGATGCTCGATGTCGTTGTGCAGAAACGGCACCGGGCGCGCCTGCCCGGAATTCACGCCTTCCCACAGCGATGCATGGGCTTGCATGTCCAGATACACCGGCACGCCAGGACCGGCAATGCTTTGCATCAAACCGACATTGCCGGCCCAGCCGGATTGCGTGATCAGGCCGTCTTCCGATTCCATGAAGCGCGCCAACCTTTGTTCGAGCCGGTGCTGAGGACTGCCTTCCTGCAAAAACACCTGCGACATCAACAAATCCACGTCACCCTGCTTCAGGCGCGCTACCTGGGCCTCAATCAGGGCCGGTTCTGCCGCAATGCATAGATAATCGTTGCTGGACAGGTAAACCGCATCCGGACCGGGGGGACACCATTTATGCAGGTGTTCGCCGCCCAGCAATCTTTCGATGCGATCAATATAATGCTCGTCCATCCGTGTCGATACGAAGGCGGGCATCCGTTGCTCCGCTGCTGAAGTTAATTCAGCATGGTAGCTTGTAGTTAGTGGCATAATTTTCTCCCAAGACACTACTCTGTTGACATGCCAGACAGAGTAGCCAGGGCTCACCTGTCTGGGATCTGGAGCCGGGCTGAGCGAATCGTCGTGAAAGCGCGGTGGTCGGCCGGCCCCTCAACTAAACGCAGCGCAGCAATTAATAATAGGCTAATATTTGACCTCCCATGACTGAGCACACTAGCAATTGGAGCCGACTGAGCCAGCGCTGGCCAGCCTGGCGCAACGCCATAGGCACGTGGTGGACTCGCTTTTATAGGCAGTACAACAACTCCGTCGAGCGTTTGATGGTGCTGGCGTGGGTCGCCATCGTAGGCATGCCGCTGTACTACGTCGTGTGGGCGTACTGGTTTCCGCAACCATACGAAAATCTCCCCTTGCGCATTTTTGGCGTGCTGATTTGCCTGCCCGCCATCTTCATCCGGCATCTGATTCCCAAAAAATGGCTGACCGTTTATTTTTTTATCGGCCTGACCTATGTTGCGCCATTTTTCTTCACGTTCATGTTTCTGATGAACGATGGTTCCCCGGTCTGGGGCCAGTCATTGCTGATAGCAGTCATCATCCTGTTTCACTTTGACACCACGCTGGCTTTCCTCTCCTACCTCATGGGGTCAGCGCTGGCCTATCTGGCCTATGTAATACTCCACGGCGGCATCATCGCGCCCAGCTTTCAAGCGCTGGAACAATGGCCGATCCAGATTTTTGCCATCGTCACGGTATCGATCGCCAAGGTCAGCAGGAAAGTCCTGGCGCAAGAAAAACTGGCTGGCATGGCTACCGCGCTAGCGACGGTGTCGCACGAACTGCGCACGCCCTTGCGCAGCATTAACGCCAATGCGCGCGGCTTGAGCCGTCTGCTGCAGGAAGGCTCCACTCCGGCAGCGCCAAACCAGGTGCCGATGGAAAAAGCACTGGCCCGTATCGAATTTGAAGTCCGGCACATGAACAATGTGATCGACCTGTTCCTGCTGAGCGCCTCGACCAGCAGGGAAAATCTGATACCGAAGGACATCGTGTCGATGACGGCAGCAGTGGAACTGATGATGCACCGCTATCCGTTCGTCAACCAGGAACAGCGCGCACTGGTTGCGGTCACGATCCGCTCCGATTTTCGTTTTCTGGGGCAAGTCGAATTGTGTTCGATGGTTTTGATCAATCTGTTGCGCAACGCGCTGACCTCGATCCAGCGCGTCGGCAAGGGCCGCATCCGGATCCTGGTGGACGGCGCCCGAGCCCGGCCCAGGTTGTTGTTTATCGATACCGGCTGCGGCATTGAAGCGAGCCGCGCAACGCACATTTTCGAGCGCTTTTATGCCTATCCCGAACATAACGGCACCGGCATCGGACTGGCTTTTTGCACCGAGGTGCTGGAAGCCTGGGGCGCCCACATACGCGTGGTTTCACGACCGCTTGGCTACACCATTTTTGTGCTGGAGTTTCCACCTGTAGTGCAACAAAAAGCAGCAGAGGTGCGCTCTCTGTTAAATTAACAGTCTTTCCCTATCAAGCGCAAACATCATCCTTGCGCCGGCAACGCCTCAATATGAATATTTCATTACCGGTTTATCAACATCCGACCTTGACTATCCTGATCGACGATAGCCAGAGTTTCCTGGACAGCCTGGCTTTCCAGTTGCCGCCGCACATGGCGCGCAAAGTGTTCCACGATACCCACGCCGCGCTGGAGTGGCTGCGTGACGCCTATCGGCATTCGCCCAGCAAAAGCCAGTCGATCCGGGTCAACTATGACGAGCAGACGTTCTCGTTCGAGCGCCGCA
>DATHMC010000168.1:0-26950 GCA_035487495.1 Undibacterium sp.
GAGTTTGCTTACTGGAAGAAATCCTGATTGTTGAATTGTAGGATTGTTCATTTCAAGACGCTATCAGGCCGCGTATCGATGACCAATGTCAAACCGGCCCGTTGAATAAAGTGGAAACGCAGTGATTCGATGCAAAGGAGAACGCCTTGAACAGTCCCGATACCGACAAAGTCTTCACCGGCTCAATCCCAAAGTGCTATGAAGAGTATCTCGTTCCGCTGATTTTCGAGCAGTACGCTGCGGACCTGGCGCATCGGCTGGCTGCGCGGCCCCAGCCCGTTACACGCATACTAGAGATCGCCGCCGGCACCGGCGTCGCGACCCGCAAGATGGCTTCCACACTGCCGGAAAATGTCTCCATAATCGCCACGGACCTGAACCAGCCCATGCTGGATCTGGCTTCCGCGATCGGAACCATACGTCCTGTGGAGTGGCGTCAGGCAGATGCCATGCAATTGCCCTTCCAGGATGCAAGGTTTGACGCCGTGGTATGCCAGTTCGGAGTCATGTTCTTTCCCGACAAATCGAAGGCGTTTTCGGAGGTGCGTAGGGTTCTCCGCCCGGGTGGCGTTTTCATTTTCAGCGTCTGGGACCGTATCGAGGAAAACGACTTCGTTCACACTGCTTCGACCGCACTCGAATCCCTCTTCCCCGAGGACCCTCCACGCTTCATGGCCCGCACACCCCACGGCTACCATGACCTCGCAGTCATTGCGCGAGATCTGCAAGCAGGTGGTTTCAGCGCGCCTCCCCAGATTAGTACCGTCGCGATGCGCAGTCAGGCAAGGTCTGCGCGGATTCCCGCAATCGCGTACTGCCAAGGATCGCCGCTACGCAACGAAATCGAGGCGCGCGGCAAGTCACGGCTTGGCGAAGCAACCGATGCCGTAGCAGCAGCCATCGCGCAACGGTTCGGGCATGGCCCGGTGGACGGTAAGATTCAGGCGCACATTGTCACTGTCGAATGCTGAATTGCAGCCGGTGAGCTTGGAAATTCCTTGCAGGCTGAGGCTCACCAGAACGGGCATGATTTGAACAGGGAAGGCGCGCCCCTAAAATATCTGACATTCAGCGAAAGCGGTCATTCGATTTTTTCATGCGATCGGCAGCTATCCCCTGCGGATTCAACCAGTGAATGCAACACTCCTCCTGCCTAAGCAGTCTATAGTGTGTTGCATTCACCGGTTGAATCCGCGCCCCACAGAAGCCAGTCAGGTTGTTCCAAAGCAGGCATTGCAAACTGCTAAGACGGCCACTCTACTCAAAACCAACGACCGGACGATGCCCACCGCTGCGAACGCTATTCAGGAACAATGATCACTACGCAGCGATTTGCCGAATAATATCTCGAACTTCTACGCTATTCTGATTGCTTTCATCTTGTAGGTACTGCGGCAATTGATTGGTGCAAAACGCTATAACTTCAGTCAGATCCTTGCCAATATTGAGATAATGCTCAAGATCACCATTCTTAAGAATAAATGTTTTGTTTGCATATTCCGTGATTATTCTGGATTCGAAGTCAGTGTGTGCGCATTGGAAAGCAGTTACCGCTGTTGATGTATTTAGCTTCGTCCGCGATTCGCCAGGGTAGAAGACATTGTAGGCATAGTCCAAGTCGGCAATCCGATAGACAACCAACCCAAAGCTCTCAAAAAGAGTAGTCCATTGAGCTAACTCGTTCTTGCCGCCGACGTGAAGTATCGCAATCTCTTGGTTTAGATCTTGATACAGCGCCTGCACTACCGCCTTAAAAAAATATCTGTCCGAATCACCTTCGACCAAAACTACTTTCTTGGCAAAGAACGCGTAGGTTGATCTTGTATTATCGAGAATACGAATCAAGAGCTTCTGTTCCGCTGTAAGTTTCGGAAACCGAATCTCTGTGTATCCTTCTGTGTTGAGACTGAGTCGCCTTACACTGCTGATGGTTGCGGAATTTATGAGTGCTTCGGAATGCGTAACAAGAATATATTGACAGCTTTGATATTTGTTTAACTCTCGAATTACTTGTAGGTACTCATGTTGAAACTGATAATGTAAATGAATTTCTGGCTCATCGATGATAACGAGCCCACCTTTTAGGTCGCCTCGTCCATAGGCCTCGAAAACCAGGTGGGTAATTGCCTTCTGCCCGGCACTGAGGCTGTTGATATCCGCAATAGCCTTATTTCTTCGCAGATCCAGAAACTCAAATCTGTATTGCCAAGTGCGAAGATCAAGAAGTTTAATTTTGCACGTCAGATTGACGATACGGAGACGCTTGTTGATCTCAATTATAAACGGCAGCTCGTTAGCTGCGGCCTCGCATTCCGCCTCATTCATTTTCTGCGAGATTAAGCCGAAGTGAATTTCTGCAACTCGGAGACGAACAAGCGCGAAAATCGCCGGTTCCGAGTTATCGTTGGCATTCATACTCCTTGTGAAGTCAGCGCTCCGAATTTGCTGGATCTGCGTGGCGGGGGTGTAATCTCGCAGGCTTATGGAGGCATTGAAAGCATGGTAGTTGCGGTAACTGCTTATAAGAGTAAATGACTCGTAAAGCGTTTCGATCGGATTCTCTGAATTTTCTAAATTGTAAAGGGCGATCGTCTCTTTGTAAAAATTGTAGTCCGTGAGGTACTCATACCCAAAATCTTGCGCACAACCCCGAGGTTGGACAGAGAACGTTTTCTCAGTTTGATTCAAGATGATATCTAGAGTATATGTTTCGCTATAGCCTGACACCGCGGTTGCGCCCTTGGTGGTGTATCGTCCTATCCATGGCGTTAACGTACCTTGCTTTTCTTGCAGGAACTGAAGATTCTTTATATCGATCTCATCCAACTTAACCACAATACGAATTGTTTGAGGCTTATCTTCTGTATTCCAATTGGGGTCCAATCTAAAACCATTGGACGAAAGGTTGTTGGCAGGTAGAAGGATCTGTTTTCGCTGATCAATGTTGATACTGCTCCGTTGAGCGTATAGATCTTGATTGAGATTGTACTGTTTATAGAGTACGCGCCTGAACAGAAAATTTATGACCTCCAGAGCAGTTGATTTACCTGACCCATTTTCTCCAATAATAATATTGAGATCATCACCAAAATTGATAATCTCAGCATTTTCGACGTTGTCGAAATGTTTGTAGCTCAAAATATTAGACAATTGCAGCGATGCTATTTTCATATATTGTTTTACTATCGAAATATTGGTGTATTAAATTGAAGTATCGGTGATTAATTTTTTTCAGGTAAGATCGATCTATATCTTTTCTTTCCGAATGGCCGCTATTGGGAAAACCAAAGGAACGGTTCGAGTGGCAGCTTTTGGCCGAGGCTGTGTAAAAACGCAAAAATCAGAAATTTTCGCGGGTAGGGTGACCATTGCTGGCACTGAGAAAATCGCGTAGCGGGCGTTCTGAAAGGTCTATTTTTTCGTGCATCGAATTTTCTCGCGTTTTTACACAACCTCGGCCGACTGCAGCGGTCGGTTATCCAAACTAAGCAGATGGTTCTTTAGCAGGCTTCTGGGGCCAGCAATACATAGCTCCACTTGTTTCTCCCATCGCGCGGCGCCAAACTTCCTCCGGAAAATACCCTCGATCTGTGAGAGCCCCAAAGAAATCATTACCCCCGCGCGCCTCGGTGAGAATGACTGCGGGCGTTTGCCGGCCTTTGAGCTCGATAAGAATAACGTCCGACGAATACAGTCCGCCGTCCTTGAAACATACTCGGTCAATGTCATTCCACCGGAACTCTTGGTTCCATGTCGCTTCCAGTTGTTCTAGCACGATAACGCGAACTTCATTGTCGTCAAATTCTACGGAAAGTTTTTGGTCCATAGGCTTTGGCCTACGGGACGTCCACCAAGAACGAAGTTGAGCAAGAATTGGCATGGATGGTTATGGTAAGGAATTGCCTTATCCTGCCACACAAAAATTGCCAAAGCAATATCAAATAGAAGGTATGGCCGAATGACCGCAGCCATAACCGGTCCAATCGCTTGGCGGAAATCAACCGCTCAAAGTATAGATACAAAGACCGGAGCAGCCTGTTCCATCTCGCTTAGCACCGGCCCCCTCTACTTCGACCAACTAGCCGGCACTCCTCAGTATCTCCTGCGCGCGCAAGGCGATCGGCGACAGGTATCCCGCCCGGCGGATGACGCCTATCCTCCTTTGCACGCCGCCCAATGAAACCGGGCGCACGACGACATTCTTGGGAAGAAAGCCGGGCCGCGTGCTGCGTATGTTGGTCATGCTGATCAGCTTGGTGCGGGAAACGATGGTTGCCAGCGCGCTCAGGGTATCGGCCTCGACACTCATGGGTGGCAAAGCCAGGCCGTGTTGGGCAAAAGCCTGTTCAACCTGCGAGCGGGTGAATTCGTTTTTGCCGGTGCCGGCCCAGGCATGGCCGACGAGGTCTGTTACCTTGATGTCTTTTTTTGCGGCGAGAGGATGCTTGTCGTTCATCATCAGCCAGCATAGTTCGGCATACAGCGGCTCGCACTCCAGGGAAGGGTCCAGCCGCTCGGGGACGGGGCATACCGCCAGCTCTATCTCGCGCCGGCTCAGCGCGTCTATCAGCGGGCCGCCCAGAGCGGTGGTGAATTTGAGGTGGGCAACCGGCCTTTCCACCATCAAGGTCGGCATCAGGCTCTCCAGCGTGAAATCCGACGTGGCCGGCGTCACGCCTATGCGCAACAAGCCTGCCTGGCTGCCGCCGACATCCCGCGCCTCCTGCACGGCATCCTCCAGGCCACGCGCCACTGCCTGCAGGCGCTCGCAAAATGCCCGCCCTGCATCGGTCAGCTCCGCGCCGCGCGAGGTGCGTGTGACCAGCTTCACGCCCACCTTCCGCTCCAGCCTTTGCACCGATTTGGTCAAGGCCGGTTGCGAGATGCCGAGCCGCTCTGCGGTGCTGGTAATGGTCCTTGTCGATGCGATTGCCAGAAAATATTCAAGATCGTCTCCCAGCATATTATTCCCCAAAGTTATGGATTTTTCGCTTTACGTTATTTTACATTATGACGCACAGGGCTGATAGTGATGTGGCACTGCTTCATCCAAAGCGCTGAGGCGGGACGACACCATCACAAAAACCCTCATCGCGGGACAGGACGGCATGCGGCGCTTGCCGCCAAGCGAGCCTGCCGCGACGAAACAAAGGAGACCCCATGCCAAAATCTTATTCCCGCCGCGAGTTCATCCAGGCCAGCGGTGCGCTGGCAGTGGGCGCCAGCCTGCCGTTTGCCAGCCATGCCTTCCCCAAGGACGACTGGAATGCCGGCCAGGTGGCCCACCTGCTCCCTGCGGCCAACCATGAGCGCGTCCTGCTCAAGGCCTCCTTTTCCCAGCCATTGAAAGAGGCGCCGCAGCTGTCCATCGGCGGCAAACATGTCAAAGGGCGCAGGTCCGATACCAAGGGCCGCTTCTGGAAGTTTGACGTCACCGGCCTGAAGGCCGACACAAGCTATACCTTGCAATTGGCAGACGCGAAAGGAAAGCCGCTGTGCTCGCCCTGGCCGCTGAAGACCTTTCCTACCCCCGACGCCTCGCCGGAACATCTGCGCCTGCTGGTCTACACCTGCGCCGGCGGCCATCCGGATGCGCGCGGCCCCGGCGGCATGGAAGCGTTCCGCTCGCTCGCCATCCGGCATGCGCTGCTGGAGCGCGGCCTGTCCTTCCAGCCGCACGCCGTCATCGCCAACGGCGACCACGTCTACCAGGACCAGCGCACCTGGCTGGAGAGCAACAACCCGGCCATCCGCAAGGCGGCGCACGATTTCTATAACGGCATAGGCATGTTTGATACCACGCAGCCCGTGCTGGGAACGGATAACGAGCGCATCCTCACCACCGTTGTCGATCCGCAGATAGCGCAGCTGTACGGCACCCGCCTGCGCTCGACTCCGGTGTTTTTCATGATGGATGATCATGATTATTTTGAGAACGACGAGGCGGAAGAAAATTTCGTCACCTTTCCGCCGGACCACTTCGACCTGAATCTGGGCCGCACTGTGCAGGATTTGTATTACCCGGAGTTCTTGCCCGACGCAACGCGCTCTTTGATGCTGCCCGGCAGTAACGCCAGCGACCGGGCACCCCAGTTGTCTGAATGCTTCGGCACGCTGCGTTACGGCAATCTGCTGGAAGTGCTGATGTATGACTGCGGGCGCTATATGTCGCTGAAGGATAAGCACGCCGGCATCATTCCGCCGGAAGCCGAAAAATGGCTGGTGGAGCGCACCCGGCAGTCCGAGGTGCGCCATCTGATCCACATGCCGTCCACGCCTTTCGGCTGGTCTGCCGGCAAGTGGCGGGAATGGTATGCCGATGTGGTGGTATCGGATGAAACCGCTGCTGCGCCGCCGGGCGCCATATCGCAACGTTTTTGGGCAGTGACGGGAAAGAACATGCACCTGAGCACGGCGAAGAGCAAGTATATGTGGCAGACCGGCTGGTTTGCGCAGCATCAGCGCATCGTCACCGCGATGACAAACCAGAAGCGGCCCGCGGTCATGATGTCGGGCGATCTCCATGCAACAGGCTGGGACCGCATGCTCAGGAGCGGCGACCTGGATCTGAGCAAAAACCCGTTGTACCTGATCCTGAACGGCACCCTGGGCACCGGCAAGGCCGGCTGGCCTAGCACCGCGCGCGGCCTGGCGCCCAGCACACCCACGGAGGTCACGCTGGAACGCAATATCCAGCCGATAGAGAAAAACGGCTTTTCCATCGTGGATATCACGCCGGACAAGATCACATGCCGCCTGTTTGTATGGCGCGAGCCCGATCCTTTCGAGGCGATCAGCAGCCTGGAACCGTATGAGGTGATAGAGATCCCTGTCGCTTGATGCTTACGGTGCAGGCGGGGCCCCTGATGGAAGGCGCGATCCGGTGAACTTCTCTCTGCGGTCAGCGGGCTCGCTGATCGCAGCCTTGTCTTCTAGGGAGATGCCGGACGGCAGGTTGTCATGCACGGCAAGCAGGCCAGTGCCGCCGCATCGCAGACAGGCTATTGGCAGCCTATTTCCACCAGGTCGCCTTCAGTTCATTCAACATGCCGCCGGTCAGCTCTTCCGCCGACTTGCCCATGATCTCGCGCGATGCGTCGGCGACGATCTTGCGCAGCCACTGCACCTCGGCGGCCGCGTGCGAACGCTCGTGCCACAGCATGAAGAAGCGCATCTTCGGCATCGGTACCGGCATCGGCAGCACCGCGATCGGCCACTGGCCGGCAAAGTGCATCGCAAAGCTGCGGCTGGTGGTGAAGATCAGGTCGGTCTTGGATAACACATACGGCACCATGCCGAAATACGGTATCGTCATCTTGATTTGCCGCTTCAAGCCCTGCTCCGCCAGCGCGCTGTCTATGATGCTGCGGTGCCCCATCATGTACGGCGTCGGCGCCAGGTGCGCCATCTCCAGGTAATACTTCAGCGACAGGCCCTTCTTGACCACCGGATGCTCTTTATTGATCATGCACACCAGCTCGTCCTCGAACAGATGCGCCAGGTGCAGGTGCTGCGGCAAATCCGGCCAATTGCCGATCACCACATCCAGCTCGCCGCTTTCCAGCGCCGAAGAATAATCGAAGCCCGCGTTCAGCGAGTGCACCACCAGACCGGCATGGGGCGCCTGTTCGCGCACTTTTTCCATGATCAGCGGGATCAGCAGCACGCTCAGGTAATCCGGCGCCCCCAGGTGGAATACCCTTTGCGTCTGCGTCGGCAGGAAGGCCGGCGCCGGATTGGAGATGCTCTCCATCACGCTCAGGCCCTGCTTGGCCAGCAACAGCAATTCCTCGCCGCGCTCGGTGGCCGTCATGCCGGTTTTGCCCCTGACCAGGATGGCGTCGCCGGTGATTTCGCGCAGGCGTTTCAGCATATTGCTGATCGCCGGTTGCGATTGCCCCAGTTTCATCGCGGTGCGCGTGACGCTGCGCTCCACCAGCAAGGTGTGCAGCACACGCAGCAAATTGGTGTCCAGATGATCGTGCGGTCGGTTACTCATTATTCAGTGTGTCGCATCTAGGGTGTTGGGCCGAAAAAGGGCATTGTCAGGTATCTCTACATGGCGTTAACCAGACTAAACCAAATTAGTTTATGTGAATAGCCTTAAATGCATTATTCATTGCGTAACGGGGGCATTCGGCCGGTGGCAGATCAAGGCGCGCCGCACTTATCCGTGTGTGCCGTCTGCAGTGGCCAGGGTTCGCACACGGCCGGCGGCATTGTTGCAGGCAGTAAAATAATCTATTTCCAATCAGCATCTTTATTCGAACGCGCGAATTGGTTACACTGCAGCATCGAGCAATGCGGCATATGGATTGTGAGCGCAGCGTACAGCCGCAATAGCAGCATCAGCACAAGGAATGCCGAGCATGAGAAAAATATTACAAATCCTGTTGCTCGGCCTGGTGGCTCTGTTATCCGGGGCGACCCTGGCCGGCGACGCATTGAAGCCTATCGCCGAGCCTGTCGTCGATGGCAGTGCCGGCATCGCCAGGCTGAAACAGGCGGCGGCACAAGGCGATGCCACGGCGCAGACCACGCTGGGCATCCTGTATTACAACGGCACCGTGGTAAAGCGGGATCTCAAGCAGTCGCTGTCCTGGCTGGAGGCGGCCGCCGCCAAGGGGCATGCCGGAGCGCAAACCCATCTGGGCCTGATGTACAACAGGGGCGAGAGCGTCGCGCGCGACTACCGGCAGGCGGCCTCCTGGTATGAAAAAGCCGCCGCGCAGCAATTCTCCAGCGCCCAGTTCCAGCTAGGCTACCTGTACTACCGCGGCAAAGGCGTACCGCAGGACATGCAAAAGGCCATCTATTGGTTTGAACAGGCGGCGGCGCTAGGCAATGTCAGCGCCGAGGATAAGCTGGCCGACATTTACGATGACGGCGAAGGCATGCCGCGCGACGACCAAAAAGCGGTGTATTGGTATACGCAGGCAGTGGCGCACGGTTCCGCCAGCGCCCACTTCAACCTGGGCCTGAAATACCTGGAAGGAGAAGGCGTGGCCCGCGATCCGCTGAAAGCCTACCAGCTGATGCTGCAGGCCAGCCTGTTTATCGGCAAAAAATCCGGCGATAGCCGCGACCTGGTCAAATCAGGCTTGACCCAGGAGCAGATCAGCGAAATGCAGACGCGCGCGATCCAGTGGCAGCAGCCGACCTAGCTTAGCGCCTCGCAAGGGACGCACACTGCGCCATCGACAAAGACCTTCAATTGCCCCGGCTGGAACTGGATCCAGGTTTCATTGTTGGTCAGCGGTTCGGTGACGATCACGGCAACCCTGTCCCTGGGCGTGGTCACTTCGGCAAAATCCACCGACACTTCTTCGTCCGACAGCTTGGCCGTCGTAAACGGGTACTGGCGCACGATGTAATGCAGTTTGGTGGAACAATGCGCGAACAGCGCCTCGCCGTTCGACAGCATCATATTGAAAGTGCCGTAGGCGGCGATTTCCTCGGTGACTCGTTGCAGGAAGGCCGTCAGGTCCGCCAGCGCCGGCACGGCCTCGCCGAAATGCCGGCGCATTTCTTGCAGCAGGTAGCAAAAGGCCAGCTCGCTGTCGGTATTGCCGACCGGCCTATACGGCCCGTCCAGCACCGGACTGAAATTCTTCAGGTCGCCATTGTGCGCAAACACCCAGTAGCGCCCCCAGCACTCGCGTACAAAAGGGTGGCAGTTTTCCAGCGTCACCTGCCCTTGCGTCGCCTTGCGTATATGGGCGATCACATTCTTCGATTTAATCGGGTAACGCTTGATCAGCTCTGCGATGGGCGACGCCACGGCTGCCTGGTGGTCGACAAAATGACGCACGCCGCTGCCTTCAAAAAAGGCGATGCCCCAGCCGTCCTTATGTTCGTCGGTGCGGCCGCCGCGGGTGGCAAAGCCGGTAAAGCTGAACACGATGTCGGTCGGGGTATTGCAATTCATTCCTAGTAACTGGCACATGGCGGTTCGCGAAAATCAGGGCGTGGTAATTACTGCATGGTACTACCTTTCCCCCCAATCGCCCAAGCAACCGAGAGCATGCCGAAAAAGCCACAAATCGCCGGCATATACAAAACGCTACAAGCGCAATATCTGCCCGCACCCCACGGCGGCGGCGAACTATCACCAAAATCAAATAATCAACATGCAAAATTCCGGCAACTGCGGGAATCTTTTATGAACGACATTACATCACCCGAATTGCGAATATCAATAGCTGAAAATAGTAGGAAGCGTCTCGACCAACAGTTAAGATGCGGCCTGGCTGGAATCGGAAAAAAATTTGGTTAGGTTGGATTTCATAATAAAGCGAGGAGCGAGGAACAAAATGTTATTTCTGGAGAAATTTTTTAAACTTAAGGATCATGGGACCGACGTACGCACCGAGCTGCTCGCCGGTCTCACCACATTCCTGACGATGGCTTATATCATCTTCGTTAACCCGTCCATCCTCGGCGATGCGGGTATGCCCAAGGATGCGGTATTCGTCGCCACCTGCGTCGCCGCCGCGCTGGGCACGCTGATCATGGGCCTGTACGCCAACTACCCTATCGCGCTGGCGCCGGGCATGGGCCTGAATGCCTATTTCGCCTACGTGGTCGTCAAGGGCATGGGCTTTCCGTGGCAAGTGGCGCTGGGTTCGGTCTTCATTTCCGGCTGCCTATTCCTGTTCGTCAGCATCTTCAAGATACGCGAGCTGATCATCAGCGGCATCCCGCATTCGATACGCACCGCGATCACGGTGGGGATAGGCCTGTTCCTCGGCATTATTTCCCTGAAGAGCGCCGGCATCATCGCGCCCAATCCGGCCACCTATGTGACCCTGGGCAATCTGCACGAAGCCGGCCCTATCCTGGCAATCTGCGGCTTTTTCCTGATCGTGGCGCTGGATCGCCTGAAAGTGCGCGGCGCCATCCTGATCGGCATCCTGGCCGTGACGGTCGCCAGCTTCATCTTTGGCGGCAATCATTTCGCCGGCCTGGTATCCACCCCGCCTTCGCTGGAGCCGACGCTGTTCAAGCTGGACATCAAGGGCGCGCTGTCCATCGGTATCGTGAATGTGGTGCTGGTATTCTTCCTGGTGGAGCTGTTCGACGCTACCGGCACCCTGATGGGCGTGGCCAACCGTGCCGGCCTGCTGAAAGAAGGCAAGCTGGACCGCATGAACAAAGCGCTGATGGCTGACAGCACGGCGATTGCCGTCGGTGCCTTCCTCGGCACTTCCAGCACTACCGCCTATATAGAGAGCGCCGCCGGCGTCCAGGCAGGCGGCCGCACCGGCCTGACTGCCGTCACTGTTGCGGTGCTGTTCCTGGCTTGTTTGTTCGTCTCGCCGCTGGCGGGCACAGTGCCGATGTATGCGACCGCACCCGCGCTGTTCTATGTTGCCTGCCTGATGCTGCGCGAACTGACCGAAATCGATTGGGAAGATACGACAGAAAGCGTGCCTGCCGCGGTCACCGCCTTGCTGATGCCGTTCACCTACTCTATCGCCAACGGCGTGGCATTCGGCTTTATCACCTACGTCGTGCTGAAGCTGCTGACCGGCCGCGTCAAACAGGTGTCTGCGATTGCCGGCGTCATCTCCAGCGTGTTTCTGTTCAAATTCATCTATCTCGGCGCCGGCTAAGGCCAAACCTGCCGGAAAACAAAAAGGGAGCCTCGGCTCCCTTTTTTTACATCCGGCTATTATCATTCGATTATTCGAGTTTCCAGACAAAATCCACCTTGGACCACAATTGGTCGGCCTTGCCGTCCTTGGTGCCAGGTTTGAATTTGCACTGGCTGAAAGCACCCAGCGCCGCTTTGTCCAGGCTCTTGGAGCCGCTGGATTTCTCAATCTTGGATTCGACCACTTTACCGTCAACAGCAATCAGGAAGCCCATGCTGACCGTGCCGGTTTCTTCGTTCATCAACGCAGCTTTTGGGTATTTGGGGGAGTCGCAGGATTTGCTATCCAGGACGGGGGAAGTTTCAGCCGCCAGCGCGGAAGCTGCAGCGGCCAACAATACAGCGGAAACCAGGGCGGACAACGTGGAAAAGCGGGCATTCATCATCATACTCTTTTCAAATTATTTATAAACTCTGCGACCGGCAATCGGCGCCAGCCGCATTCCTTCTTTGCGACAAAATTTACTGATTGATTAAAACTCAACCCATTCGTCGTCCTTGCCGGACGATGCGGCAATCTTGCGCGCGCTGCTCCTGGCGGCCGGTGCCGGCTTGGCGGCGATCGCCTTGGCCCTGGCCTTGATCGCCACCGGCTTGGGTTCGACGCGTTGCACTACCGGCGCCGGCGCGGGCGCCGCGCTGATGCTGAACTGGTCGCCGGCGCTCAGCCTGAAGATACTGACTACCCTGGCCAGCTCGGCGGCCTGGTCTTGCAGGCTCTGGGCGGCGGCGGCGGCTTCTTCCACCAGCGCGGCATTTTGCTGCGTCACGCCGTCCATCTCGATGATCGCCCGATTGACTTCCTCGATGCCCACGCTCTGCTCCTGGCTGGCGGCGCTGATCTCGGCAATGATATCGGTCACGTGTTTCACGCTGGTGACAACCTGGTCTATCGTGATGCCGGCCTGGGCCACCAGTTTGCTGCCGACCTCCACTTTTTCCGAAGAATCGCCGATCAGCGTCTTGATCTCCTTGGCCGCAGCAGCGCTGCGTTGCGCCAGGTTGCGCACCTCGGCGGCCACCACTGCAAAGCCGCGCCCTTGTTCGCCGGCGCGCGCCGCTTCCACCGCCGCATTCAGCGCCAGGATATTGGTCTGGAACGCAATGCCGTCGATGACGCTGATGATGTCGACGATTTTCTTTGCCGATTCATTGATGGAGCCCATGGTATCCACCACCTGCGCCACCACGACGCCGCCCTGGCGCGCCACTTCCGATGCGGAGGCCGCCAGCTGGTTGGCTTCACGCGCATTGTCGGCATTCTGTTTCACCGTGACCGTCAGTTCCTTCATCGATGACGTGGTCTTTTCCAGCGAACCGGCTTGCTGCTCGGTGCGCGAAGACAGGTCCAGGTTGCCGGTGGCGATTTCGCTGGATGCCGTGGCGATGGTGTC
The DNA here is from genome assembly GCA_035487495.1 of Undibacterium sp. GTDB lineage: Bacteria > Pseudomonadota > Gammaproteobacteria > Burkholderiales > Burkholderiaceae_D > Undibacterium. The sequence continues at coordinate 13,051 of DATHMC010000168.1, forward strand.
GGTACCGACGCGCACCTGGCCGACGATGTCGACCAGGCTGTCGCGCATCGCCCTCATTTCCGCCAGCAGGCTGGAGTTGTCGCCCGGCTTGGTGTCGATAGCAGCGGACAAATCGCCGGCCGCGATCTGGCTGGCGATCTTGGCCGCATAATCCGGTTCGCCGCCCAGTTGCTTCAACAGGCTGCGGGTAATCGCCCAGGCCGCCGCGATACCGGCCAGCAAGGCCAGCACGGCGAAGATCAGCATCATGCTGCTGGCGGTGGCGAAGGCGGATTTCGCGTCGGCGGCGATCTGCGCATTCAGTTTGTCTTCCAGCGTGACCATCTCATCCAGCGTGTCCAGCCACTTCTTTTGCACCGGACGGATTTTCTTGATCAGCGTGATGGTCGCGACTTCAGGATTATTCGCCAAACCCAGCTCCTGCGCCTTGGCCGGCAAGGAGGCGGAAGCGTTTTCCTGTTCTTTCAGCTTGGCCAGCAAGGCCTTTTCTTCCGCTGAAGTACTGGATTCGCTGCCGAACATCTCCGCCAGCTTGGCTTCAGCCTCGGTATACTTCTTGGATTGCTCCTTGATCCTGGCCAGTTCCGGCTCCATATCGCCGGCATCGTTGAGCAGGGTCAGGTTGCGCAGCGAAACCATGCGGTCGTACACGATTGCGCGCATATCCATGACCAGGCGGCTCTCTACATTGCTGACACCGATGACTCTTTCCAGCCGGTTCTGGATTTGCGACACGCTTCTGATGCCCAGTGCGGTCACTGCAAGCAACAGTACCAGCACCAGGGCAAAACCGAGGCCCAGACGCTTGCCTACCTTCATTTTTGCTAAGTTCATTTATTAGTTTCTTTTATTAAGTGATGTAAGGAATTGATGCATGCGCCTGCCCATCGGCCCCTGTAAATCTGCCGGCCCCAGGATCGATGCCCAGGTCCGGCCGGCTCTCCAGCCCATCGTTTTTGCAACACGCTCAATCACGGGCAACAGAGCATTCATCAATCAAGGGACTGATTCCCGCTCTTCTCCCAGGATCGAAGCGCCGACAAAGATGATAGGAGTTAACTACATCCGACCAAGAATATACTCGATTTTTTCCGTATAGCAAGGCTTTCTCCATGAAAATTCCATTGAAAACAGGTAGCCGCAGGGCAAAAAAATACAAAGCGTTTTCAATGATCTGCGCTGTCAAATATGCCCAAAAAATGTGCAAACTAACTATTGCAGCAATTTAACAATTGAACAGAATTTTCTTCGCCTGAGCACGTAAATGCCCTGCCATTGATATTGCGCATCATTATTCTCATATGGTCATTTTCTACACGGGTGGTAATCTCAAACTGTGGGAGGACGCTGCCCTTGGCATGACAGTTAGACGCAACATTCGTGCCAATTAGCAACATCGCGCAGCTCTTCCAGAGCGGGATTTCAACGTTGGCAAGAAAATTGCTGATCCCGAAGAAAAATTATGATGGAGAATTCATGTCGGAACCGATTCGTTTTTACTACCGGGGCAGCACCCATAGCGTAGACCGTTCAGCCACCACCCGGACCGTGTTGCAGCATCTGCGCGAAGACCTGCATTGCACCGGCACCAAGGAAGGTTGCGCCGAGGGCGACTGCGGCGCCTGCACCGTCGTCATTGGCGAATTGCAGGATGGCCAGGTGCAATTGAAATCGGTGAACTCGTGCATACAAATGCTGCCTACGCTGGACGGCAAGGCCCTGTTTACGGTGGAAGACCTGAAAAACGGCGACCAGCTGCATCCGGTGCAACAGGCGATGGTGGAGTGCCACGGCTCGCAGTGCGGCTTTTGCACGCCCGGCTTTGTGATGTCCCTGTGGGATCTGTACCTGAAAAACGAAGCTTCCTCTGCTCCCCCGCAACGCAAGCAAATCGACGATGCCTTGTCCGGCAACCTGTGCCGCTGCACCGGCTACCGCCCCATCATCGACGCCGCCCAGCGCATGTGCGAATTCCCCAGGCAGGAATTCGACCGGGCAGCCCTGGCTGCGGCCTTGCAATCCTTACAGCGCCAGGAATCCTTCAGCTATAGCCATAACGGCCAGAGCTTCCATGCGCCGCGCACGCTGGCCGAATTGCTGGCCCTGCGCGCCGCCAGGCCGAACGCCGTGATCCTGGCCGGCTCTACCGACGTCGGCCTGTGGGTCACCAAGCAGATGCGCGATCTGAACGACATCATCTACCTGGGCCAGGTGGCGGAACTGAAGCAAATGAAAATACAGGACGGCATGCTGGAAATCGGCGCCGCCGTCTCGCTGAATGACGCCTATGAAGCCATCTGCACCCATTACCCCGACCAGCTGACCGAGTTGTGGAAGCGCTTTGCCTCGCTGCCTATCCGTAATGCCGGCACCCTGGGTGGTAATGTCGCCAACGGCTCGCCTATCGGCGATTCTTCGCCGTGGCTGATTGCGCTGGGCGCCGAAGTGGTATTGAACGGCGGCCGCGGACGGCTGGTGATGCCGCTGGAAAAACTCTACCTGGCCTACCAGAAAAAAGACATGCAGGCCGACGAGATCGTCGAAGCGGTACGCGTGCCCTTGCCGCGCAAGAACCGGATCTTCCGCACGTACAAGCTGGCCAAACGCTACGACCAGGATATCTCGGCGGTATGCGCGGCATTTTCCGCCACGCTGACCGGCGACACGGTGACGGACGTACGCATCGCCTACGGCGGCATGGCCGCCACCTCCAAGCGCGCCGACCGGACGGAAGCCGTGCTGGAAGGGCGGGCCTGGAATCAAGCCAACCTGGATGCCGCGGCGGCGGCGCTGGCGCAAGACTATGCGCCGCTGTCCGACATGCGCGCCTCCAGCGACTACCGGATGAAGACCGCGCAAAACCTGCTGCGCCGCTTCTGGCTGGAAACCCGCGCGGACGCGCCTTTGTCCAACCTGGACGTCAACGCCTTTGCGCACGCCTAATCGATACACGGAGTAATGATGAACAAGCAAGCTGATCCGTTTTTGATCGCAGAAGCCAACAAGGGCGCCGGCCCCATACACTGGGCTGAAGTCGGCCAGTCTCATCCGCACGAATCCGCCATCCTGCACGTGCTGGGCGAGGCGACGTATACCGATGACTTGCCGGAATTGCAGGGTACCGTGCATGCGGCGCTGGGCCTGTCGCAAAAAGCCCATGCCAGAATCGTTTCCATGGATTTCGACGCCGTGCGCAGCGCCGCCGGCGTGATTGCGGTATACACCGCAGCCGATTTCCCCGGCGCCAACGAATGCGGCCCCATCATTCATGACGACCCGATCCTGGCCGACGGCGTGGTCCAGTACGTGGGCCAGCCCATCTTTGTGGTGGTGGCCGAGAGCCATGACCTGGCGCGCCGCGCGGTGCGCAAGGTACAGATCGTGTATGAAGAGCTGCCGGCTATCCTGACGCCGGTGGCGGCCAGGGATGCCCTATCCTTCGTGATCCCTCCCATGAGCCTGAAACGCGGCGATGCGCAGCAAGCCATAGCGAACGCGCCGCACCATGTGCGCGGCAAACTGGACGTCGGCGGCCAGGAACAGTTTTACCTGGAAGGCCAGATTTCCTATGCAATACCGAAGGAAGGCCGTGGCATGCATGTGTACTGCTCTACCCAGCACCCAAGCGAGATGCAGCATATCATCGCGCATGCACTGGATGTGCCCTCGCATAATGTACAGGTCGAATGCCGCCGCATGGGCGGCGGTTTCGGCGGCAAGGAGTCGCAATCCGGCCTGTGGGCCGCGGTCGCTGCGATGTGCGCGCTGCACCAGAAGCGCCCGGTCAAGCTGCGCGCCGACCGTGACGACGACATGATGGTCACCGGCAAACGCCATGAATTCCATTATGAATACGAAGTTGGCTACGACGAGCAGGGGCTGATACTGGGCGCCAAGGTGGAAATGGTATCGCGCGCCGGCTTCTCGGCCGACCTGTCCGGCCCGGTGGCGACCCGCGCGGTCTGCCATTTTGACAATGCCTATTATTTGTCGGATGTCGACATCAAGGCCATGTGCGGCAAGACCAATACCCAGTCGAACACCGCGTTCCGCGGTTTCGGCGGCCCGCAGGGCGCGATTGCGATTGAATACATCATCGACGATATTGCCCGCAATCTGGGCAGGGATGCACTGGATGTGCGCAAGCTGAACTTTTATGGACGCAACGACGCCGAAGGCCGCAACGTCACGCAATACGGCCAGAAAGTTGTCGATAACGTCATCCACGAACTGGCGGCGGAACTGGAGCAAAGCAGCCAATACCGCCAGCGCCGCGCCGAGATCACCGCCTTCAATGCGGCCAGCCCGGTATTGAAAAAAGGCCTGGCGTTCACCCCGCACAAATTCGGCATCGCCTTCAACGTCACCCACCTGAACCAGGCCGGCGCGCTGGTGCACGTGTATGTGGACGGCTCGGTGCTGGTCAACCATGGCGGCACTGAAATGGGCCAGGGCATCAACACCAAGGTGGCCCAGGTGGTGGCGCATGAACTGGGCGTGTCGCTCGGTTCGGTGCGCGTCACCGCCACCGACACCGGCAAGATTGCCAATACCTCGGCCACCGCCGCCTCCACCGGGGCCGACCTGAACGGCAAGGCGGCGCAAGATGCGGCGCGCCAGGTGCGCGACAGGCTGGCGGCTTTTGCCGCCAACACCTACGGCGATGGAGCTACCACCGCTGCCGACGTGCAATTCTATGCGCAACAGGTACAGGTCAACGGCCAGACCATCCCGTTTGCCGACCTGGTAGGAAAAGCCTACCTGGCCCGCGTGCAATTATGGTCGGACGGCTTCTACGCCACGCCGCACCTGCACTGGGACAGCAAGAGCATGACCGGCAGCCCGTTCTCCTACTATGCGTATGGCGCCGCGGTGTCCGAAGTGATCGTCGATACGCTGACCGGCGAGTGGAAGCTGCTGCGCGCCGACGCGCTGTACGACGCCGGCAATTCGCTGAACCCGGCGATCGACATCGGCCAGGTCGAAGGCGCCTTCATCCAAGGGATGGGCTGGCTGACTACCGAAGAACTGTGCTGGAATCAGGCCGGCAAGCTGACGACGCATGCGCCGTCCACCTACAAGATACCGGCCATCTCGGATTGCCCGCAGGATTTGCACATCAAATTGTTCAAGAACCGCAACGTGGCCGACAGCATACACAGGTCCAAAGCGGTCGGCGAACCGCCGTTGCTGTTGCCGTTCTCGGTGTTCTTTGCGATCCGCGACGCGATAGCCAGCGTTGCGGACTACAAGAAGAACCCGCCGTTGCAGGCGCCGGCTACCGGCGAAGCGATTTTGAAGGCGGTGGAAGCGATTTCCGTCGTTTAATCTTTCATCATTTAACATGTAGGGTGGGCATTTGCCCACCCGGCTCAGTGCGACCGGCGCCAACCGGCGTGGGCAGAGACTGCCCACCCTACTTATCCGGCAATAGATAAGATTCATATGTCCATACCAAACACCACGCAAGCCTACCGTGCCAGCCTGCTGCATTTTACCGACGACCCTCTGCACAACGCACAAGGGGTGCAGTGGCATGAAGACGGCCTGCTGATCATCCATGACGGCCGCGTGCACGCGGCGGGCGACTATGCCCGGCTGAAATCCAGCCTGCCTGCAGGCACTGACGTTGCGCACTTCCCCGGCAAGATCATCATGCCGGGCTTTATCGACAGCCATATCCATTACCCGCAGACCGACATGATCGCATCGCCGGCGCCGGGCTTGCTGCCGTGGCTGGAAAAATACACCTTCCCGACCGAACGCAAGTTCCAGGACCCGGAGCACGCGGGCGAAGTGGCGTCCTTCTTCGTCGACGAGCTGCTGCGTTGCGGCACCACCACCGCAATGGTGTATTGCACGGTGCATCCGGAATCGGTGGAAGCCTTCTTTCACGAAAGCGAAAAACGCAACCTGCGCATGGTCGCCGGCAAGGTGCTGATGGACAGGAATTGCCCGGAATTCCTGCGCGATACCGCAGAGAGCGGCGCGCGCGATACCGAGGCGCTGATACAGAAGTGGCACAAGCGCGGCCGCCAATTGTATGCGATCACGCCGCGTTTCGCGCCGACCTCCAGCGAGGCGCAATTGCAGCTGGCCGGTGAACTGGCAAGGAAATATCCGGACACTTACGTGCAAACCCACGTCGCCGAAAACAAGGACGAATGCAAGTGGGCCAGGGAATTATTCCCGCAGGCGCGCAGCTACCTGGATATCTATGACCGCTACGGCCTGATGCGCGAACGCGCGATGTATGCGCACTGCATCTGGCTGGACGACACCGACCGCCAGCGCATGGCCGAAACCCAATCGGCGGTGTCGCTGTGCGCCACGTCCAACCTGTTCCTGGGCAGCGGCCTGTTTGACTTCCAGCGCGCGCAGGCGGCGGGCGTGCCCCTGTCGCTGGCCACCGACGTCGGCGGCGGCACCTCCTTCTCCATGCTGCAAACGATGAACGAAACCTACAAGGTCGCGCGCATGGGCGGCACCTACCTGCCGGCGGCGCGCATGTTTTACCTGGCGACGCTGGGCGGCGCGCGCAGCATGCAACTGGAAGGCACGATAGGCAATTTCGCCAAGGATGCCGAAGCCGATTTCATCGTGCTCGACCCGCAAGCCACGCCTTTGCTGGCGCGCCGCACCGCGCGCACCGACAGCCTGGAAGAATTGCTGTTTGCGCTGGCGCTGCTGGGCGACGACAGGAGCATCGCGGCGACCTATGCGGCGGGTAAACTGGTGCACCAGCGCAAATAGAGCCGCGGATTCCGTTGCGCGCCATTCAGGCTACAATCACCTATTTGCGCGGCTGCCGCAAGTACCGGAGCGGTGCTGACGCGGCAACACTCTTGGACTGCCCCCATGACTGACACTGAATGGCAAACCCGCATCGACCTGGCCGCCTGCTACCGCCTGTGCGCGCTGAACGGCTGGGATGACCTGATCTATACGCACATCTCCGCTACGGTGCCGGGCGAGCCCGGCCATTTCCTGCTGAACCCTTTCGGCCTGCGGTTTGACGAGGTTTGCGCATCCAACCTGGTCAAGATAGACCTGCAAGGGAAGACCGTCAGCGGCCGGCATCATAAGGTGAATGTGAGCGGTTTCGCGATCCACGCGGCGGTGCATGCGGCACGGCCTGATGCAGCGTGCGTGATGCATCTGCACAATACCAACGGCATCGCGGTCGGCATACAGGAGCAGGGTCTGCTGCCGCTATCGCAGCACGCGCTGCGCTTTTACGGCCAACTGGCCTACCACGATTATCAGGGACTGGCGCTGTCGCCGCTGGAGCAGGGCCAGCTGACCGCGGCGCTGGGCGACAAGCCGGCGATGCTGCTGCGCAATCACGGTACGCTGACTTGCGGGCGCAGCGTCGCCGAAGCCTATGTGCTGATGGATACCCTGGACAAGGCCTGTGCAATACAATGGAAGGCGCAGGCCGGCGGTGGCTGTCTGCACCAGCCCACGCCGGAAATTTGCGGCCAGACCCACCTGGAATTGCTGGGCGACGGCTCGCCCGAAGGTATACTGGAGTGGCCGGCGCTGTTGCGCAAACTGGACCTGCTCAGCCCCACCTATACTAACTAATCAAACCAAGGAAACGATATGCCCACGATCAATGTACAAATGTTTGAAGGCCGCACGCTGGAACAAAAACGCGCGTTTGTAAAAGCGATTACCGAAGCCGCCTGCGCGACGCTGGGCTCGTCGCCGGAATCGGTCGACGTGATCATTACCGACGTGAAAAAAGAAGACTGGGCTACCGGCGGCGTATTATGGGCGGATAAAAAATAACACACCGTATGGGCACCTGTGCCCATCGTGCCTTTGCACTTTTGGAAATTTACCCCGGGCTGTATCGGTATTTTATATCCGCGTGGGCAGGGACTGCCGACCCTACAGAATCGGGCAAATTTAAGCCAATTCGCCTACCCCTATCCTGCGCGACATCCTTGCGGCAAATTGCGACACCAGCATCGCCAGCGCCAGCAGCACCGCACCGACGATAGACAGCTGTGCCAGGTGCCCGGCGCTGATCATCGCGCCGCCGGTCAATGCCCCCAGCGCCTGCCCCAGGTAGATCGCGGAGGAATTCAGCGATACCGAGGCCGGCGCCAGAGCCGGCGCCATTTCCACCAGCCGCGCCTGTTGCACGCCGTTCAGCGCGAAGCAACCCAGCCCCCATAACAGCATCAATAGCGTGGTAATGCCCAGCGAGTCGCGCGTCAGCGGCCAGAAAATCTGCGCCAGGCACATGCAGCCCATCGCATACAATCCAACCTGGGTCGTGCCCAGGCGATCCATGAAGCGGCTGGCCAGCAGGTTGCCTATCACGCCGGTCACGCCGAAACACGCAAACAACACGCTGATCGTGGTCGGGCCGGCCTGGATGAATTCTTTCAGCACGGCGGCAATATACGAAAACAGCGTGAACTGGCCCACGCCCTGGATTGCCGTAACGGAAATCGCCAGCAGCAGGGGCTTGTTTGCATACAGGGATTTCCACGCCGCCTTGTCCATCGCCGGCACGAATAGCCGCGCCGGAATCTGCAGCCATACCCACAGCGCGAATAGCGCAGACAGGCCGCCCACCAGCGCTATCGTCAGCCGCCAGCCTATGTGCGCGCCCAGGTAGGCCCCCACGGGCATGCCGACCACCGCGGCAATCGACCAGCCGAGAAACACCAGCCCTATCGCCTTGCCGCGCTGCTCCGCCGGCACCAGCAAACCCGCCGTCGCCGCCGCCTGCGCGGTGAACAGCGCCGCGCCTATCGCCGTCACGACCCGGATCGCCATCAGGCTGAGGTAGCCGGGAGCACACGCCGCCAATATATGCATCACCGCATACAGCAACAGCGCCGCCGTCAGCAGGACGCGCCGCTCTAGCGCACTGGTCCAGCCCGCCAGGAAAGGGCCGCCCACGCAGATCGTCATCGCGAACGCCGAGATGACTACGCCTATCGCTGCCGGCGTGACGGCGAGATCGGCCGACAACTCATTCAGCATGCCGGGCACGATCAGCGCGCCGGTGCCGATCGCGAAATTGCCCAGCGTGAGTGACCACAATTTGGTTTTCATAGTGTGCAAGGCAAAAAAATGCCGATCTGACAAAGACCTTACATACTATACCGATACGCGTTTCGGTGCTTTTTCAGCAACTTGAGAAACTTGCCGTCTCAAAAACCGCAGGCTCTGAATAGCGCCGCGGGCACGCTATTTACGCGCGATCACGCAATCTGCAGGCCGGCTTTCCAGACGCCCATCACGACAGGAATATCCTGCACCACCCGCACGCGGATATAGTCGGCCCGCAGGCCTTGCGCGATTTCGCCCCTGTCGGTCAGGCCCACCATTTGCGCCGGATTGCGCGTCACGGTGGCAATCGCCCTGGGCAGGTCATAGCCCTCGCGCAACAAGACAAAAGCGGCGTGCAACAGACTGGCGGGCACATAGTCGGAAGACAAGGCATCCACCAGGCCGGCGCGCGCCAGTTCCGCGGCGGATACATTGCCGGAATGCGAGCCGCCCCTGACCATGTTCGGTGCGCCCATGATGATGCCGAGACCGTGTTCATGCGCGGCCCTGGCCGCCAGCAGCGTGGTCGGAAATTCGGAGAGCGAGACGCCGTTTGCCACCCCTTCGATCACGTGCTCCAGCGTGGTGTCGTCATGCGTTGCCAGCGGGATCGGATGGCGGCGGCGGTTGCACAGGTCGACCACGTCGCGCCGGTTGGCGGCCGCGTACACTTGCTGCCTGTGCAGCAAGCCTTCCAGCATGCCGTCGACCTTCTCTTCGCTCCAGCCGCGCTTGCCGCTCACGTACACGCGGTAATGGCTGATGTCGGTCCACTGCCGCTGGCCCGGCGTATGATCCATCAGCGACACCAGCTTCAGGCTGTCGTCGTCGACATAGGGTTCAAACCAGCCCAGCAAATTCTGTTCGGCCAGTTCCAGCCGCAAGTGCAGGAAATGGTCGGCGCGCAGGATGCCGGCGCCGCCGGCCTGTCTCAAGCCTTCTATGCAGGAGATCATGGTCTGGGTCCTAAGGCTGTCGGCATCCAGGTCGCCCACCGAGATTGCATCCAGCACGGTCGTGATGCCGGAGGCGGCGATCTGCGCGTCGTGCGCGATGATCGCAGGCAATGCCGGCCAACTGACCTTGGGCCTGGGCATCAGGTGCTTTTCCAGGTTGTCGGTATGCAGCTCCACCATGCCGGGCAGCAGGTAGTCGCCGCGCCAGTCTTCGCCGGCCAGGCCGAACAGGCCGCTATTGCCGTGCGCCAGTTCGCCGAACACGGCGCCGTCAACCTCGACCGAGCCGGTAAATTCGCTGTCGGCGGTGACGATGCGGGCATTACGTATGGTTTTTATCATGGTGCGGGAATCGGTGTTGGCCGGGAAATCTTACGTCTTCATTATCAATACCCTGATCTTCGGCTGCCGCAGGCGGCCGGCGCCCGGACTGTCCTTATACCGGGTTTCGATTACGGTATCACGTTTCGCGGGCTGCCGTGAAGCTGTTGATGTCAAGCTGCAGTCATATTTCAGGCTTAGCATGGACGCACATTTCTGCAGGATGTGAGGCGCGAGATGCATACCTATCTATTGATACAAAATGGCAAGCTCAGGCTGGCGGCAGCCATTGCCGCCGGCAAACTGGTTTACTGCAACGCGGCCGCGCGTTTTACAATATCCGCAAGCGCAACCGAACCCGGCCGCAGCCTGGCCCAGCCCCATTTCCATCCATGACCCGCTACGCACTCTACTACGCCCCCGACCAGAATTCCGCCTGGTGGACTGCCGGTTGCCGCTGGCTGGGACGCGATCCGGTCACCGGACAGGATTTGCAGCAGCCTGCGGTGGACGGCATCCCGCCGCTGGTATTGCAGCAACTCAGCAGCGATGCGCGGCGCTACGGCTTTCATGCGACCCTGAAGGCGCCATTCAGGCTGGCGGAGGGGTTTCACGAAGAGCACCTGCTGCATACGCTGGCGGCCTTTTGTGCAGTCCAGACCAGGATCACGGTGCCGGCCCCGACGGTGTTGCCGATGGGGGATTTCCTGGCATTGCGCACCAGCGAAGAGTCGCGCGACATCAATGCGCTGGCGATGCGCTGCGTCAGTTTCTTTGATTTCCTGCGGGCGCCGCCCGGCGATGCGGAATTGGGCAAGCGGCGCAGCAACCAGTTGACGCAGCGGCAGGAGCAGCTGCTGCAGCGCTGGGGCTATCCATACACAGAGGAAGAATACCGCTTCCACTTGACGCTGACGGACAAGCTGGCGGGCGTCGATGCCGATATCGTCTACAGCCTGCGCAAGGCGGCGGAAGCTTTTTTCGACCTGGGCGCGCCCCTGCTGATCAACGGCATCGCACTGTTCCGCGAAGACGCGCCGGGCGCGCCGTTTGCATTGGTGCGCCGTTTTGATTTCGGATTGCATGCGCTGCAGCAACACTCGCCGCAACTGCCCGCGACCGGGCGTCTGTTCTTTGTGGTCGGGCCAAGCGGTTCGGGCAAGGACGACTTGCTGGGCTGGGTCAGGCAAAACCTGGCCACGCACAGACAGATGTTTTTCGCAGAACGCGCCGTTACCCGTCCCGCCCGGCCATCCGGGGAAGATGAAAGCATATCGCCCGAGCAATTCTGGCAACAGGCGGCGGCGGGCCATTTTGCGATGACCTGGCAATCCGACGACTTGTGCTACGGCATCAGGCGCGGTTTTGAAGCGGAATTGAAGGCGGGGCGCACCGTCGTCGTCAACGGTTCCAGGGAATTTGTGCCCAAGCTATTGCGGGCCTATCCCGATGCGCAGGTGGTCTGGATCGAAGCCGATCACGCGCTGATCAGGCAACGCATGGAAGAACGCCTGCGCGACAATAGCGCAGCGCTGCTGAAACGCGTACAGAGAAACGCCCAATTCTCCCGGCCCGAGCGGCCGGAGGTGATCCAGCTGGACAATACCGGTTCCATCGGGGCCGCAGGTCAACGCTTGCTGGACATCCTCGGCGGCTCCTGATGCCCGGCGCCAATGAGCGCATCAGCTTAGCCTGCCTTTATTTATGTAGTATTTTTACATCATTTTCCCGCCTACCCCAGCATTGGGGCAAATAAGATACCTCGGATTTTCCAATTTATCTGTCCTCGGGGAAACTTTTTCCCGTTTTGTTGTTTTCCCTGCGCATCCTCCCTTTACCAAATTGCAAACTTTCCTTTGAAATGTTTTGATACATGTGTCAAGGACATGTATAGACAATTTGCATGCCCCCTCGATGCGCCGATACAGCGCCACACAGTTGATCCGCTTTACACAGTGTCTCTCACCTGTTTTTAATAAACCTGACCAAAGAGGTAAGCAATGATGAAGGAAACAGTGTTGTCCCGATCCCTACGCCTGATGTTTTCAAGTGGTATTGCAATCGGACTTGGCCTGATGGCGCATACAGTCGCGGCGCAGGAAGCCGATGACGCAAAGACGCAAAGAGTGGAAATTACCGGTTCATCGATTAAACGCATCGCTTCGGAAACTTCGGCACCGCTGACCGTGATCAAGGCCGAGGAGTTCGTCAAACAGGGCTTGACGACTGCCGCCGAGGTACTGAGCAAGATCCCGGCCAACCAGTCCACGGTCGGCCTGGGTAATGCCGTAGGCGGCAATACCAGCGGCCTGCCTACCGGCGGCCAGGCCAGCGCCGATTTGCGCGGCCTGGGCGGCGACAAAACCCTGGTCTTGCTGAATGGCCGCAGGATAGCCAACCATCCTTACGACGGCGCCAGCGTTGACCTGAACATCATCCCCATCACTGCGCTGGACCGCGTTGAAGTGCTGCGCGACGGCGCCTCCGCGATCTACGGAACCGATGCGATCGGCGGCGTGATCAACTTCATCACCAAACGCTCAGTGACCGGCGCCACCATCACCGGCGAGATCATAGAACCGAAGATGGACGGCGGCGGCGAAAAGCGCTTCAACGCCGTTGCCGGCTATGGCGATTTGAACAAGGACGGCTTCAACATTTTCGGCGTAGCCGATTATCACGAGCAAAAAGTGGTGACCTCCCAGGACAGGCAATTCTCCAAGACCGGCATCATTCCAAGTCGTGGCCTCAGCCTGACCAGCGGCACTACCTTCCCCGGCAACTATTTTGATCCTACTTCAGGGACGGCCGGGAATCCGGGATTTGCCTCGGGTTGCAATCCGCCGTTTTCCGTGCCCAGGGCCAGCAACGGCACTTGTCGCCAGGATTACACCCGCCTGATCGACGATATCCCGAAGAGCGAGCAGATCGCTTTCTTCGGTAAGGGCACGCTAAAGCTGGGTGAAAACCACACCGGCACCATCGAGTACCTGCACTCTGAAAGCAAGGTCAATTCGCGCACCGCCCCGCCGCCGCAAACCGGACTCGTGCTGCCGAAATCCAGCCCTTACTATCCTGGCAATTCCGGCGGCGTACCGGCGCAACCCGGCCTCTCCGGCGATCCCCTGTCTGTCAACTGGCGGCCACTGGAAGCCGGCCAGCGCCAGATCGACTCCAAAGGTACTGCCGACAGGCTGGTGGTCGCGCTGGAGGGCGAACTGGCCGGCTGGGACTACAAATCCGGCCTGACCTACTCAATCAGCAAATCCGCCGAGAATTTTGTCGGCGGCTATGTCCAGGATGCATCGTTTGCCGCCGGCGTATTGAACGGCATACTGAATCCTTTCGCGCTGCAAAATGCCGCCGGCAAGGCTTATCTGGACAGCACGGCGCTACGCGGTGAAGTGCAGAACGCAAAAGTCACGACCACCGGCCTGGATTTCAAAGCCAGCCGCGAATTGACGGCGATGGCCGGTGGCCCGCTGGCCATCGCGGTGGGCGCCGAATTGCGCCAGGAAAAAGCCAATTTCGACGTCAACCAGGCGATT
>DATHMC010000169.1:0-3595 GCA_035487495.1 Undibacterium sp.
AGCGGCGCGTGTTTTTGCAACATCCACTTCAGTGCTTTGAGCGGGATGCCGGGCGCAGCCCAAGGCGAGGCGTAGCCGGGGGAGATCTGGCCGGCGTTGGCAAAACTGGTGTCTTGCGCCGGGCCCGGCAGGCGGTCGATGACCGTCACTTCATGGCCGGCGCGCGCCAGATAATAGGCGCTGGTAACGCCGACCACACCGCTGCCAAGGATGAGCACTCGCATCTTTAATCTCCGTAACGCCTGAATTGGTTTTGAATTACAGTAATAAGCGCTATGCTAATGGCTAATTTCCAGCATTTGTTACTGTATAAACGGATATATTCAGGATTTAATGCTAAAAATATCAGCAAATTCGAGACATGAGAATCTACAAGGAATCAAGCCGCACGCTGGACAAGCTGGACCGTCATATTTTGCGTTTGCTGCAACAGGACGGCCGCATGTCGATGAAGGATCTGGGCGAGCAGGTCGGCTTATCGATCACGCCCTGTATCGAGCGCGTCAAACGGATGGAACGCGATGGTGTCATCGACGGTTATTACGCCCGCGTCAACCCGGCCGCGGTCGGCGCCAAGCTGCTGGTTTTCGTCGAGATTACGCTGAATCAGAAATCGGCGCATGCCTTCGAACAGTTCCGGCGCGAGGTGCTGCGGATTCCGGAAGTGCTGGAATGCCATCTGGTGTCGGGGGATTTCGACTACCTGATCAAAGCCCGCATCCGCGAGATGGCGGAGTATCGAAAACTGTTGGGTGACATGCTGCTGCAACTGCCCGGCGCGGCGCAATCCAAGAGCTATGTTGTAATGGAGGAAATCAAGGAGACGCTGGCATTGTCGATGGAGAGCAAGTAACGGCGGCTTCCTGGGTTTCATCACGTGAATTCTTCCAAATTACAACATCAACGGAGATCGCAATTGAAGCTACTCACCCTGATCGCGGCAGCCTTGCCGTTCCTCGGCTCACCCGCCTTCGCGCAAACACCGCAGCCGCAACCCACCGCAACTACCGCCTTCGTCTCGGTCAACCTGCTGCCCATGGACAGCGACCGTATCGTGCGCGACCAGACGGTGCTGGTCGAGAATGGCAAAATCGTCGCTATCGGATCGGCAGTGCCGATTCCAGACAAGGCGCGCGTCATCGACGGCCACGGCGCCTTTCTCTCGCCCGGGCTGGCCGACATGCACGTCCATTCGGACACCACCGGCGACATGCTGGTCTATCTCGCCAATGGCGTCACTACAGTATTGAATATGGGAGAGGCATCCAATGGTTTCATGGCGGAAGTGCGGCCTGAGATCAACCGCGGCAAGATCGCCGGGCCGCATGTTTACGCCGGTTTCCTGGTCGACGGTACGCCGCAATACGGCCATTTCGTGGTGGCCACGCCGGGGCAAGCGCGCGCCATAGTCGGCCTGGCAAAAACCAATGGCTACGAATTCATCAAGGTCTACAACAATCTGTCGCCAGCCAGTTTCCAGGCGCTTATAGAGGAAGGCCGGCGCCAGCAGATTGCCGTCATCGGCCACGGCGTCACCCGGGTCGGGCTGGAACGCCAGCTCGATGCTGGCCAGGTCTTGGTGGCCCATGCAGAAGAATTTTTTTATACGACATTCGCCCATCCGGATAAAAAGAAACCGGCTGCGTCAGAGCAGATGAACAGTGCGCCGGATCCCGCCGAAATCCCGGCCGCAATCGCCTTCATCAAACGCAACAAGGCTTTCATTACGGCAGACATCATCACCTATGCAACGATTGCGCAACAGTGGGGCAAACCGGAAGTCGTCGAACGCTATCTGCATATGCCGGAAATCCGCTACGTGACGCCTGCGCGGCGGATTCGCTGGCGCGAAGACGATTATGCAGAGCGCACAGGCAGTCTCAACGCCAGGCTTGAGTTCTTGAAGCGTTTCATCAAAGAGATGGCGCAGGCCGATGTGCCCCTGGTGACCGGCACCGATGCGCCGGCCATTCCTGGCCTGGCGCCCGGCTTCTCCTTGCACGATGACATGCGGGCCCTTGAGCAAGCCGGCCTCAGCAGATACCAGGTGCTTTCTGCAGCGACCCGCACCCCGGGCGAATTGATTCGCCGTTCGGTGCCCAATGCCGAGCCGTTTGGCACGATCAAGGTAGGCAATCGCGCCGATTTGATTCTGTCCGCGAAGAATCCGCTGGACGATCTTGCCACGCTGCGGACCCCGCTTGGCGTCATGGCCAACGGCAATTGGCACGCAGAACCCGAGCTGCATGCACTGCTGGATCAGGTCGCAACCAAGTACGACCGCGCTTTCAAGCCCTAGGAGCCTGTCGGACTTAGGGATGATCGGCTGCAAAAATACCTGAGCGGCGCATATTTCACCGGCTTCTTGGTCAATAGCTAGCTATTGACGCTGCGAACCCGGCAAAATCTGCCCTCGCTCAGCTATTTTTTCGCTTCGATCCCCTAAGTCCGACAGACTCCTAGCTTAGCCGGCGCTCTCTATCAAGCTGATTTCGATGCGCTCCTTGCCCTTGCCGATGTTCTTGCGTTTCAGCTTGAGCGCGCCGACTTCTGCAGTCGAGCGCGGATGGGTGCCGCCGCAAGCCATTTTGGCGAATCCCGCGACTTCCCAATAGCGCCGTTGCGCCGCTTCGTCGGTGAAGGCGGTGACGATAGGCAGGTCGGCTTGCAGCAGGGCTGCCACTTCGGTTTCTATCTGCGGAAACAATTCCGCAATACTGCCTTCATAGGCAAAATCGATGCGCGACTTGTCGGCCGAAATATGGGAGCCGATACGCTCTATCCCGGGCCGCAGCTGGCACACCAGTTGCAGCACCATCTCGGCGGCAAAGTGCAGCCGCATCAGGCGATGGCGGCGTTCCCAGTCGATCAGGATCTCGACTTCGCTGCCGGCCTGAAGACCATGTCCCGGGGCAAGCGTGTAGAGAATATCTAGCCCATTTTTTTCTGCGGACAGCACGGGATGGCCGGCCAGGCTGCCGTGGTCGCTTTCCTGGCCGCCCGAAAAGGCGAAGAAAATAGTCTCGGCGAGGCGGATACGGTCGTTGTCGACGGCAACCACCCGAGTCTTAAGCGTGGTGCGATAGGGATCTTGCCAGAAGAGCTTGTGTGTCATGGCCGGCCGGAATAATGGAAGCTGCGATAAGGATAAAGGATAGAGAATAGCAAAAGGGGGCGAGCTCGGCACTCGCCCCCCTTTTTTCTAAGCTTTAGAACTTGCCATCCCTGAAATCCTGGATCGCCTGCTCCACCTGCTCGCGGGTGTTCATCACGAACGGTCCCCACTGTGCAATCGGCTCGTTCAGCGGCCGCCCGGCAATCAGCAGGAAGCGGCTGTTGCCTTGCGCTCGCAGGCTGACGCCGGCGGCGTCGGCCTGGTTGCTCAAGATCGCCATGCGGCCTGCCGGCGCGCTACGGCCATCTTCACCGATGCGCAATTCTCCTTCGAACACGTACAGGAAAGCATTGTGGCTCGCCGGTATCGGCAAATCCAGCTGCTGGCCGGCTTCCAGCTGCAGGTCCAGATACAGCGGCTCGGTGTGCGGCCTTTGCACTGCGCCGGCGGTGCCGAAAGCGGAACCGGCAATCACTTTCA
>DATHMC010000170.1:0-6499 GCA_035487495.1 Undibacterium sp.
CTCCAAGCGGTTAAAGGTCAAAGGCAAATTCAAAAACAACGGCAACCAGACTCTCCAATATTTGAAGGAACTAATCTTTTAAAGTTGGGATGGTTTGGTGTGGGTGTTGGGGTTGCTTTTGACTTTCATCCGCTGGGGACGTAGCATTTTGTGCGTTACAGAAAATGGATCAGAAACAGACGTTGTCTGAGCCGCAGGCGAGTTTCGTCTGTTTCCCATTTTTTGTCATGCGCAAAATGTGATGGCGCTTGCGCCATCACCCGTAGGGCAAGTCTGCGGTCGCCTTTTTTTGGCTTACCTTTTTTTGGCGAAGCAAAAAAAGGTAAGTGGCCGCCGGGCCACTCCCGGCCTATACCCACGAAGCCTAATTTATTTATCAAGCGCTGGCCTTGGAAAATTTGCAGTTCAGGACAAATAGCTTGGCTAAATAATTTTTTTGTTGCAATGCAAGATGAAAATTTCTTGTATATTCTGCCTATTAATTGATAATGCATATAACTATATGCGTAATTGCTCATATAGTGATGGAGTGGTGATGAATGAACTAAATCAGCTGTTCGAAAAAGTTTCGGGATATTTTGCGTTGCTGTCTGAGCCGACCAGGCTGAAGATACTGCACGCGCTGTGCGATGGCGAGAAATCGGTCACGGATGTCGTGGCCTCGGTCGATTCCACGCAAGCCAATGTGTCCCGGCACCTGAACACGATGTACCGCGCTGGAGTCCTGGGCCGCCGCAAGGAAGGCAATATGGTGTACTACGTTATTTCCGACGAAGCCTGTGTCGAACTATGCCGATCGGTATGCACCCAGATAGCCAGCAGCATGGAAGAGCAGAATATTTCCAGGCGCGCGGTCAGGGATTTCATGCCACTGGGCTAATGGCCGCGCGATAGGATGCCCTCCGGGTCTCGACCGAGATTGGATGGAGCTCTATAAGGCGGTCTGTGTTTACGATAGATCAAATGACCCAGCAAAAACCGCCAGGACGTCTACTGAAAGCGCCGGAAAATTTTCTCGATCAAACGCTGATCCAGGAAATTAGTTCCCAGGGACTGAACGAGCAGAGGCGCTCGTTTCTACGCAAGAGCTTCGCCGCCACCTTGGGCACGGCGGCAGGAATAACCGCTGCCGGGGCGCGCGCGCAAACGGCATTTGAAGGCGATCCGGCAATCTTGAACTTGCCCGAACACTCCAAAACACTGGGCTTGCCGGTAGCGACCAACCCGTACGGCCAGCCGTCCAAATACGAAAAAAACCTGCTGCGGCGCGAAAGTCCGGGCCTGACCCGGGTCGGCGCTGCCTCGGTATCGTTTTGCCCGCTGCAAGGCATGTTCGGCATCATCACGGCGAACGGCCTGCACTTCGAGCGCCACCACCAGGGCTGGCATGACATCGATCCGCAACAGCATAGGTTGATGATCAACGGCCTGGTCAAGAATCCCAGCGTGTTTACGATGGATGACATCATGCGCCTGCCCTCGGTGTCGCGCATGCATTTCATCGAGTGCGGCGCCAATACCGGCATGGAGTGGGGCAATGTCGCGGTGCCTACCGTGCAATATACGCACGGCATGCTGAGCTGCTGCGAATTCACCGGCGTGCCTTTGTCCACGCTGCTGGATGCCTGCGGCATCGATAAAAAGCGCGCCAAATTCATCCTCGCGGAAGGCGCCGACGGTTCGTCGATGACGCGCACGATCTCGCTGGAGCGCGCGATGGACGACGTGATCGTCGCCTACGGCATGAACGGCGAAATGCTGCGCCCGGAAAACGGCTATCCGTTGCGCCTGGTAGTGCCCGGCGTGCAGGGCGTATCCTGGGTGAAATGGCTGCGCAGGATAGAGGTCGGCGACATGCCATATGCGACCAAGGATGAGACCGTGCACTATATCGACCTGATGCCGGACGGCACGCACAGGCAGTACACGTCGATACAGGAATGCAAATCGGTCATCACGACGCCGTCCGGCGGGCAGGTGCTGGTGGACCGAGGCTTCTTCAATATCTCCGGCATCGCCTGGTCGGGACGCGGCAAGGTCAAACGGGTGGATGTCTCCGTCGACGGCGGCAAGAACTGGCGCACCGCGAGGCTGGAGACGCCGATACTCAGCAAGTGCCTGACCCGCTTCAATATCGATTGGGCGTGGGACGGCGGCCCGGCGATATTGCAATCGCGTGCGATCGATGAAACCGGCTATGTGCAGCCGCAGATGCGGCAGCTGCGCGAGGTCAGGGGTTCCAAATCCATTTATCACAATAATGCCATCCAGTCGTGGCAAGTGGCGGAAACCGGCGAGGTGGGCAATGTCCATGTTTCCTGATTTTTTCCGGTTCTCCCGTTTGCGGCCGCTGTTGCGCCCGCTGTGCGCCGCCCTGCTGGGCCTGCTGCTCTGTTGCTTGTCCCTGGCCCAGATATGGGCTGCCGAGACTTATCCCGGCGTCGGGCGCGCTGCCACCCCCAAGGAGATTGCGGCCTGGGACATCGATGTGCGTCCCGACTTCAAGGGATTGCCCGCGGGTTCGGGCAGCGTCGCCAAGGGCACCCTGGTATGGGAGGGGAAGTGCGCGATGTGCCACGGCAGTTTCGGCGAATCCAATCAGGTGTTCACGCCCATCATAGGCGGCACCACTAAACAGGATATGCTGACCGGCCACGTGGCGTCCTTGACGGGCAACACCCAGCCGCAGCGCACCACGATGATGAAGCTGTCGCAGGTCTCCACCCTGTGGGACTACATCAATCGCGCGATGCCCTGGAATGCGCCGAAGACCTTGACGACCGAGGAGGTATACGCGGTTACGGCCTATATCCTGAATTTGGCGGAAGTGGTGCCGGACGATTACGTCCTCAGCGATAAAAATATTGCAGAGGTGCAAAAACGCCTGCCGAACCGCAACGGCCTGCAAACCAATCACGGCATGTGGGATGTGAAAGGCAAGCCGGACGTCAATAATACGGCCTGCATGAAGGACTGTGCCGCCACGGTCGGCATCAGTTCCCGCTTGCCGGACTACGCAAGGAATGCGCACGGCGATATCGCCGAGCAAAACCGCATCATCGGGCCGGTGCGCGGCGCCAATACGCTGGTGGCGGCGCCTACCGAACCGCTGAAGGGGAAAACCGGCATGCAGATCCAGATTGCGTCCGGCAAGGCGGAGGCGGTGCCCGCCAAAGCGCCGGCTGCAAGCTTGGCGGCGGTCGCCGATGGTTCGGCATTGGCAAAAAAATATGCCTGCATGGCCTGTCACGCCGTCAGCAACAAGGTGGTCGGCCCGGCGTTCAGGGATGTGCAAAAGAAATACCCGAATGCCGCCGATACCGAGAACATGCTCAGCGCCAAGATAAAATCCGGCGGGCAGGGTGCCTGGGGCAGCGTGCCGATGCCGGCCAATCAGCAAGTGTCCGATGCCGATATCAGGACCATCGTTAAATGGATCATGGCAGGCGCCAAATAGCGGTGATTGGCGTCCAGGTAAGCTGTTTCCACGCAAATACAATCTTCCCGCAGAAAACTATTAAAATAGAGTTGAACAACAGGAGAGCTTCAATGAAACAAAATCGTCGTGACGCGTTGCGCATTGCCAGTATCATGGGCCTGGCAGTTGCCGCCGGCCTGATCAAGCCGGGCGACGCCTGGGCGCAGGCGCAGGATTGGAACAAGACCGCATTTGATGCCAAGACTCTCGGCGACACCTTGAAGGCATTGGGCGGCAGCAATGCCAGCATGTCGGCAGCCGTGCAGATAGATGCACCGGATATCGCTGAAAACGGCGCAGTGGTACCGGTAGCGGTATCGTCCACGCTGGCGAATGTGCAGCAAATCGCCATCGTCGTGGAAAAAAATCCTTCGGCTTTGTCCGCCGCCTTTACGATACCTGCCGGGACTGAGCCGTATGTGGCGACCCGGGTCAAAATGGCGCAAACTTCGAACGTGCACGCGCTGGTCAAGGCGGACGGCAAATGGTTCCTGGCGACCAAGGAAATCAAGGTGACCCTAGGCGGCTGCGGCGGCTAAGACAGGCAAAACAGTGTTGGGCGATGCTGGGCATCGCCAAAAGCAATTAAATTATTCAGGAGAGCAGCATGGCAGACCCGATGCGCATACGTGCAGCAGAAAAAGCAGGCGTCACCGAAGTCAAGGTATTGATGAGCCACGAAATGGAAACCGGCCAGCGTAAAGACGGCGCCGGCAAGATCGTGCCGGCCTGGTTCATCCAGAACGTATCCTTCAAGCACAAGGACAAGGAAGTGTTCACTGCCCAGTTCGGCACTTCAATCTCAAAAAATCCCTTGCTGTCTTTTCGCTTCAAAGGCGCGGCAAAAGGCGATAAGATCGTCGTGAACTGGGTCGACAACCACGGCGACAAGCGCCAGGACGAAGGCACGGTAATCTGATAAATGCATACGCATATCTGCCTGGAGCGCCTGGCAATCCGGGTTTTAACCTGACCTCGGCAGTGAGCATGACGGAGACAAGATGAAAAAGACCAAGAAGCTGATCCTGATGGCAAGCGTGCTGGCTGCGGTTTGTGCTGCGAATCCGGCGCTTGCGCAGCAGGGCAAGGATGATCCGCTGACCAAGTATCGCGACATGCTGGCGGGAGACAATCCGGCGGAATTGTCCGAAATGAAGGGCGAGGCGCTGTGGAAAACCGCGCGCGGGCCCAACAAGGTCAGCCTGGAAAAATGCGATCTCGGCGTTGGGGCCGGCGTGGTGGCCGGTGCCTATGTAAAATTGCCGCGCTATTTTGAAGATACCAAAATGGTCCAGGACCTGGAGTCGCGGCTGGTGACCTGCATGGTGATGCTGCAAGGCATGACGCCTGCCGAAGCCCGGAAAAATCCTTTCTCTTCCCCCGGCAAGCCGTCGGACATGGAGGCGCTGGCCTCGTATATCACCAGCCAGTCGCGCGGCCTGAAGATGGCGACGCCGCTATCTCATCCGAAAGAGAAAGAAGCCTATGCGATAGGCAAGCAAATTTTTTATTACCGGGCCGGCCCGTATGATTTCTCTTGCGCCACCTGCCACGGCGCGCCGGACAAGCGTATACGCCTGCAATATCTGCCCGACTTGACCAATCCCAAAGACGCCCGCGAGGCGTATGCGACATGGCCGGCTTATCGCGTGTCGCAAGGCGAGGTTCGCACCATGCAGCATCGGCTGAACGACTGCTTCCGCCAGCAACGCTTCCCTGAGCCCCTGTATACATCGGATGCGATCACTGCGTTGACGATGTTCCTGGCCAGGAATGCCGAGGGTGCTACTTATAACGCACCTGCTCTTAAACGTTGAGGCTAAAGCGAGACCATGATGAATAAGAAAAAATTTTACGTAGCGGCGGCCGGCACACTGGCGATAGCCCTGGTCGGTTGCGCCGGCATCAGCACGCTGGGCACAGGCAGCGGACCGTCCGACGCCGAGGCTGCCAAACTGGCGCAGCAGACGATGAAATCCTCTTTCGTGACTAGCGGCATCGCGTCGGTCGACCGGCTGAACCAGGACGAATTGCAACGCCTGTGCACCGAATACGCGGGCAAGGAAATCCCGAAAGAGGTCAGCGAAAAGATAGAAAAATCCCAGCTCGCCGCGATTGCGATGCCGGCTTCCGCGAACCTGATCGGCAACTGGCAGGAAGGTGAAAAGATAGCGCAGAACGGACGCGGCCTGACCTTCACCGACAAGGCGACGGACGTCGGCGGCGGCAACTGCTACGCCTGCCACCAGATCGCCCCGCAGGAAATTTCTTACGGCAATATCGGCCCATCGTTGTACAACTACGGCAAGCTGCGCGGCAACAGCCCCGAAGTGGTTGAGTACACCTACAAGAAAATCTATAACGCGCAAGCTTACGCCGCATGTTCCAATATGCCGCGCTTCGGGCATCAGAAAATCCTGACGCAAGCGCAGATCATGGACCTGGTCGGCCTGTTGCTGGACCCGCAATCGCCGGTCAACAAATAAAGCTGGTGGGCTGTCACAGTCCACTAGAACCCACCATTTTCAGTCTTCCGGAGCGGTAATGCACAGGCGCGAATTTTTACAATTGCTGGCGGCAGCGAGTGCTGCCGGCTTGCCTTTAACCAGGTATGCCAGCGCGGCGGAGGCCCACCCGGCCGACGGCAGCATGTACCGGCTGCCGGCCTTCGGCAATGTGCATTTGCTGCATTTTACCGATTGCCATGCGCAATTGAATCCGATCTACTTCCGCGAGCCCGACGTCAACCTGGGCTTTGGCGACCAGTTCGGCAAACCGCCGCACCTGGTGGGCGAGGCATTGTTGAAGGCCTACCGGATCAAGCCCGGCAGCGTGGATGCGCATGCCTTTACCTACCTGGATTTTGCGCAGGCCGCCAAGACCTACGGCAAGGTGGGCGGTTTCGCGCATCTGGCCAGCCTGGTCAAGCAATTGAAAAGCAACCGGCCGCAAGCCTTGCTTCTGGACGGCGGCGATACCTGGCAAGGGTCGGCTACCGCGCTCTGGAGCAAGGGCCAGGAC
>DATHMC010000171.1:0-9403 GCA_035487495.1 Undibacterium sp.
GCCTTGCGCCAGGCCGCTACCGATTAGTGGATCGTCTTCTACGAGTAACAAGCGCATGTTGGTCTTATGGGAAATGGGTGCCGAGACCGGCAAGACAAAACGAATGTCGCATCTTAGCCGAAGCAGCTTAACTCAACCTTAAGGCATTATTTATTTTTTAATTTCAGCGCTGCTGCCAGCAAATCTATGCAAAAGCAAGGCATTAATATAGTATACCCCACTATACTATTAAAAGAGGTCAAATATGGGGCATACCATCAAAGACAAGCAAAAGCTCTTGAACAGGGTGCGTCGCATC
This sequence comes from Undibacterium sp., assembly GCA_035487495.1. Classification (GTDB taxonomy): domain Bacteria; phylum Pseudomonadota; class Gammaproteobacteria; order Burkholderiales; family Burkholderiaceae_D; genus Undibacterium. The sequence continues at coordinate 299 of DATHMC010000171.1, forward strand.
CGCGGCCAGGTCGACGCGATTGAGCGCGCACTGGAGGAAGAGAAAGACTGCATGGATGTGCTGCAGCAGATTACCAGTTGCCGTGGCGCCATGAACGGCTTGCTGGCCGTGGTGCTGGAAGATCACATCCGCACGCACTTAATCGATGCCGATGCGCATGACGGAGAGTCGGGCGATGCCAAAGAGCAACTGATTGAAGTTATCCATAGTTATTTCAAGTGAGATTGTGATGAGTGAATTTTATGAAGCCCCATTTGGGGTCGGCCACGACCACGTTTTCCTGGGTGAAGGCCACGACAAGAACGAACGCAAGACCTGGGCGGTGATTGCACTCTGCAGCGCGATGATGATCGCCGAGATCATCGGCGGCAGCGTATTCGGCTCACTGGCTCTGGTGGCGGACGGTTTGCATATGTCCACGCACGCCGGCGCGATGCTGATCGCGGCGCTGGCTTACACCTATGCCCGCAAGCACGCCAACGACCCGCGCTTTGTCTTTGGCACGGGCAAGCTGGGCGATCTTGCCGGCTTTACCAGTGCCATCATTCTGGCGATGATCGCGCTGCTGATCGGCTATGAAGCGGTGGCGCGACTGCTGGCGCCGGTGCCAATTCATTTTACTGAAGCCATTCCGATCGCGGTCGTCGGTTTGCTGGTCAATATTGCCAGCGCATGGCTATTGAGCGGCGGCGATCATCACGGACACAGCCACGGGCATAGCCATGGCCACAGTCATGGACACGAGGAGCATGCCGAACATGAGCATGGCGAGGAAGTCCAGTACATCGAGACATCTGCGGGAGTATTGGCGCTCTCCATATTTGAGGATGGCGTGCCGCCGGTGTTTCGCCTTCAACAAAGCGCCGAAGCTGCCGAATTGCCGACGCAGGATGTGACCGTGACGACGATCCGGCAAGATGGGAAGCGCCAGGTATTCGAATTCATACGGAAATCCGGCTTCCTGGAATCTACGGTCGAGATTCCCGAACCGCATGCTTTCAAAGCAGTAGTTACGCTAAGCCACGTCGATCATATTGTTGAATTTGAAGAACATGAACATGGCCATGACGATCATGGAGTGGACGCACGCGACCACAATATGCGTGCTGCCTATATTCACGTGATTGCCGACGCCGCCGTGTCTGTGCTGGCTATCATCGGCCTGTTGCTGGCAAAGACGTTCGGCTGGCTGTGGATGGACCCGCTGGCTGGTATTGTCGGCGCGCTGGTGATCGCCAACTGGTCCTACGGACTGATACGCGATACGGGCAGAATCTTGATGGACGTCAGCCCCGGCGACACGATGGCCAACAAGGTTCGGGCAGCCGTCGCAACGGCGGGCGACAAATTGCTTGATTTACATGTCTGGCGACTGGGCCCAGGCCATTTCGGCGCGGTAGTTTCGGTGATTACGCGCGAGCCGCAGCGCGGGCCAGCGTATTACCACTCCGTACTGCAGCGATTCAAGGGGTTGTCGCATATCACCGTCGAGGTTCACACGCAGCAGGCAGCCTGATCCATGAGCGTTCAATCCCCTTGCATAGAGATATGCAAGTTCGAAGGAAAAACCGGCTTCTGCATCGCCTGCCTGCGCACGCGCGACGAATGCCGGGAATGGAAAAAGATGAAGGACAACCGGCGGCATCAAATACTGCAAGATCGTCCCAGGCGAGAATCCAAGCTACAAAAGAAAGATTAGCGCATCCTTGTGAGCACATCGTAGCTGCCAGTTCATATCTGCTAACGATCGAGAGAAATTTAAATGCGCGATATCAGGGCCGGGTGTCGCCAAAAATTAAGTTTGAAGACTAGCGCCATAAAAATCAACGGCTCAAACTTCGAAAGTTCGTCAAAATAGCCCGTAAAGTTTGAAAAAAGCTTTTCAAACATAATTTTTCTGACAGTGTCCTGAAAATCCTTCCGAATATTAATCTTAGAGGTCAATTTCAATTACGCCAACTCCAGAAGACCGCTTTTTGATTTGATCTCAGGAGTCGAGAGCCGCAAATGCATTAGCCCGAATGACGTCCACTGGGCCGATACCGTCTATCTTTCGATATTTCGCAGCCCCGGGCTGTCCGGATTGAGCCCATTGAGTGTAATAGGCAATGAGCATTTCCGTTTGGTCGTGATAGAGCCTTAAACGGTTTTTAACCGTATCTTCCCTGTCGTCGTCCCGCAGAATCAAATTCTCACCGGTCATATCGTCTGTTCCATCGACCTTCGGTGGATTGAATTTCACATGATAGGTACGACCAGAAGACGGATGAATTCGGCGCCCACTCATGCGCTCCAGAACGACCTCGTCTGGCACATCGATCTCCAGCACGTAGTCAATTCCGACACCGGCTTCCTTCATCATCTCTGCCTGTGGAAGCGTCCGCGGAAAACCATCGAACAAATAGCCGTTGGCGCAATCGGCTTGCTTCAAGCGATCTTTGACAAGGCGAATAATGATTTCATCGGATACCAAACCGCCCGCATCCATCACCTTTTTCACCTCCGCGCCCAGGGGCGTCTGGTTTTTTACCGCCGCTCGCAACATATCACCGGTGGAGATATGCGGGATATTGAAACTTTCCTTGATAAAATTGGCTTGTGTGCCTTTTCCCGCACCAGGCGGTCCTAAGAGTATGAGACGCATAATATTTCCGTAAAGTGGGATTCAATTCTCGTGCCTATGACAATTTCCTGCTGCTTCAATCTAGGGCATGTTTCATTTCATTGATTAAACCACCTGTTTGAGTTGTTCCAGGATGGCCGGATTCTCCAGCGTGGAGACGTCCTGAGTAATCTCATCGCCCTTGGCGAGCACACGCAACAAACGCCGCATAATCTTGCCCGAGCGCGTCTTGGGCAGGTTTTCGGCAAAGCGGATTTCCTTAGGCTTGGCGATCGGACCGATCTCCTTTGCCACCCAGTCGCGCAAGTCTTTGGCGACCTGCCTGGCTTCGTCGTCAATGGGAAGGCTGCGCTTCAATACCACGAACGCGCAGATCGATTCGCCGGTCGTCTCATCCGGCTTGCCGACCACCGCCGCTTCGGCCACGATCGGATTGGCGACCAGCGCCGATTCGATTTCCATCGTGCCCATGCGGTGGCCCGATACATTCAGCACGTCATCGATACGGCCGGTGATGGTGAAGTAGCCGGTTTCCTTGTTACGGATCGCGCCGTCACCGGCTAGATAAATATTGCCGCCCAACTCTTCCGGAAAGTAACTTTTCTTGTAACGTTCTGGATCGTTCCAGATGGTACGAATCATTGACGGCCACGGGCGTTTGACGACCAGGATGCCACCCTGTCCGTTCGGCAGGTCGTTCCCGGTTTCATCGACGATGGCGGCCATGATGCCTGGCAGCGCCAGCGTGCACGAGCCCGGCACCATCGGCGTGGCGCCCGGCATCGGGCTGATCATGTGGCTGCCGGTTTCGGTCTGCCAGAAAGTGTCAACGATCGGGCATTTTTCTTGTCCGACGTTGCGGTAGTACCACACCCAGGCTTCCGGGTTGATCGGTTCGCCGACCGTGCCCAGCAGGCGCAGGCTGGAAAGGTCGTATCGATCCGGATGAATGTTGGCATTGGTGTCTGCCGCCTTAATCAGCGAGCGGATCGCCGTAGGTGCAGTGTAGAAAATCGTAGCCTTGTGCTTTTGGATCATATCCCAGAAGCGTGCCCCGTTCGGGAAGGTCGGGATACCTTCGAATACGATTTGTGTCGCGCCCACCGCCAGCGGACCGTAGGCGATGTAGGTGTGGCCGGTGACCCAGCCGATGTCGGCGGTGCACCAGAAAATATCAGTAGGCTTGATGTCGAACACCCATTTCATCGTCAGCGCGGCCGACAGCAGGTAGCCGGCAGACGAATGCTGCACGCCCTTTGGCGTGCCGGTCGAACCGGAGGTGTAGAGGATGAACAGGGGATGCTCGGCACTCACCCATTCCGGCGGACACTGTGCAGATTGATTCACCACCAGCTCGTGCATCCAGAGGTCGCGCCCGGAAACCAGCTTGATATCGGCCTTGGTGCGCTGGTAAATGATGACATTTTTAACCGCTTCGCAGCCGCCCATGCCGATTGCTTCGTCGACGATGGCTTTGAGCGGTAGTTGCTTGCCGCCGCGCACCTGCTCATCGGCGGTGACCACTGCGACCGCGCCGGCATCGATGATGCGTTCCTGCAAAGATTTCGCGGAAAAACCGCCGAACACTACCGAGTGTGTCGCACCGATGCGCGCGCAGGCCTGCATCGCGACCACGCCTTCGACCGACATCGGCATGTAGATGACGACGCGTTCACCCTTTTTGATGCCGACCGATTTGAGGCCGTTGGCAAACTGGCAGACTTTCTGGTGCAATTCGCGATAGGTGACTTTGCTGACCCGGCCATCGTCAGATTCGAAAATGATCGCGACCTTGTCGGCATTACCGTTCGCAAGATTGCGGTCCAGGCAGTTGTACGAGACATTGAGTTCACCATCGTCGAACCATTTGTAGAACGGCGCATTGGATTCGTCAAGCGTGCGGGTAAATGGCTTGTGCCACTCCAGCGTCTCGCGCGCCAGGCACGCCCAGAAGCCCTCGTAGTCACGCCCGGCGTCGGCGCACATGGCCCTGTATGTGTCCATACCAGAAATCGCGGCATTTTTCACGAAGTCGGCTGGTGGCTCGAAAATCCGGTTTTCTTGCTTGAAGATCTCTATGTCTGCCATGACTTTTTATTCCAATATGATGTGTTTAATGATTTTGTTGGGCCTGCTCACGTGATAGCAAAGCGAGCAGCGTATCAATCCGATTGTTGTCACAGCAAACCGTCTGTCCATCAGTGAATACCGGTGCTGTGAGATTGGTCAGTACGGAACCGCTCGGCATTTCCAGCGCTAATCGTGCACCGCGTTCCCAGGCAAGACGGGCGGTTTCAAACCAATGTACCTGTCGCGCCATATTATTGGCTAGGTCATCGGCAATGCTCTCCGGTTCGAAAAGAGCACGTGCAATGCTGCTGCTCAGATAAGCTAAGTTCGGGCGCCGTACCGCCACTTCTAAAAAGGCCGTTCTCATTTCCACTGCCGCCGCATCGAAGAGTTCGCAATGGGACGGCACACCGACTGCCAGACGTTCCGCCTTGGTCGCGCCTTGTCCGAGCGCGAGTCGCATAACCAGGCCCATTGCTTCATCGGCCCCTGCAATCACCAGTTGCCTGCTTGCATTCAGGTTGGCCAGATATACCGGCGCAGCAGGCGTATGAACGTGTGCTATCAGCGGCTCTAGCTGGTAGCGGTCGAGACCGACTATCGCTGCCATGCCGTAGCCGCACGGATACGCGCTCTCCATCAATTGCCCGCGAAGCGCTACCAGCCGCACTGCGTCAGGGTACTCAAGGACGCCGGCGATCACAGCAGCCGGGTAGGCGCCTATGGACAGGCCTGCAACCATATGCGGGCCGACATTGTGTGCAACAAAAAATCTTCCCATTGCGACCCCTGCTACCAGCAGGCACAGTTGCACGGCGATTGTGGACTCGAGTGCCTTGGACGTATCCAGGTTTAAGGGGTCGTCGTGGAGTGCGTCAAGAGTCTCTTCGAGAGTACGCGTGACTGCGGGATGATCAGGAAGCGAATGCAGCATTCCAGGCCGCTGCGCGCCTTGTCCGGGAAAGGTGAACAGGATCATGATGGCTTCACGCTTTCTGCATCTTGCCAATTGCTCGCGCACCAAGGATCGGCGGTCAACACCGGCCCGGTGTCGGTTTTAAGCAATACTCGTCCCTTTCCGTTGGCCAATTCGGAAAATGCAAATGCGCCGTGGCCGGTGTCGATTTGGATATCAATACGGCATATTTGAGATGAGAATATCATCCTAAGCCCCCGCATTTTCCTGGCACTGAGAGGTGCGCGAGAACGCAGCAGGATATCAAGATCGCTGTCTTCGCGGACGACCGGTAGCCGTGATGCAAGCTGAAATCCGACGCCGCCCGTTGGCCCCCAAGCCAAGCCGGTGGCATCAAGCGACGGCGCCAGAACCGCAAGTGCCTCGAAGGCCTTAAACCGGCTACGTTGCTCTTCGATGTAAGCCGTTGCATAGCCAAACAACATCTCCGGTGTGATGCAGCGTGTAACCGCATCACGGTCTACATAGGCAGCAAAGCGTTCGCTTCGTGTGTTGCCACGCAGGCCAACCGGGACCAATCGTGAATCGTGAGTTTTCTCGCGCCGCACTACCATCGGCGCTCCTAATAGCCAGTCATCGCTTGCCCACAATGGAAGTGGGGTGAGTGTCTTCAATGCCTTCGCGTCTTCGATCCAGAGCAAGTCGTGCGGACAAAAAACCTCGCTGCCGGGCTCCGTGAATAAGGATGCACCCACGATTTTGTCCCCCGATTGCCTGAGCGATGCGGCTCCCATGATCAACCTACAATTGCCTTCGTGGCAAAGAAGAGTACGGATGGTCCAAGCAGGCAGCCGATGCCGGTATGGAATGTCGCCACCAGCGCGCCGTATGGAACCAGCTTGCGGTCGGTCGCGGCGAGGCCGGCTGAAACACCGCTGACGGTACCGGCAAGGCCGCCGAACACCATCGCAGAGCGGGGTGTTTTAAGACCGAGAAAGCTCGCTGCGATGGGAGTGCCGACCATGACGATAATGGCCTTCACCAGGCCGGCGGCGATACTCAGCGCCATCACGTCGGAACTTGCGCCAATCGCCGCGCCAGTTACTGGGCCAACGATATAGGTGACTGCGCCAGCGCCGATGGTGGTCATGCTGACCGGGTCGGAATAGCCAAAGGCCCGGGCGATACTTGCCCCGACGATGAACGGCAATACCGTCCCCAACAGCAACGACACGACGCCGACTAGTCCAGCCTTGCGCGCCTCGGTGGCTTGTACCTCGAAAGCGGTGGCCACGATGGCAAAATCGCGCAGCATGGCACCACCCATCAGACCGATGCCGCTGAACAGCGAAACGTCAGCGAGTCCCTTGGCCCCGCCCGTCACTATGCCGCCCCAGTACGCCAGCGCCAGCCCGATCATGATAGCGATCGCCGAACCATGGACGCGGCCAAAGGTGAGTTTGCGGGAAATGGTTCCCGACAACAAGACAATGATCCCGATCACGGCGAAGGCAGTGACGAGTCCGTTTTGATTGACCGCTTTTTGAAATATTTCTAACATGATCTCTCCTATTCCGCCAAAGGTGCCAGGTCGGCTATGGCCAGGTCTATCTCAGCCTGACTCTCCATGCGATTGATCAACGCGATGCAACAGCCGCAGACAGCAACGGCGCCAATTGCCGACAGCAGCGCCACAGGTCCGCCGCGCAATGCCGCAACCACGTTCTGCTGGGCAGCCATGGCAACGACCACAGGGATATACATTGCGGCCCAAAAACCGACCCCCGCTTCGGTTGGCTTGGGCAATAGCCCTCTCGGTTGCATGTACAGTCGGGCGAAAATTAATAGCAACATGGCGATGCCGACACCGCCAACATTGGTCTTGACACCAATCAATTGGCCGAGAAGATCTCCAAGAAAAATTCCTAGCAGGTGGCAGCAGGCGAGTAAGGCGGTTCCGTAAATAATCATGATTTTGTCTCCTATATTGATGACATCAGCGGCTTGTCAAATATTGTTTTTTTGGCGTTACAGAAAAATAGTGATTGCTCCTTCTCAAGTTAAGGTTGGCCAGCACACCACTGGACTCGCAACATCTCTCGCACCTTGCTCGATGCACGACGATTTTCTGCGCCCAGCCGAACAGTCAGGTCGCGGCTGGTATCGGCCAGGATGTCTTTGAGCGCGGCTTGCAGGCTGCTTTCTACGGTATCGATGTCGGATGCGGACGGCGCATCCGGGTGCGCCACTTGCAGGCGTCGCCACAACAAGCCCAGCGATGCATAATTTTCAATGTCGTAGGCCATCGGCGGTACGGTCGAAGCCAGTGATTCCAGTGCGTCGACCGAGCGCATCGTGATACGCGCCGCAGATGCCTTTCCCATGGCATGCACCATGACTTCGGGGTCGTTGATGGCGATCAAGCGGTTGGCCTGATAGCCATGGGCCAGAAAAGCGCCGGACATGGCTTTGCCGACGATCAGCCCGATCACGGGATGACCCGCCAGTCGTGCCTCGGCGTAGGCGCCGGCGGCCCCGGCCAGCGCCTGGTGGATGCCGAAACCTTCTTCGCGTCGACCATAGGCCTGGCTGGTGACATCGATCACCGCGACGATCGGCGTCTTGGTTTTGCTGTCGCGGTCGGCGGCCATCAGCTCTCGCACCGCGCGCGCGAGTTGCCAGCCTTCTACCAGACCGACCTCGCCGTTGCGTACGCGCGGGAAGCGATTGTCCGGGTCCGGCACCACTGCAATGTAGCGCGCCCTGTTACCGCCAAGATTTGCATCGGCCACCCGCACTGAAGCGGGATACCCGGCAAGTAGCGTTGCCTCGCAGGTCAGCCTGGAGAACCAGACTGCGCCGCGACTTTGCGGAATAGCTGCGTTCATTTTGCGAATCCTTTCTGGTAAATCGTGCGAATCAGCTCAGGCGTCGCCTGTACGCTGGCATCCACTTCGGCCAGACGAGCTAGAAAACCCTGGACCTTGTCGCTACGGTTTTGCCCGGGCATGCCGCGACGAAACAAGTCGCGGACCACATTTTTGATCTGATCGGCGTCATCCTCGACGTAAGCATCCACTAGCCCTGAGCGGTAGCGTTGCTCGCCGCCGGTAAAGCTCCAGATGAACGGCTTGTCGCGCGAATCGTATTCAGCGATGCCGGCCTCCTGTTCAATTACCGCCGGGCCGTTCAAGCCAAGCCGCGCTTCGCGGGTCACGATCAGATAGCTGCACAGGGCGGCAGCGATCGACATTCCGCCAAAACAGCCCACGGTACCAGCGATAATGCCGATCACAGGCTGGTGGCGGCGCAGATCGACGATCGCGGAATGGATTTCGGCAATCGCAGCCAGTCCGAGATTAGCTTCTTGCAGGCGAACACCGCCGGTTTCAAACAAAATGATCGCCCGAGTGGGAATGCCGTTGCGATTGTCTTGCGCCGCCAGCTCCAGAGCTCCGGCAATCTTGGCGCCGCCGACTTCTCCCAGGCTGCCGCC
>DATHMC010000172.1:0-23700 GCA_035487495.1 Undibacterium sp.
CAAGACTTCGCAGTTTATTGAAACCCAGGTCAAGTTCGAGGATGGCCGGCGCGGCTCCATCAGCGCCGACCTGAAGATACGCGACACCAAGACATTTTCGGCCACCCAGCGTGCCGCCTGATATCTGTCTAACCACAGCGACCACCGGATAGGGCCTATGAGCAGCACGACAGCAACTGAAAGAAAAATCGGCGACGTGATTCTGGATCTGCAGAATATTTCGCTATCCTTTGGCGGCGTCAAGGCGCTGACCGACATTTCCTTTAACGTGCGCGAGCATGAGATCCGCGCCATCATCGGCCCCAACGGCGCCGGCAAAAGTTCGATGCTGAACGTGATCAACGGCGTCTACCACCCGCAGCAAGGCAAGATCAGTTTCCGCGGCAAGGAAAGGCGCAGCATGAATCCGCATGACGCCGCCAGCCACGGCATTGCGCGCACCTTCCAGAACATTGCTCTGTTCAAGGGCATGTCGGCGCTGGACAATATCATGACCGGCCGCAATACGATGATGAAGAGTAATTTCCTGTCGCACGCCTTCTACTGGGGCGCGGCCCAGCGCGAGGAACTGGAGCACCGGCGCAAGGTGGAGGAGGTGATCGACTTCCTGGAAATCCAGCATATCCGCAAGAAACAGGTGGGCCGCCTGCCCTACGGCTTGCAAAAGCGGGTGGAGCTGGGGCGGGCGCTGGCGGCAGAGCCCAAGCTGCTGCTGCTGGATGAACCGATGGCGGGCATGAACGTCGAAGAAAAGCAGGACATGTGCCGCTTCATCCTGGACGTCAACGACCAGTTCGGCACCACCATCGTCCTGATCGAGCATGACATGGGGGTAGTGATGGATATTTCAGACCGAGTGGTGGTGCTGGACTACGGCAAGAAGATAGGCGATGGCGCCCCGGAACAGGTGCGCAGCAATCCGGAAGTGATCAAGGCCTACCTGGGCACGCAACACTGACAGCAAAAGCAAACAGAGGCAGACATGCAATTTTTCTTTGAAGTGTTAATCGGCGGCCTGCTGTCCGGCATGATGTATTCGCTGGTGGCGCTGGGTTTCGTCCTGATCTACAAGGCGTCCGGCGTATTCAATTTTGCGCAAGGCGCGATGGTGTATTTCGCCGCGCTGAGCTTTGTCGGCATCATGGAAAAAGGCGCGCCGTTCTGGCTGGCGATTATCCTGACGCTGGCGCTGATGGTGCTGTTCGGCGTGCTGACGGAGCGCATCGTATTGCGCAAACTGGTCAACCAGCCGCCCATCACCTTGTTCATGGCGACCATAGGCCTGTCCTTCTTTATCGAAGGCCTGGCGCCTTTCCTGTGGGGCAATGACGTACGCGAACTGAAGCTGGGCATACAGGATGAACCCATCCCCTACCTGATCGACAATTACGGGCTGGCCGTCAGCACCTTCGATCTGACGGCGGCATTGATCTGCGGCGTGCTGGTGGCGGTGCTGGCGCTGTTTTTCCAGAAAACCAAGATAGGCCGCGCACTGCGTGCGGTCGCCGACGATCACCAAGCCGCCTTGTCGATAGGCATACCGCTGCAGCACATCTGGGTCATCGTCTGGGCCGTGGCGGGCTTTGTCGCGCTGGTGGCCGGCTTGCTGTGGGGCGCGCGTAACGGCGTGCAGTTTGCGCTGGTGTCCGTGGTGCTGAAAGCGTTGCCGGTACTGATCCTGGGCGGCTTCACGTCCGTGCCAGGAGCGATCGTCGGCGGCCTGATCATAGGCGCTTCCGAAAAACTGGCGGAAGTATACATAGGCCCGATGGTGGGCGGCGGCATAGAGGGCTGGTTTCCGTATGTGCTGGCGCTGCTGTTCCTGCTGGTACGGCCGGAAGGCCTGTTCGGCGAAAAGCATATCGATCGCGTCTAAAGGAAAACATCCATGTTTTATCGTGAAGCAGGCCAGTTCAAGACTAGCTATCAGGCCGACCAGCAAATCTTTCCTATCAGGCAGGACAGGATAGCGATGGCGACCCTGCTGGTAGTCGCCTTTGTCGTCATTCCGCTGGTTGCCAGCCCCTATTGGTTTACCGCGATACTGATCCCGCTGCTGGTGTTTTCGCTGGCGGCGCTGGGCTTGAATATCCTGACCGGCTATGCCGGACAGTTATCGCTGGGCACCGCAGCCTTTATGGCCGTCGGCGCCTTCTCCGCGTATAACCTGGTGCTGCGCCTGCCATGGATACCGCAGATCGTCAGTTTCCTGCTGGCCGGTGTCGCCGCCGCCGCCGTCGGCATCGCATTCGGCTTGCCCAGCCTGCGCATCAAGGGCTTCTACCTGGCGGTGGCGACACTGGCCGCACAGTTCTTCGTGGTGTGGGCCTTGCAAAAATTCCCGTGGTTTACCAACAACAGTTCATCGGGCGTGATCAGCGCGCAAGCGGTGAATTTCTTCGGCATCCAGATCGATACGCCGATGCGCAATTACCTGTTTGTGCTATGCGTGGTCAGCGTGCTGGCGCTGTTGGCGAAGAACATGGTGCGCTCCAATACCGGGCGCAAATGGATGGCCGTGCGTGACATGGACGTGGCCGCCGAAGTGATCGGCATCCCCTTGATGAAGACCAAGCTGCTGGCCTTCGCGATCAGCTCCTTCTATTGCGGCGTGGCCGGCGCCCTGTATGCATTCTGCTATATAGGCACGGTGGAGCCGGAAGCCTTCAACCTGGACATGTCCTTCCGCGTGCTGTTCATGATCATCATCGGCGGCGTCGGCAGCATATTGGGATCCTTCATCGGCGCGGCCTTCATCGTGCTGCTGCCGACCCTGCTGTCCTTTGTGATACCGCCGCTGGCCGACCTATTGCACCTGTCCTTCAACAAGGCCTCGCTGACCTATATTGAATTCATGATTTTTGGCGCGCTGATCATTTTCTTCCTGATCGTCGAACCGCACGGCCTGGCCAGATTGTGGCAGATCGCCAAAGAAAAATTGCGGATTTGGCCGTTCCCGCATTAAGCTGCTCTTGCAGCAAACCAAGTAACAGATCGCAGCATCGGCAGGTAAAAAAGTATGACAAATAGAGAATCATCACAATATTGAGACAAACCCGTTTTTGCTTTTTCCTTAGGAGATATGCATGTCCAGACTCATGAGAACCCTGGCAACACTGACTGCAGGCGTGGCGCTGTCGGCAACGATGGTGTCGCCGGCTGCGGCGCAGGCCAACGAGCAGTTCGTATCCGTATTGAGTTTTCGCGTAGGCCCCTACGGGCCTAGCGGCACCGGCATTTTCGGCGGCTTCATCGATTACATGCAGTACGTCAACATGAAGGAAGGCGGCATCGGCGGCATCAAGTTCAGCTGGGAAGAGTGCGAAACGGAATACCAGGCGGCCAAGGGCGTGGAATGCTATGAACGCCTGAAGACCAGGAGCCCGACCAAGGGTTCGATCATCCACCCGGTCTCCACGCCCATCTCATATGCGCTGCTGGAAAAAACCCTGGCCGACAAGGTGCCACTGGTCATGACCGGTTATGGACGTACCGACACCGTGGACGGCCGCTACTTTCCCTGGGCTTTCCCGCTGATCACGACCTACCCGATGCAGGCCACCGCAATCGTCAAATACATCGCGCAAAAAGAAAAGAATAACCTGCGCGGCAAGAAGATTGCCTACCTGTACCTGGATTCGGCCTATGGCAAGGAGCCCATCACCTATCTGCAGGCGGAAGCCAAGGTCAACGGCTTCGAGCTGGCCACGATCCCGATCGCGCCGCCCGGCAATGAGCAAGGCGCGCAATGGCAGCAAGTACGCCAGAACAAGGCGGACTGGGTGATTTTCTGGGGCTTTGGCGTGATGAACCAGACTGCCTTGAAAGCGGCGCAAAAAGTCGGCTACCCGCGCGACAAGATGATAGGCAGCTGGTGGGCCGGTTCGGAAGAGGACACCGTGCCCGCCGGCGATGCCGCCAAGGGCTATTTGTCGGCCGCGATGAACGTCTCCGGCAAAAATGTGCCGATCGTGGCCGACATAGAGAAGGTGGTGTACGGCGCCGGCAAGGGCAACCTGCAGGACAAATCCAAGATCGGTTCCATCAACCATAATCGCGGCATCGTCATCGGCATACTGACCGCAGAAGCGGTGCGCGTGGGCCAGAAAAAATACGGCAAGAAGGTATTGTCCGGCGAAGAGCTGCGTTGGGCACTGGAGCACCTGGACCTGTCGGACACCCGCTTGAAAGAGCTCGGCGCCACCGGCCTGATGCCTGCCGTAAAGACCAGCTGCCTCGATCACGAGGGTTCCGGCAAGATCAAGATCCAGCAGTGGGACGGCAGCAAGTGGACTGTCGTTTCCGACTGGATAGAGGGCAATCGCCAATTGGTACGCCCATTGCTGGAAGAGTCTGCCAAGCAGTACGGCAAAGAGAAAAACATCACCCCGCGCGATTGCGCGAAAGAGCAGTAAAGGTGCGGTAACAACCAGGCTATGGGATGCGGCCTGCATTCCATAGCCGACCAACGCAAGCTCCGACTAACGATCCGGCCCCAAGATCATGACTGTACTATCCGCTATCCCGTCACCGGCAGCACCGCCGCCGCTGCTCAGCATCAATAATATCGAGGTCATCTACGACCACGTTATCCTGGTTCTGAAAGGCGTGTCCTTACAGGTCCCGCAAGGCAAGATCGTGGCGCTGCTGGGCGCGAACGGCGCCGGCAAGAGCACGACGCTAAAGGCCATCTCCAACCTGCTGCGCGCCGAGCGCGGCGACGTCACCAAGGGCGCGATCGAGTTCCGCGGCGAACGGGTGGACCGGCTGACCCCGAACGACCTGGTGAAAAAGGGTGTGATCCAGGTGATGGAGGGCCGCCATTGCTTCGCCCACCTGACCGTCGAAGAAAATCTGTTGACCGGGGCCTATACCCGGCACCTGAGCCGGGCCGAGCTGAAAAGCAGCCTCGACATGGTATATGCGTATTTTCCGCGCCTGAAGGAAAGGCGCGCGTCGCAGGCCGGCTATACGTCTGGCGGCGAGCAGCAGATGACCGCGATAGGCCGCGCGCTGATGGCGAAGCCGTCGATGATATTGCTGGATGAACCGTCGATGGGATTGGCGCCGCAGATCGTCGAAGAGATTTTTGAAATCGTCAAAGATCTGAACAGCAAGGAAAACGTGTCCTTCCTGCTGGCCGAGCAAAACACGATGGTGGCCCTGCGCTACGCCGATTTCGGCTACATCCTGGAAAACGGCCGGGTGGTAATGGAAGGCCTGGCCTCCGACCTGGCCACCAATGAAGACGTCAAGGAATTCTACCTCGGCGTTTCCGGGGCGGGCCGCAAGAGCTTCAGGGATATGAAATTTTATCGCCGCCGCAAGCGCTGGCTGGCATGAATTTCAAACAGGCCCGCGAATTCTGCGCGCAGCTGCGGGGCGCAACCATGGATACCAAGTGGGGCAGCGACCTGGTGTTCTCTGTCGGCGAAAAAATGTTTGCCGTCACTTGCCAAGAGGCAGGGCATGAGCACGGCTTCAGCTTCAAGGTGGATGACGGACGTTTCCTGGAGTTGACGGACAGGCCGGGCATCATTCCCGCCCCCTATCTGGCTAGGGCAAAATGGGTCAGGGTGGAAGACATAGGCAAGCTGAAGGATGCGGAAGCACGCGCATTATTGCAGCGTTCGTATGAGCTGGTGTTTGCAAAGCTAACCAAGATCAAGCAAAAAGAGATAGGCCATGACTGACTACCTGGATGCCCTGGAAACACGCGACCCGGCGAGCCGCGAACAAGCACTGCTGGCAAGTTTGCCGCAGTTGATCGCACGCGCGCAAACGGCGCCCGGCTGGGCATCCATCCTGCACGGCGTGCACGCGAACGATATCATTTCACGGCAAGCTCTCGCGCAGCTGCCGGTGACGCGCAAATCCGACCTGAAGGATTTGCAAAAGAAGAGCCTGCCCTTCGGCGGCATGACCAGCACGCCACCGTCGCGACTGCGCCGCGTATTCATGTCGCCCGGTCCCATCTTCGATCCGGAAGGCCACGGGCAGGACTGGTGGCGCTTTGCGCGCCCGTTCCATGCGGTAGGCTTGCGCGCCGGCGACCTGATCCAGAATTGCTTTTCCTACCATTTCACGCCGGCCGCCTTCATGGTGGACGGCGCCGCATCCCGGCTCGGCTGCCCGGTCATACCGGCCGGCATAGGCCAGACCGAAATGCAGGTGCAGGCGATGGCGGAACTGCGTCCGGCGGCCTATGTCGGCACGCCGAGCTTCCTGAAGATCATCATAGAAAAAGCGCGCGACATGGGCGCCGATATCTCCAGCGTGCAGAAAGCGGTGGTCGGCGCGGAAGCGCTGCCGCCGTCGCTGCGCACATGGCTGCAACAGCACGGCGTGCCGCATGTACTGCAAACCTACGCCTCGGCCGACATAGGCAATATCGCGTATGAGACCGAGACCGATGGCATGTTGAATCCGGGCATGGTGCTGGACGAAGACCTGTTGCTGGAAATCGTCAGGCCCGGCACCGGCGACCTGGTGGCGCCCGGCGAGGTCGGCGAAGTGGTGATCACCTCGTTCAATCCCGACTATCCGCTGATACGTTTCGGCACCGGCGACATGTCGGCAGTGCTGCCCGGCATTTCCCCCTGCGGCCGCACCAATGCCCGCATCAAGGGCTGGCTGGGGCGCGCCGACCAGACCACCAAGGTCAAGGGCATGTTTGTCCACCCCTCGCAAGTGGCCGAGGTATTGAAGCGCCATCCGGAGATTGCCAGGGCCAGGCTGGTCGTCACCGGCGAGATGGCCAATGACGTCATGACCCTGCATTGCGAAGTGTCGGAGGCGGCAGCGAATGACCGTCTTAAGGCAGCGCTGGTTGACTCCATCCGCGATATCACCAAGTTGCGCGGCGAGGTGCTGTTTGTGGCAGCCGGCAGCCTGGCCAACGACGGCAAGGTGATAGACGACGCCAGGAAGTACGAATAGCGCTGCGGGCGGCCTTGCATTTCATGTTGACCGGCGGTGCGCAGGCCACAGAGGAAAAACAGGGGCGTATAGCATCATTGCCCCTTTTTCGCTGCATAATGCGCATACCATGAACCTACGCCGCCTCAGCCACCTGCTCGCTCTCGCCGATGAAGGATCTTTCGCCAAGGCCGCCGAAAAAATCCACCTGAGCCAACCCGCGCTCAGCCGCAGCATACAGTCGCTGGAAGCAGAACTGGATATGCAGTTGTGCGAACGCCAGACGCGCGGCGTAATCTTGACTGCGGCCGGCAAGATGGTGGTCGAGCGTGCACGACGAGTGCTTGCCGAGGCGCGAGCTTTGGACCGCGATGTCAATCTGTTCAAAAACCATGAGCTGGGCGAGGTCAGCTTCGGCTTCGGCCCCTATCCGGCGGCCATCCTGATGGCGGACGTGCTGGCGGCATTGTCCACATCCTATCCGCGCCTGACGGTGCATTCCGAAGTCAGCAACTGGACCAGCTTGCTGGAGGGCCTGCGTACCGAAGCACTGGATTTTTTTATTGTGGAACGGCGAGCCGTTTTGCCGGCGCCGGAATTGTCCACCCAGCTATTATCGCTGCATCAGTGCGGCTGGTTTGCAAGACCGGAGCACCCGGTATTCCGGCAAGCCAAGCTTACCTTATCCGCACTGCGCCAGCTGCGCCTGGCCTCGGTTCCGCTCCCCGGCCACATGCATCAGAGCATGCGCAGGATGTTGAAATGCAAGCCCTCCGAGGAATTGCATTTTCACGTCGAATGCAATAGCTTCTTCGTCCTGAAGCAACTCGCTGAAAAATCCGACACGGTAGTGTACGGCATGACCTCCTCGCTGCAACAGGAGTTGCGCCAGGGCAGCCTGCGCCAGATCCACATAGAGGACTTTAAGGGATTCAGCATGCAATTCGTGCTGGTCCATCTCGCCCACCGCAGCATTTCCCCGACGGCGCAGCAGGCAATGACGGCCGTGCTGCAATGCGACAAGCACCTGCTGTAAAGGCAGCCTCTTCTTTTCCCTTCCTCGCGGGCGATTGCCAATGATATCCGGCCCGAGACAGGCCGGATTTTTAATGCCATGCACGTCATGCAATCAAGCGATACTTTCTTTGCATTGGAGTTATGGCGACAAAGCTGCGACCATCCCCCATCGGCTATCACTCCAAGAGGGACACAATATGCGATTTCAACGACTGCTGCTGGCGATCGCCGGCATCACCGTCACCAGCCTGGCTTCTGCCCAGCTCACTATGAGCACATGGAAACCGCAGATGACGCCGATCGCGACCGCCGAGATTGAGCGGGTGGGCCAAAGCTCAGGATTGGCCGACTGCTTCTGGCTGGCCACCGTGTCGCCGAAGACCTTCAACATCCTGATTCCCGACTCTGCAGTCATGTATTGGGTCGCCCAGTACAGACTGCCGCCGGGAGCGACATTGCATTTGCGCGGACAGTACCCGTTTGCCCGCCACATGTCGTTTAATAGCTATAACGCCGGCGGCATGCCGGTGGACCGCATCAATGACGTCATGGTGCAGGCCGAGGGCCAGGCTGCCAATCCGTATCAAGCCGGAGCAGTGCGCCAGGGCGTCAAGCGGGATTACCTGGTCAATGTCGTGGCCGGGTCCGACCAGCAAATGAAAAATGCAGACGGGCTACGTCCGGCCAATACCTTGTTTACCGAATCGGATTCCGGAGTGCATCAGCTGTGGTATCGCGTCTATGTACCGGACCATGGCATGGACAGCAAGGGAGGCGTTTCCTTGCCGGCGCCGGTCATGACGATGGCTGACGGGCAAACTATCAGCGGTGACCAGCTTTGCAAACAGATGGTCGTCAAGGACGCCGCATTGCGCGACATCCGTTTGCCGACAGAAACTGTCAGGCAAATGTATGCGATTCCCGGCGCCGGCTCGCCCGTACATCCGGCACAAAACCCTCCGCGCTGGAATGCATTCTTCAATCCTGCGCTATCCGTCACCAACGTCTTGATAGGCACCCCGTATGAAGGCATGCGCGACAAGCAGGATCCGACGCGACGCGGAGGCTTTTACAGCACGCTGGACAATACCTATATGTCCGCCTACATTGACAACAGGCTGGGGCAAGTCCTGGTATTGCGCGCCAAAGCCCCAACGACTCCGCGCACCTATCGCAATGCCGTGACGATGCCGGCTGCGCAATTGCGGTACTGGTCGATATGCAAGTACCGGTCGCTGGCGGATACCGCAGTGGACGCTTGCCTGTATGACGAGCAGGTACCGGTAGACCAACAAGGCTATTACACCATTGCCGTATCCAAGGCCGATGTACGCCCCGCCAATGCCAGTGACGCTTGCGGCGTGGCCTGGCTGGATTGGGGTAGCGCAGGAGACGGCATAGGAAATCCTTCCGGCGGCTTCCTGGCCTATCGCCACATGATGCCGTCGCCGGATTTTTATCCGCATAGCCTGTTCGCCACTAAAAAACCCGGCGATGAGATGGATGTGCTGGGAGAATATTTTCCCAAGGCAAACTACATGAGCAGAGCCGACTTCGAAAAACTGGGATGCCGCAGCGGAAGCTAGTCACTGAACAGCGGCAAATACGGAAGGACTAAGCAAGCTGCGCCTCATAAAAACGGTAACGGCCTTTGCCGTTCTTCTTGGCCGCATACATGGCTTGGTCGGCATGCTGCAACAACATCCCAGCGTCCTCTCCATCCCTGGGAAACATGCTGATGCCTATCGACGCGTGGACCTGGTGCACATGCCCGTCGGTTAACGCGAAGGGCTCGCTCATCGCAGAAATAATCAGCTGGCTGATGTGGGACGCGTCCTCTGTCGTATTGATCTGTTCGAGTACCACGGTAAACTCATCGCCGCCCAGCCTCACCACGTGGTCGCTGGCCCGGATCAGGCTCTTCAGGCGCAGCGCCGCGGCCTGCAACAGCAGGTCTCCGGCCAGGTGCCCCATGGTGTCGTTGACGACCTTGAAGTCATCCAGGTCGACGAACAGCAGTGCGAGCTGGCTGCCGTTATCTTTTACCCGCTGTATCGCCAGCGGCAGGAAATTCATCAGCCAATAGCGGTTGGGCAGCGAGGTCAGCGCGTCCATATTCGCCAGGTCGGACAATAGCTGTTCCTGCTCCTTGGCTTCGGAGATATCGCGCAGGGTCATCGCCAGGCCGGTCCCCGAGCGCACCAGCCTGCGGTGTATCCATTTGGCGCATATCTGGCTGTCCGGCGAGACCCTGAACACGTCTTCATGGAAGCCGGTTTCCATGGCCTTGCGAAATATGGACAATACCTGCTGCGCAAACGTGCCCGAATAATTTTGCAGCAGGCGGCTGCCTATCAGTTCTTCCTTGCTGCTTCCGACCAGTGCCGCGCCGCGCCCATTGCAGTCTTCGATAAAAAAATCTTCAATCTCGTGCTGCCTGCCATACATGGTCCGCAGCATATAAAATCCTTCGCGCGCGCCATCTATTGCCAGATGGTAGGTGTTCTTCACCTCCTCCTCTCGCTGCTTCCGCCATGCCAGACGGGCACACAGGTACACGCCTATGCCCGCAAACAGGATAAAAAATACCGTGCCGGCAATACCCAGTCGGTAGTAGAGTTTTTTCGTAGCCTGATACGAGGCCAGGATTTCCTGTTCCGACAAGCCGACTACGGAGATGAATGGGTAGTTATCCAGCTTTTGCCAGGCGATGACCCGCGGTTGGCCATCGACGAATTTTTCGGCCGGCATTCTTAGCACGCCTTCACTGGCAGGAAATTCCGGCAACGTGGAAAACACCGTCCTCAGCGTATTGTTATTTTTGCCTATCTGCGATGCAAAGCTGGTGCCGTCTTTATCCATCACGGAAAAAAAATCGCTCTTGCGCAAGGCAAACTCGTCATTGAACGATGCCAAGTAAGCCGTCTCGGCTGCCACGATGATGGCGCCGGCAAAGGCGCCGTCCGGCTTGTCCAGTCTGCGTGAAAACAGGGTAACCACCTTCTCCAGGCGGATGCCGACCACAGGTTTGCTGATGATCAGGCCGCTGGCCGGATTATTTTTGTGAAGCTGAAAGTAGTCCCTGTCCGAAATGCTCTTGCTGGAAATATCCAGCGTGCTGGTGACCAGCATGCCATCTGCATCGACGATGCTGACATGCAGGGGGTTGAAGCTGGGATACAGTCCTTGCTGCAATTGCTTTTCCAGCTTCAGGGTCCCGTGGGTATCCTGCCAGTAGTATTTCAACGTCAGTGTAATCTGGTTGATTTGCTCCAGCGACCTGGCCAGTTGCCGGGCATAGGTCTTGGAAAAGGAGGTGGCCTCTCTATATGAATGCTCGCGCAGGGCCTCATGCTCCATGTCGAGCCTGGCATGTACCCGCACCCACAACAAAGTGATCAATACAACGCAGGCCAGCAACCACGCGAACACAATATGGAGGCTGGCCCGCAAAAATGCGAGCCTGTCTACACGAAGAGCCAGGGTCTGGGCGAAATTAACTTTGCGCATGGCGCGACGGCCTCATGGATGGAACACCGGACAAGGATGATAGAAATCACATTGTCCTTCATGGAGGCCGTCAAGGGGGATATTTTTAAGGACTACGCCGACAGATTGTGCCGGCCTTGAGTCCCGGTCACATTCCTGACCCGGCTAATTGGATTCCTTGATCACGCGCGCGGAAGTCTTTTGCACCGGCCTGGCGTTCATCGGATACAGGCGGCCGAATATCGCCAGTTGCTCCGGCGAGACTTCAACCGGCTGTTTCATGACTATCCACAACACGCCCTCGGTGCACGGCGGCGTCGTCAGGGAACCCATGTAGGTATAGTATTCGCGCTGTTGCGGCAACAACTGGCTGACGTCCATCGTGATCAGCGGCTGTACCGGATCATTTCTTTCCAGCGGCAGGTTATTCCAGACCGTTTGTATCAGGCTCTGCGCCTTGCCGCGCTCCAGCAGCACCGCAACCACCGCCAGTTTGCCTTCGCCATCCTTGTGGACCAGATGCACGACCATTTCAAACCCCCTGCCGTTGATGCGCTCTTCGGAAGGTTTATGAAAATGGAATTGCACCATTTCGTAATTGTGCCCCAGCAGGCTGATGTAATTGCCAGGTCCCACGTTGACCTGTATCGTGTGTCCATTGTCGATCACATTGAAGCGCGAGGGCTTGTAGTCGAAAGTGACCGGGTTCAAGTCGACCCGCAAGCCATCGCGTATGTCTATCGGCGACTGCCGTTCGCCGATATCGCATTTGGCATACGTCGGATTCAGCTTGCCCCAGCGCAGCGGTCCATCCTCGCCTTCATAGCTCCAATGCATGGTGGTGCCGACGACATCGGCGGCGGCCTTGGTTTTGGCGAATTCTGCGGCGTCTGCCCGCCTGACGGGCATCGCATACGGGCTTTTGTACGCCGGCTTGGCAATAGAACGGGCGCTGGCGGCATTGACGGCGCCCGCCTCTTCTTTTTCCTTGCGGATTACGGCCAGTTTCTCGGCAATCTTGGCCGCCAGCTCATCCGCTTCCTGGGCTTCCCTGGCGCGCGCAGCAGCGGCGCTCTTGGCCAGCTTGCCTTCTTTGACGGCAGGCTTGGCGTCGTCCTTCGCCGCGGACGAAACGGCGGAGGCGACCGCCTCTTTGGACGCCGCCTGCTTGATCGGCGTGGAAGGCGTAGTCGACGGATCGGCGGCCGAAGCTGCCGATGCCAATAAGGCACTTAGCAGCAGTGCAAGTAAGCTACGCATGTTTGTTTGCTGGAAATATTGACTTAATCCAATAACGGCAAACACGGCAGAAAACTTGAATTTGGGTAAAACCTCTCTTGCTCCGTGAGGCTGACCGGACCAATGCTTGTTGCCCTTACGTCCCTTCAACTATCAGCAGGCGGCCTATGGAATGCTCTTGCCGGATCGCCCTGGCCCCGGTGTATTCGACCGACTCATACCATTTCCTGGCTTGTTCCATCGACGGGAATTCCGTGATCACGGTGCGCCAGCCGGCATTATGCTGCGCGTCTTCCCCCTCTTTCTGCTCTCGCAGGCCGCCGCGCACCAGGAAAGTGCCGCCGTACTGCTCCAGGCTGGCGGTGGACAGCGGGAGGTAATCCGCATAACCGTCCGGGTTGGTGACCTGTATCTCTGCGACTACATACGCTTTCGGCATCTGCTTCTCCATAAAAATAGGGGCGGTCTCCAAACGGAGCCGCCCTCATTTTAAGACAATAGGGCTGCCGTCACAGCGGCAGCATTTTTTATTGAACGCCCAACAAGCGCGCTCTGGCCGCCTGGTATTCCTCGGTCAGGCGCTGCACCACCTCGGCCACGCTGGGCGCATCGTGCATCAGGCCCACGCCCTGGCCTGCGCCCCAGATGTCGCGCCAGGCCTTGGCCTTGCTGCCGCTGCCGGAACCGAAGTTCATAGCGCTCTTGTCGGCTACCGGCAAGTCCTCCGGATTCAGGCCGGCGGCTACGATGGATTTTTTCAGGTAATTGCCGTGTACGCCGGTAAACAGGTTGGTGTACACAATATCGGCGGCGCTGGATTCGATGATGGCCTGGCGATAGGCGTCGTCCACATTGGACTCCTGCGTGGCCAGCCAGCGCGAACCGATATACGCAAAGTCCGCGCCCATCGCCTGCGCGGCGAGTATCGCGTCGCCGGAAGCGATGGAGCCGGACAAGGCCAGCGGTCCCTTGAAAAATTTACGCACTTCACCCACCAGCGCAAACGGCGACAAGCCGCCGGCATGGCCGCCGGCGCCGGCCGCCACCAGGATCAGGCCATCCACACCGGCTTCCAGCGCTTTTTGCGCATGGCGTATCGAAATCACATCATGCAGCACGATGCCGCCATAGCTGTGGATCGCATCCAGCATTTCCTTCGGCGGCGCGCGCAGCGAGGAAATGATGATAGGCACCTGGTGTTTCACGCACATCTCCACGTCATGCGCCAGCCTGTCGTTGGACTGGTGCACGATCTGGTTCACCGCGATGGGGCCGACCCTGGCGCCGGGATTGGCCTCCTTGTAGGCCGCCAGCTCCGCCTTCAGGTCGGTCAGCCAGGTATCCAGCAACTCAGCCGGACGCGCGTTCAGCGCGGGGAAGGCGCCGACGATGCCGGCCTTGCATTGGGCCGCGACCAGTTTGGGGCCGCTGGCGATGAACAAAGGGGAGCCTATGACCGGCAAGGCAAGGTTTTGCAGTGCGGCGGGCAAGTGTTGGGATGTCATGTCAATAATCCTGTCTCGGTTATCGAAGCGGCCACACACCGGCAGCCGCCCTGTTATGCGAATTTATAGTATTAAAACCCATCTAGTCCAGAACGGCTTGCGCAGACTGGCCAGCTTGTTTTGCAAAGCGTCTGTTTGCGTTTTTAAGTGGTGCTGATATGATGTTATCAGAAAAAACGTTGTTTTTCACAACTATCGAACGATCGTGCTAAATACCTTCTCTGAATCTCTATGAGCGTCCCAATACCTAAAGTCGTCGATTTCCGGCAAGAGCAGGAAGGGCTGCGCAATACATTGCGCCAGGGCATGCTGGACGCCGCCACCCGGCTGCTGGTGGAAGAAGGGGCGGCAGCGCTGACAGTGCGCAAGGTGGCCGAGGCGGTGAATTGCTCCACCACCCTGCTGTATTCCATTTTCGGCGGCAAGGACGGCTTGTCGAATGCGCTATACCTGGAGGGCTTCGCGCGCCTGAAGCAAGAGTATGCCGCCTACGCCGCCGGTCTGCCTGAGCCGCAGCCGGCCGACAGCGTGGACGGCATCTGGAACTACGCGAATATTTACCACGGCTATGCGCGCGGCAATCCCAGCTATTACATGGTGATGTTCGGCGACGCGATCGCCGGCTTTGTGCCGCCGCTGGAATCACGCGTGGCGGCCTGGGAATCATTCACGCCGCTGATCGCCCAGTTCGAACGCTGCATGCAGGACG
The DNA here is from genome assembly GCA_035487495.1 of Undibacterium sp. Taxonomy (GTDB): domain Bacteria; phylum Pseudomonadota; class Gammaproteobacteria; order Burkholderiales; family Burkholderiaceae_D; genus Undibacterium. The sequence goes on from DATHMC010000172.1 coordinate 14,878, forward strand.
GCTCGCTGCCGCCATCCAGCCCTACCGCCGCCGCCAGGCTGTTGTGGGCAGCCATGCACGGCGTCATCAGCCTGGAACTGAAGGGCTATTACCTGAAGAAAGAGCACCCGGACGAACTCTACAAAGCTGCGATACGCGCCGTACTGTGCTCCCTGAGAAACCCCGCCCCAAAAGAATAGATTGATAGCAAGTACTTACATAACAATGGAGATGCCATGACTTACCAGTGTTTTGAACTGAGCATAACAAACAAGATCGCGCACCTGAGCCTGAACCGCCCCGCCGCAATGAACACGATGCAGCCGCAGTTCTGGCGCGAACTGACCGGCATCCTGCAAACCCTGCAGCGCGAGGCTGCGGCCCGTGTGCTGCTCATTTCATCGACCGGCAAGCATTTCACCGCCGGCATGTCGCTGGACGTGTTCGGCCAGGGCGGCATTTCGCTGGATGACAGCAATGCCAGCGGCCGCGCCAATATCGTGCCGGCCTTGCAAGACATGCACCATGCGTTCAACCTAATAGAGCAATTGCGCATGCCCGTCATCGCGGCCATCCAGGGCGGCTGCATAGGCGGCGGGGTCGACCTGGTCTCGGCCTGCGACATCCGCCTGGCCAGCGCCGATGCCTTTTTCTGCATCCAGGAAATCAACATCGGCATGACGGCCGACCTCGGCACCTTGCAGCGCCTGCCCAAGCTGATCCCGGAGGGCATCGTGCATGAGATGGCCTACACCGGCCGCCGCCTGCCAGCGCAGCGCGCACTGGCGGTGGGTCTGGTCAATGAAGTATTTGAGAACCAGCAGGCGATGCTGGAAGCCGCCCTGACAATGGCGGCAGAGATTGCAGAAAAACCGCCGGTGGCGATCTGGGGCAGCAAGCAGGCGATCCACTACGCGCGCGACCACAGCACGCACGATGCGCTGCAACAGATGGGCTGGCTGCAGTCCGGCATCTGGCAAACCAGCAACCTGGTGGAGGCCTTTCAGGCCAAACAGCAAGGCCGCGCGCCGGTATTCCCCGATCTGGCGCCGCTGCACAATTTTGCCGATGCGCCGTATACCTTGAAATAATCGGGGCGCCATCCTCGACTTGGCTTCGCGGGCGGCTAGTTTAAGTGCCCGGGCGGCAATACCGGATCAGCAATTTTTTATCTGGTGCTGATCAGGCTATCCCCATCCTGCCTGGCGGCCCCTGCGGCCACCAGTTCGCCGGCAAGAGCAGCGACCAGCTTGTCGACAGGCACATCCAGTTTCTGTGCCGCCGCCCACATGATGCGATTCTCGCGCACCAGAGCAGGCAGCTTCTGCAATGAAAATTGCCGCATCTCCAGCAGCAGGAAGGCCATCATGACCTTCAGCGCATTGCGCGCATTACGCCTGGGATCGGACGACAAATAGTCCAGCCGCCCCTTGGCCCTGTCCAGCGCCGCGACGACGCCGGAGAATGGCGCGCCGTGGCCGGGGATGACTACGCGCACCTCCAGCTCGCCTATCATCTGCAACACCTGGGCCTGCTCGGCAAAACCGGACTCGTCCTCCAGTTCCGGAAAGATCACGCCGAAACCGTTTTCCCACAAGGCGTCGGCAGAGATCAGGATCGCCTCGCTGGCGCAATACAGGATCAGCGAGTGCGGGTCGTGGCCGGGCGCCGCCAGCACTTGCCACTCCAGGCCGCCCAGGTTTACTTGTTCGCCCGGCGACAGGCTGGCATCGAAACTGAAGCGCTCGCATTTCTGGCCGGTGGCTTTGTAAGTGAGATGCTCTTCATCCCACGCCGCGACTGCGACGGCGTCGGCCACCGGAATCAGAGTGCGGCACGCATATGCGCGCTGCAGCAGCGCATTGCCGCCGCAATGGTCGGAATGCAGATGGGTATTGATCAGCAAGTCCAGCTTGCGCCCGCCCAATGCATGCCGGACCAGCGCCAGCGTCTGTTGCGCATGGGTCATGTAGCCGCTGTCCACCAGCGCGGTACGCTGCTCATCAATGAACAGGATATTATTGGACGATAGCCAGCCGCGCTCGAACACGGTCATCGTTGCCGGTAGTCGGATCTGCTGGTCCGCCATGTTCTGCATCATCCCTTTTGATCTGCCACTTTAGGTTCAAACATCCGGTGCTTGATCTGGCGCCAGACGATGCGCTTGTACCCATTGTCGGCCTTGCCCCAGCGGGTGATCTCTTCTATTGTGCGAAAGCAGCCGGCGCACCAGCCGGCGCTGTTATCCATTTCACAAATGCCTATGCACGGCGAAGGCACGTCGCCGCTTGCGCTCTCAGGATCGTAGTCATATAAGATTGTCATACTTGGCTGCCTGTCGTTTCTGCCTGCCGCGGATAAGCATGCATCATGCGCGCAAGGCCACATCGACAACCGGCGCGCCTGTCATTGCCGTCAATTGCCCCGGGGTCAGGTTAAACACCGCGTGCGGATGGCCGGCAGCGGCCCATACGCTCTGGTATTGCATCAAATCCTGGTCTATCAGCATCACGGTTTTTTCCAGATGGCCGATAGGACACACGCCGCCGATCGCGTAGCCTATGCGCTCCTTGACGAATCTGGCGTCGGCCTTGCCCAGCGGGCCGACCAGCGCCGCCACCTTGCTTTCATCGACACGATTGGCGCCGCTGGCGACCACCATCACTGCAGCATCATCGGACAAACGACGGAACACAATGGATTTGGCGATTTCCGCGACGCTGCAACCCAGACCGGCGGCAGCTTCTGCCGAGGTCTTGCCGGTCGCGGGCAACATCACTATGGCTTGTTCATGCCCAAGATTCTTGAGCAAATCCGCTACTCTTTGGGCGGTATCGGGAAGGACGGTATCGGTGGACATGGGCGGGTTTTGAAGAAGGACACGTCCAATTTATAACACAGGAGTAAAACTACTGCAAAAGCCGCCCTCAGGCCGCTATCGCAGATCTGCCGCCCCAATTACCCAACAAGGGCTGGTGCTGAGGCGGGACTTCCATCAATTTCATGCCTGCGCGATATTCGCTGCCGCTCAGGATGGTGTAACTGCAACTGGCCTTGCACACCACTTGCGTACGTTGCGATGCATCCCTGGGTTCAGGCACTTCCATCATCATCTGATACACCTGGCCATCGATCAGGCGATGCGCGCATTGCAGCTGTATGCCGGCGCTGGCAATATTCAATACCTTGGCCGGCACGATATTACCGGGTGCAATCAACACGGCGGCACGCCAGGATACGTTGGACCGGGGCGACGAACGGGAATCAATCATAAATCACAAACACTGCTTAGGAAGATAGGGGAAATAGGTAACGGGAACAGGACCATTTATTCAACACAGGCCCGGAGAGGACCAGGATGATTTTTTACCAACAGCCGGATTGTATCAACTTTTTCCCTTCCACAATTTTTGTTGCCTATTTTTTGTTGTCCAGCCAATCGAGCACACCCAGTCCGGCACGCTTGCCGCCGGCAAAACAGGCGGTCAACAGGTAGCCGCCGGTAGGCGCTTCCCAGTCCAGCATCTCGCCGGCGCAAAACACGCCGGGCAAAGCGCGTAACATCAGCGTCCGGTCCAGCGCCGCAAATGCGACGCCGCCGGCACTGCTGATCGCCTCGTCTATCGGCCTGGGCGCGCGCAGACGCACGGGCAAAGACTTGACGGCGCGCGCCAGCACCGGCGCATGCTGAAACTCGTCAGCCGTCAGGCACTCCCGCAGCAGGCCGATTTTCACGCTATCCAGCCCGACCTTGCCCTGCAGATGACTGGACCAGGATCGCGCACCGCGCGGATGCATCACTTCGCTGTCTATCCTTTGCTGCGACTTGCCGGGAGCCAGATCCAGGTACAGCACGGCCTGCCCTTCGGCAGCGATCAGGTCGCGCAGAGGCGCAGACAGCGCATAAATCAGGCTGCCCTCGACCCCGCCTTCGGTAATGACAAATTGTCCCTGGCGCATCGCCTCAGCGCCGCTGAGATCTTTCACGCGAGCAATCACCGAGGTCAGCGGCTGGCCGGCGTGGCGCTGCCGAAAGTGTTCCGACCAGCCGACGTCAAACCCGCAATTGGCCGGCTGCAAGGGCGCGACCTCGATCGCTTTTTGTTGCAGCAGCTGGACCCAGGCCCCATCCGAGCCCAGGCGCGCCCAACTGCCGCCGCCCAACGCCAGCACTACGGCATCGGCCTGCACCTTGTGCTCGCCTTCCGGCGTCGCAAAACGCAAAGCATCGCCACTCCAGCCGGTCCAGCGATGGCGCATGTGAAAACGCACACCCGCGCTGCGCATCCGGTGCAGCCATGCGCGTAGCAATGGCGCGGCCTTCATATCCACCGGAAACACCCGACCCGAACTGCCGACAAAGGTCGCAATCCCCAACGCTTCAGCCCAGGCGCGCAGCGCATCGGGGCCGAAATCCTGCAACCATCCGGCAATCTCCGCCTGCCGCTTGCCGTAGCGCTGCAGGAACGGTTCCAGGGGCTCGGAATGCGTCAAGTTCATTCCGCCTTTGCCCGCCAGCAAGAATTTACGCCCCACAGACGGCATTGCGTCGTACAAGTCTACTTGCCAGCCACGGCCGGCGATCGTTTCCGCCGCCATCAGGCCAGCCGGTCCGCCGCCTATCACGGCGATTTTGCGGGCATCCTTATTTATCATTTTTTTCCTGCAATTCCTGCGAATCTCAAACCCCGCCATTGTATAGGAAGCCGTAGACAGGTCGCCGCGCGTCCTTATCCGGACACGGAATCGCGCCGCAACGCAGTTCAATGCAATACAACTAATAAATGCTGAATAAACGGATAACCAGCGGTTACAATTCCACTAAACCCATAAATATATTTATTGATGCTGAAACTAGATAAACCCACCTTAGATTTGGTCATTGTTGCGGCAAACCTGGTGTCGATGCTGGTCATGATTGCGGTTTGGCGCATCAATCGCCAGATGCCCGGCACGGCCTGGTGGGCGGCGGCGGCATCGGTAGTTGCACCGGCATTTTTTCTTTCCATGTCTTTCATCGACTTCGGCATACCGCGCCAGGTAGTCGTTGCCATCAATAATTCGCTGACGCTCACCACGCTGTCGCTGATGCTGGAAGGCACGCTGCGCTTTCGCGGCTACCTGTCCGCTACCCGCTGGCGTTGGGGAGCGCTGTTGATTCCGGTATTTATCCTCATGGCCTTTGTCAACCGCGACGATGCGATCCATCGCTATCTGTTCCACGATACGGTGGCGATGCTGTTCACGGCAGGCATGGCCGTCGCGTTTCTGCGCCGCAGCCGGCAACTGGAAATACTGACGCACGGCATCGCCGCATTTTTCCTGCTGGCATTGACCGCCGGCTTTGGCGGCCGCTGGCTGCTGGCTTACCATGCCACGAGCCAGCAGCAGCTGCTGCTGGAACCGTTCATGGGGACCCTGTCGCTGATCGGGATCCTGTTCACGATGGGCTGGACTTTCAGCACCAGCACCGCGTGCAATCTGCGCGCGCAGAAGATCATCCTGGGCATGGCGCGCGAAGATACGCTGACCGGCTTGCCCAACCGCAGGCATTTCGATGAAGTGATGCGCAGGTATGCTGCACAGAGCGCGCGCGGTGAAATCGGTTTTGGTTTCATCCTGGTAGACTTGAACGATTTCAAGCAGGTGAATGATCACTATGGCCACCAGACCGGCGACGCGTTGCTGGTGGAGGCCGCAAAACGCTTGCGCAAGTTCTCGCGCGATGCCGACTTTGTCGGCCGCATAGGCGGCGATGAATTTGTCGTGCTCACCTACGGCATCCGCGATCAACAACAACTGGATTCCACATTGCAACGCCTGCGCCTGACCTTGAACGGCCCGGCCACGATAGGCAGGGCCGTACTGGACATCAATACCAGTCTCGGCGCGGCGCGCTGGCCGATAGATGGCAGGACCCCGGACAAACTGATGCATGCCGCCGATCAGCGCATGTACGCCGACAAGTCGGCACAAAAAGCGGCGCGCCCCGCTCCCTGGCCGGAACTGGTATCCGCACCGGCGCCCGGCCCGGACCCGGATGAGCCCGATGATCCGGTTCATGCAGGCACCGACAGCACGGAATCCGGCCCCGTTTTTCGCCAAAATTAGATTGCCCTCCACCAGCCGCCGGCGCGGGAACAGTGTTGCGAAAAGTACGCCCGCGGCCGCTTAAACCCAGAAAAAACTTGATGACTGCGGCTGCCGGGGGCATCATCAATCATCAGTTGCCAATGAAATGCCGGAGTGTTTAGCCGACCAGCAAATTCGACCGCGCCGGCTAATTGTCCAGTCTTCCATCAAGCGTATCGAGGATAATCATGAGCCTATCCAGCCTGGGGCAAGTTGCCTTGCAAATTTCCAACGCCGACGCTTCACAAGAATTTTATGGCCAGAAACTGGGGCTGAAGCAACTCTTCCGGTATGGCGAACTGGTTTTTTTTGACTGCGACGGCGTGCGCCTGATGCTGGACGGAACATCCAAAGTGGCCATTCCTCCCGGTAGCCAATGCCTGTATTTCAAGATCAGCGACATCGATGCGGTGTACGGAAAATTGCGCAATGCCGGCGTCGCTTTTGTGGACAGGCCGCACCTGGTCAGCAAAATGCCGGATCATGATTTGTGGATGGTCTTTTTCAAAGACCCGGACGGCCATTTGCTGGCCCTGATGGAAGAAAAAAGATAGAAAAAACGATCAAGAAATTCCAGCGGCAACATTAAAAATGCATACGGAGGTCTGCTTCATGCGCAAATCCCTGATCATCCTCGGTCTCCTGTGCGCTGCAGCACTGCCGCTACGAGGCTTCGCGATGTCGGAGCTGCAAAAACAGGTTGCCGATACCGAGCGCGCATTTGCAAAAACCATGGCCGCCCGCGATCACGCCGCTTTTACAGGTTTTTTATCCGAGGAAACCGTGTTCTTTTCAGGCCCCACGCCTTTGCACGGAAAGCAGAAAGTCGCCGAATGGTGGAAGCGCTTCTATGAAAAAGCCGACGCCCCTTTTTCATGGGAGCCGGAACAGGTGGAAGTGCTGGACTCCGGCACGCTCGCCATTTCCAGCGGACCGGTGCGCGATCCGCAGGGGAAATTGATCGCCACTTTCACTTCGATCTGGCGGCTGGAAGCGCCCGGCACCTGGCGCATTATCTTCGACAAGGGCAGTGAGGTCTGCGACTGCGTAAAAAAGTAGTGCCCCTTGCGTAAAGCCTGGGCAGAAATTGCCGCAACTAGCGATGCAGCGCCGCCGACTCGCTTCGTTCATAGACTATCCGCTTTCACATATTGCCGCGCCCGCTATTACACTATTTTCCGCCGTTTTTTAAGCCCCTGTTTCTTAATGATACAAACAGTCATGCAAATTTCATAATTGGTAAAAAAGTATCTGCCAACATAGCGACCAGTGGTTCCTGCGCGCTGCATACGCGTGCCGCAATTTCCCTCGCCATCATCGGCAAAGAATCTACTTTTACAAGGTCAATTATGAATATCCCGAAAGGCGTTTCATTGAATTTTTCGCTGACGGCGCTCGCCGCAGCGACGTCGATGCTGGCGGCATGCAGCAGCGGCGGCGTCGCTCCTGTTTCCGGCGTCACCGTCAAGGGTGTAGTCGTCGCCAGCGCCCTGAAACCGGGCAGCGCGACCGATCCGACAATCCTGGCCGGCTACTATCAGGGCGCACTGGTATGCGTTGATGCGAATAACAACGGTAAGTGCGACAGCGGCGAAAGCCCCGTTACCACCGACAGCAAAGGCAATTTTTCAATCACCTTGCCGGCCGCAGCAGCCCTGATCGCCGACATCGGCACCGGCGCCGTCAATACCGCAACGGGTGCCAAAGTCGCTGCCCGCAATGTCTTCCGCATCTCGGTCGACCAGGTTACGGAACAATCCGCCGGCGTCGTCATCAGCCCCTTGTCTGCAGAAGTAGTACGCCTGACCGAGGCTAACGGCAGCAACTACGCGACTGAAAAACAAAATCTGGCGACCCGCATGGGCGTACCCGTCACCAGCGTACTGAGCGACGTCAATAGCGTAAGCGGCGCCGCCCAGACCGCGATGCTGGCGGAAACCAATGCGCTGAGCAACCGCTTTGCCTATGCAATCACCAAACTGGATCGCGGCGACCTGTATCCGGACGCGCTGGCGGTGCCGGGCGGCGATCCGCGCCTGAAAGGCTTGAGCAATGTAACGCCATTGACCGCGAATACCGCGGACAGCCGCACCCCGATTACTTTCCTGCAATCGCAACAAGCTGCGTTCAACGTGGAAGGCATCCCGCGCTACGATCACATCTTCATCGTGATGCTGGAAAACAAGGCGACGTCGTCCATCCTGAATTCGCCGTTCGCTCCAAAAATCAATGCCTACCTGCAAGCCGGTAACCAATTGACCAGCTACTACGCGACCGGCAACCCCAGCGAACCGAACTACACCGCGCTGGGCGGCGCCGACGATTTCGGCATCTCCGATGACAGCCAGTGGAATTGCGACGCCACCGGCGCCAATGCAGTGCAGGACCTGCCGGTACCGGACAATACCCAGCCCGGCCTGGCAAGCTCGCCGTTTGCCACAACTTGCACGCAGGCTGCCGCAGTCAACCATAACATCACCGGCAAACCCAACCTGTTCAACGCGCTGACCGCCGCCGGCCTGAACTGGAGGACCTATAACGAGTCAACCAATCCCGGCCAGGATTTACGTACCGACAGCGTGACCGACGCTGCGGTCATTGCGCAGGACAATGTCTATGCACCAGGAACAAGCGGCGGCAATACGACCGCCATCGGCAATGCCCAGCTCACTCTGCCGATGCCGGCCGGCTTGTATAAAACCAAGCACCATC
>DATHMC010000173.1:0-7753 GCA_035487495.1 Undibacterium sp.
ACGCAAACCGACAATGGCCTGGTGGTGCCGGTAGTACGGCATGCCGAGGCGCGCGACCTGTGGTCCAGCGCGGCTGAGATAGCGCGGCTGGCGCAGGCAGCGCGCAACGGCCACGCGACGCGCGAAGAATTATCCGGCTCCACCATCACCATCACCAGCCTGGGCGCACTGGGCGGCATCGTCTCGACGCCGGTCATCAATTATCCGGAGGTGGCGATCATAGGCGTCAACCGCATCGCGCTGCGTCCTGTGATCGTGGACGGAGCCGTCGTGCCGCGCAAGATGATGAACCTGTCGTCGTCGTTCGATCATAGAGTGGTCGACGGCGCCTATGCGGCGGAGTTCATACAGACGGTGCGCGGCTACCTGGAGCATCCTGCTACGCTGTTTGTTGAGTGAATAAAAAAATGGAAGCCGGCGATGGTTATGCCGGCATTGTCGCCTAATCGTCGGCGTTGAGATGCAACTTGATTACGCTGCCGTTGCTCGTCGGCGTGCTGCAAGGCTCGTCGTCAAACGCAATATCGCCCGCCGCATTGGGAACGCCGTCCGCCTTCAGGCCGGTGAAGCCGAACAGGTTGGTGTCCATCAGGTGCGATGGCACGACGGTAGACAAGGAGGAGAAGATGCTTTCCACGCGCCCTGGATACTTCTTTTCCCATTCGCGCATCAGGCCCTTGATCTGCTTGCGTTGCAGGTTTTCCTGCGAGCCGCACAGGTCGCAAGGGATGATGGGGAATTGCTTGACCTGCGCATAGCGCTCGGAATCCTCTTCCTTGACGTAGGCCATGGGGCGGATCACGATGTGCTTGCCGTCGTCCGATTGCAGCTTGGCCGGCATGCCTTTCAGCTTGCCGCCAAAGAACATGTTGAGGAAAAAGGTTTCCAGGATATCGTCGCGATGATGGCCGAGCGCGATCTTGGTCGCGCCCAGCTCATCGGCGACGCGGTACAGGATGCCGCGGCGCAGGCGCGAGCATAGCGAGCAGGTGGTTTTCCCCTCAGGGATCAGGCGCTTGACGATGCTGTAGGTATCCTGGTTCTCGATGTGGAACGGGATGCCCAGCTTGCTCAGATAGGCCGGGAGGATATCGGCCGGAAAGTTGGGCTGCTTCTGGTCCAGGTTGACGGCGACGATCTCGAAATTGATCGGTGCGCGCTGGCGCAACGTCATCAGGATGTCCAGCAGCGCGTAGCTGTCCTTGCCGCCCGACAGGCACACCATCACCTTGTCGCCTTCTTCTATCATATTGAAGTCGCCGATCGCCTGGCCGACCTGGCGGCACAGGCGTTTGTGCAGCTTGTTGTTTTCGTAGGTGATCTTTTCCTGGGTCTTCAGGCTGGCGGCGTCTTCTGCCACCGGGAATTCCTGTACGGCTTGCGTGCTCATATTATTTCCCGGTTTTGATCTGGAATACTTCAACGCCGACGCCGTCGCAGTCGGGATACACGTCCGGTTTCATGGTGGACACGGAGACCGCGCGTACCTGCGGATGCGCCAGCATGATGCGGGCCACGTCGTCGCACAGGGTTTCCTGCAGATGCACGTGGCCCTGGGCCATGCGCTGGGCGATGGTTTCGCGCATGAAATCGTAATCCACCACTTCATGCAACTGGTCTGCGGTCGGCGTGGACAGGGCCAGCGGGATATACAGATCGACATTGATCAATACCCTTTGCTCCCCCTTCTTTTCAAATTCATGCACGCCGATATTGATGCTCACTTCGTAGTTGCGCAAGAACAGGCGGCGGCAGTCGCTGAGCTGGGGATGGTGCAGGGCAGATAACATGGTGGACTCTTTTATTTCTGAAGGATGAGACTGGTGTTTCAATAAGAAGCGGGAGGGGTAGCGGTTGCTATAAACATCACGTCGCGTTGCAGCGGGATCAGGTGCTGGCCGCCGTCTACCAGCAGGGTAGTCCCGGTAATCGCCGCAGCTTCTGCGACGAAGCATACCGTATTGGCAATGTCTTCGGGCGTGCTGGAGCGTCCCAGCGGCGTGACCTGGTGCGCGCTGGCAAAATCGGCCTGGCTCTGGTCGCCGGACGCCATTGTAATGCCGGGCGCAATGCCGACTACCCGTACTTTGGGGGCCAGCGCCTGCGCCAGCGTGGTGGTCGCGCATTGCAGCGCCGCCTTGGACAGTGTGTAGGACAGGAAATCGGGATTCAGGTTATACAGTTTCTGATCCAGCAGGTTGATCACGCAGGCTTGCCGGCCCTCCGGCGTGGCGGCATGCAACGCTTGCGCGAGCAGCACGGGGGCGGCCAGGTTGATGCGCATATGCCGGTCCATGCCGGCCTGGCTGAAGCTGCGGGCGTCATCCTCTTCGAACAAGGATGCATTATTGACTACGCAATTGACCTGGCCCAAGGCGGCGACGGCGCGCGGCAGCAGCTCCCGTGTTGCCGCCTCGTCCAGCAAATCGCAGGACAGCGCGACCGCGCGCCTTCCCAGCGCCGCGATTTCGGCTACCAGGCTGTTGGCGTCTGCGGCCGAGCGGCCGTAGTGCACCGCGATATCCCAGCCGCGCGCCGCCATCGTCAGCGCGATGCTGCGTCCTATGCGTTTGGCCGCACCGGTGACCAGCGCGACGCGCTGCTCCGGCATCGGGGCGTCCGGCGATTTATTGATCGTGGCGATTGTGTCTTTGTTGCTCATGGCACCAATAATGGAAATGTTTTCTACTGCTTTATCTGGGCGTTTTCTCTACAATGCCGGTATGCAATTACCTTTATCTCTTCCCATACCTGCTGCGGACGCGCTGGCAGCCTCACAGGCGCTGCAGCAATTGATTGTTGACGACATCAACGCGCACGCCGGCTGGATTTCGTTCGCCCGCTATATGGAATTGGCCCTGTATGCGCCCGGGCTGGGCTACTACAGCGGCGGTGCGGCAAAATTGGGCAAAGACGGTGATTTTACAACCGCACCGGAAATTACGCCGCTTTTCGGTACAACTTTGGCGCACGTCGCTGCCGATTTGTTTGGGCAGACAGGCGCGCAGATCATGGAATTCGGTGCCGGCACCGGCAAACTGGCCTACGATATCTTGTCAGAATATCAGGCACAGGGGATACCCCTGGACCGCTATTTTATCGTGGAATTGTCCGGCGAGTTGCGTGCCCGGCAGGAGGCGTTGCTGAAACCCTTTCCGCAAGTGCAATGGTTGCAACAAATGCCGGCAGCGTTTTCCGGCGTGGTGCTGGGCAATGAGGTGCTGGATGCGATGCCTGTGCACCTGGTCATCAAGACCGACCTGGGCTGGAAAGAATGCGGCGTCAGCGTCGCCGATGCGGACGATGCCAATCCTGAGCCGCGCTTTATCTATCGCGAGCGCGATTGCGATGCCGCTTTGACAGCACAAATCCCCGATGCGCAAGCCTTGCCCAGCGGCTATATGACCGAGGTGCACCCTGTCGGCGTGGGCTTCATGCGCAGCCTGGCGCAGATGCTGCGCGCCGGTCATCAGGCCAGCGGCCACGGGGCGATCGCGATATTGATCGACTACGGCTTCCCGGCAGCGGAGTATTATCTGGAGCAGCGCATGCAGGGCACGCTGATGTGCCACTACCGCCACCATTCGCATCCCGACCCGTTTTACTTGCCGGGTTTGCAAGACATTACCGCCCATGTGGACTTTAGCGCGATGGCGCTCGCTGCCAGTGCGGCGGGGCTGGATGTGCTGGGCTACATGAGCCAGGCCGGCTTCTTACTGGAAGCCGGGATAGGCGAATTACTCATGCGCACCCCGGCCGATGATCCGCTGGCCTATTTGCCGCAAGCCAATGCCGTGCAAAAGCTGATTTCCCCGGCGGAAATGGGGGAATTGTTCAAGGTAATGGTAGTTGGTACGGGGGCCGGACTGGACGCCAAGCTGGTGCGGCATGATCGCAGCCACCGTTTATAGCAATTGACTGTCTGCGACTGCCCTTATCCGGCAGCCTGACAGTATGCAAACACAGGAAGAAGTCGCATGATACGTTGGGTCTTTACCATTTTTATCGCGCTGATCGTATTTTCAGCCTTGTTGCCCTGGCTGGAAAAGCTGGGCATAGGGCGCTTGCCGGGCGACCTGCGCTTCAAGCTGTTCGGGCGCGTCTTTTCCTTGCCTTTTGCATCGACGATCCTGCTGTCGTTGATGGTGCTGCTGATTGCGCGATTCCTGAAGTGAATATCGGCCGTTTCCATAGTATGGGTGGGCGAGATGTATCCAGAGCAACAAACGTTGCATAGTTGCATCCGAAGCATTGCTAGCTGTGCCGAATCGGTTAAAGTTCCTTAAGCGGAAAACCGGTTTTCGATAGCGGCAGGGGACTTCTGCGACAAAGGCCTCGTCGATTAAAAATAAATAGACAACACGCTGAAGGTTTGCATGAGCGATCTGGCAGAAATAAGGGCATTGCTCATTGAACCGCATGCAGGCATGCGGGTCAGTTTGCATAACATGCTGAATTTGTGCGGCATTACAAAAATAGAGCACGCACAGACTGCGGGCATGGCTGTGCGCACGATACAGTCCAAGCCTTTCGACCTGATCATGTGCGAATACGATCTGGGCGTCGGCCAGGATGGCCAGCAATTGCTGGAAGATATCCGGCACCACAAGCTGACGCCGCTGTCCACCATCTTCATCATGGTGACCGCCGAACGCTCCTACACCAAAGTCGTCAGCGCGGCGGAACTGGCGCCGTCCGACTACCTGTTGAAACCATTTACTGCCGACACATTGCTGGAACGGGTGATGAGGGCGATCGACAAGCGCAAGGCCTTTGTCGAGGTGTACGCGCTGATGGACAGGGGGGAACTGGCGGCAGCGGTAGCCGCATGCCTTGACGGCAGTGAAATCTATCCCAAATATGCGGTGGACTTCATGCGCTTGCGGGCCGAGTTGCACGTCACGCTGGGCGAGGCCGTCGAAGCGGAGGAAATCTATACCAGGCTGTTTGAGCTACGGGCTGTGGCCTGGGCCAGGCTGGGGCTGGCAAAGACCCTGTTCATGCAGGGACGTTACGAAGAGGCGGAACGCCTGCTGAAAAGCCTGGTGGCGGAGAACGATAAATTCATGGATGCCTACGACTGGCTGGCCAAGACCCATGAAACCGTCGGCGAGCTGCCCGAGGCGAAAGCCGTGCTGGATGCCGCCGTCAGCGTATCCCCGCATGCGGTGCGCCGCCTGCGCAAGCTGGGCGACATCGCGCTGGAAACCGGGGATATCGAGACTGCGGAAAATATCTTCAAGAAAGTCGTCAGCAAGGCCAGGTATTCGGATTTTCGCGATCCGGAGGACCATGTAAAACTGGTCGATGCGCTGGTGCAGAAGGGCGACACCGAGCAGGCAAAAGCGGTGATACGCGACCTGGAAAAAAACATGACCGGCATGAAGAAGGCCGAGGCCTGCCGCGCCATTTCCGCCGCCAGGGTGCACGCGAAAACCGGCGATGCGCGGCTGGCGGCAGAACTGGATGCGGCGGTGGCCGCCAGCCGGGAGGAAATCGGTTTATCCGCTGCGACCAAACTCGGCCTGGCCAGGAATTGCCTGGCAAATAACCAGGAAGAGCAGGCGACGCAAGTGGTGCTGGATGTGATGCGCAATGCCAGCAACCAGCAGGCGATGTCGCGCGCGATGGGGGTATTTGAGAATGCCGGTAAAAACGACATTGCCCAACATCTGGCGCAGCAAAGCCGGCAGGAAGTGCTGGCCCTGGTGTCCAATGGCGTGCAAAAAGCCCGTGAAGGCGACTTTAAAGGTTCGGTAGAAGTGATGACGACAGCCGCCCGCAAGTCGCCGGATAATCCGCAGGTGGTGATGAATGCGGCACTGGCCACGCTGAAATATCTGGAAAACCTCGGCTGGGAGGGCGTGATCGCCTCGCAGGCGAGGATGCTGATAGAGTCTGCGCGGCGGCTGGATCCGATGAATCCGCGCTTGCGGGCAATCAGCGGTTTATATGATGCATTGCAAAAAAAGTATGGCATTTATGCCAGCCGAAAAGTTAAATAATGTTGCAAGCCGTGTTGCGATACCGGCGACCTTACAGGCACTGCTAAACTGAGTTTATGATAAACGACCCATCTGCATTCCTGCAGCAGGATGCGCCGGAAATGGCGCGCGACAGGATATTAAAAAAAATCAGCGCAGACCAGAGTCTTCCCACGCTGGGTGTGGCAGTATCGAAGGTTGTCGAAATTACTTCTTCCGGGGAGGATTCGGTCGCCAAGCTCGCGCATTTTGTGCTGGCGGACGTCGGTTTGACGCAGAAAATCCTGCGGCTCTCCAACACCATTCAGTACCGCAATGCTTCCGGCATACCGGTAACCACGATTTCGCGCGCCATTTTTCTGCTCGGCTTTAATACCGTCAAGACCAGTGCGCTGGCAATGTTGCTGGTCGATTGCTTCCACGATAAGAGGCATGCGCAAAGCGTGCGCAAGGAATTGATCCATGCCTTGTGCGCCAGCATAGTCGGCCGCGAGATGTCACAGCGCAGCATCTATCATGATGCGGAGGAAGCCGCGGTCGCAGCCTTGTTCAAGAATATAGGGCGGGTACTGGTGGCTTCATTCGATCATCAGTTGCACGGCCGCATACAGGCGATGATAGACACTGGAAAAGCCACGGCGGCGGAAGCCTCCGACCTGTTGCTGGGCTGCGCCTATGAGCGCTTCGGCGAACTGGCATTGCATGACTGGAAAATTCCCGACACCATCGTGCAGTCGCTGGGCCGTTTGCCGGGCGGCGCCCTGAAAAGGGCGGCCAATCGCAACGACTGGCTGAAGCAGGTCGCCACCTTCAGCGATGAGGTCGCCGACAAGATACTGACGCCGGGCACGGAGTCGCTGGCGGAGCGCTGCAAATCCATCCTGCTCAGATTCGGCAATGTGCTGGACCTGGATCGGGACAGGCTGGAGGGTTTGCTGCTGCGCGTGGAACGGGAGACCCGGGAACTGGCGAAAAGCATGGATATTGCGATGCCGCCGGTAGAAGCCGGGGCGGACGGCGAATTTGTCAACAGCCGGGAAGTGCCGAGCGAATTCCTGCTGAAAGCCTTTGATTCCGAGCAGATGCAGGAAAGATCGGAGCGCTATGCCAGCGGCAAGCCGGTGAATGCGCGCGACCTGTTGCTGGCCGGCGTGCAGGATGTCACGCAGATGCTGGCCTCGGATCAATGCAAACTGAACGACCTGGTGCTGCTGGTGCTGGAAACCCTGTACAGCAGCATGGGCTTTCGATTCGCCGCGGCTTGCTTGCGCGACGTGCAGTCATCCCGTTTTGTGGCCAGGATTGCGGTCGGTGAAAATTATGCAGAAAGGCAGAAGGCCTTTGCATTTTCCAGCAAGGCTGAAAATGACATTTTCAGCCTTGCGATGAGCAATAATGCGGACCTGATGATCTCGGATGCGATGGCGCCCAAGATCCAGGGCATGTTGCCGGCCTGGCACAAGGAACTGCTGCCGGATGCCCGCAGTTTCATCGTACTGCCGCTGGTGATACAGAAGAAGCCTCTCGGCCTGTTCTATGCAGACCGGGCAGTGGTAGCGGAGGAGGGCGTGCCGCCGGATGAGACCGCCTTGATCAAGACTTTGAAGAGCCAGTTGCTGGCGGCGATGATGCGTGGCTAAATAGTAAGTGCCGGCGGCGCTCATTGCTCCGGCACTTGCTGATCTACCCCAGCGGTATTTCCTGCTTCTTCGCCAGCGCGTCGATATCCTGCCATAGCGTCATTTGGTTCAATAGGCGCGTCGCCGGGT
>DATHMC010000174.1:0-23808 GCA_035487495.1 Undibacterium sp.
CTGGTGGCCCTGGGCACCAGCGCCGCTTACGGTTTAAGCATATTCCAGCTCTTGCGCAGCGATAGTGCCGCCATGCCGCACCTGTATTTTGAGGCATCCGCAGTTGTGATCAGTCTGGTGCTGCTGGGCAAATGGCTGGAAGCGAGGGCCAAACGGCAGACCACTTCCGCGATTCGGGCGCTGCAGGGCTTGCGCCCCGAGTTTGCCCGGGTGCGGCGGGATGGCGAAGATGTCGATGTTGCCATTTCCCAGGTGCAGGTCGGCGACCTGGTCGTGGTTCGTCCCGGCGAGCGCATCGCGGTAGACGGCCTCATCGTCGAAGGCGAGAGCCATGTCGATGAATCCCTGATCACGGGTGAAAGCCTGGCGGTTGCCAAACAGGCTGGCGACAAGCTCACCGGCGGCGCCATCAACGCAGAAGGTCTGCTGCTGGTACGTACTACCGCCACCGGGGCGGAAACGACCCTGTCGCGCATCATACGCATGGTCGAGGATGCGCAAGCGGCCAAGGCGCCGATACAGCATCTGGTCGACCGCGTCAGCGCGGTATTTGTACCGGTCGTGCTGGTGCTGGCACTGCTGACCTTTATCGGCTGGTGGCTGGCTGCCGGAGATGTCCAGCAGGCCATCATCAATGCCGTGGCCGTGCTGGTGATTGCCTGTCCATGTGCGCTGGGCCTGGCGACGCCCGCGGCGATCATGGCGGGCACCGGCATCGCGGCCAAGTACGGCATCCTGATCAAGGACGCCGAGGCGCTGGAAGTCGCGCACTCCCTGAGCACCGTGGTATTTGATAAAACCGGGACGCTGACCCAGGGCAAACCGGCGATGCTGGATTTGGAGTCCGCGACGGTAGATAGGGACAGGGCCCTGCAACTGATGCTTTCTATCCAGAACGGTAGCGAGCACCCTCTGGCACGCGCCATTGTAGAAGCGGCACAGGCCCGGGGCCTCCTGTCATTGCCCGCGTCCAAAGTGACGGCGCTGCCGGGGCGGGGTCTGGCGGCGCTGGTGGACGGACTGGATCTGCGGCTGGGTAGTGCCCGCCTGATGCAGGAGCTTGGCATCGACCTCGGTGCGTTGTCGCCGCAAGCGTCGCGCATGGAGGCGCAGGGCCATACCGTGTCATGGCTGGCCTCGGTTGCGCCTGCCGTGCAATTGCTGGCCGTGGTCGCATTTGGCGACGAAGTAAAAACCAGCGCGCGCGCGGCCATAGACAGGCTGCATGCATTGAAAATCAATACCGTAATGCTGACCGGCGACAATCAGGGCAGCGCCTCGGCGGTGGGCAATTTGCTGGGGATAGACCGGGTGCATGCGCAGATGCTGCCAGCCGACAAGACCGCCTGCATACAAGACTTGAAGTCCAACGGGCAGATCGTGGCAATGGTCGGCGACGGCATCAACGATGCGCCGGCGCTGGCCGCCGCCGATGTCGGCATCGCGATGGCAACCGGCACCGACGTGGCGATGCAGGCCGCCGGGATTACGCTGATGCGCGGTGATCCGGCGCTGGTCGCCGATGCGATCGATATTTCCCGCCGCACCTATAGCAAGATACGCCAGAATCTGTTCTGGGCATTTATCTATAATCTGGTCGGCATTCCGCTGGCTGCGTTTGGTTTGCTCAATCCTATGATCGCGGGCGCTGCAATGGCCTTCAGCTCTGTCAGCGTGATCAGCAATGCCTTGCTGCTGCGCAGGTGGAAACCGACGGAAAACCGGGGGCACAACAAATGAATATTGGCGAGGCGGCAAGCGCCAGCGGCGTATCCGCCAAGATGATACGACACTATGAAAGCATAGGCTTGATCAGGCAAAGCCTGCGCAGCGAAGCGGGATATCGGCTCTATACCGAGAAAGACCTGCATACGCTACGCTTCGTCAAGCGCAGCCGCAGCCTGGGTTTCTCGCTGGAACAGATACGCGACCTATTGTCGTTGTGGCAGGACTCCGGGCGCGCCAGTTCGGATGTCAAGTCCATCGCGCAGGCGCATGTGCTGGACTTGAACCGGCGCATCCAGGAATTATCCGAAATGCGCGATACGCTGCGCCATCTGGCGGCCGCATGTGCGGGAGATCAAAGACCGGATTGTCCTATCCTGCAAGACCTGGCGAGTAAAGACGATGCGTCTTGCCATGCAAAGCCGGGTCGGGATTGAATCGCGGCCTGGATAGAGAAAACGGGGCAAAATATCTTGCCCCGTTTCAGGTTCAAACTACTTTACTGCTGGTGACAGGATAGCCCGCGTCATTGATGGCGTCGGCAATTTCGGCCACATCGGCTTGCGACTCAATCTGCACCTTCTTATTTGCCAGGTCGATATCAACCCTGGCGGCACTGTCTACGCTACGGACAGCCTTGGTGACCATGCTGGCGCAATGCGAACAGCTCATTTCTTCAACTTGTAGTACGACCATGTTTTAACTCCTATCGCATGAATGGAAATCCAGTATAGGTCTTGCCACAGTGGGAAGGTCAAGCCTGTTCTGATTGCAATAGAGTGTAATGCTTTATCGGTTTTATTGCGGGCCTATCCGCTGGGCCAGGCTTTAGCGCAGGCTGAGCAAGGACAAGACCCGGTCGCGGCTGACACCCAGCAGCGCCGCCGTCATGGATGACAAGGACGGATAGCCCGATTGGCCGGCCTTGCCGGCAAAATTTTCCGCCAGGCTGGCCAGCGTTGCCGCATCATAGCCTGGCGCCGCCTGGTCGACGCGGTGGTTGGCCAGTGCCAGCGCGCGGCTGACTGCCTCGCGCGCATGCATCACGCGGTTCAGCGCCTGCACTACTTGCTGCAAAGTCTGGCGCATGGTTTCGACGTCGGATGCCTGCCAGCCTGCCGGCTGGATGGCTGCCGGTTCGGCATCGGCCTTCACGCGGCTTAGTTGGCCGGTCGGGAAACGTATGCCGTCGCCCTTGATCGAAAGCGTGTCGCGCACGGATGCCCATGCAGTTTCGGTCGTGCTGAAAATCAAGGCGCCGGCATCGTCGGTGCCGACGCGGATATTCGCCGGCGCCAGCGCCTGGTCGAAGCGCCGGACGATTTCGTCGGCGGACAAGCCGGGATCGATGGTCACGGACCGCAGGGATTGGCCGGCTCCGCCAACAGAAATGGACAAGGTTTCCCTGGCGCCGGATTGCAGGGTTTTCAGGTTCAAACCGCGGATGCTGAAGCGCTGGGTGGCAGGAGCCGGGCTGCTGTAGGCAAGTTGCGAACTCAGGCTGCCGCCTGACTGGGCCTGGCGCTGATCCCAGGTCGCGCTGAATTGGCGCAATTTGGCATCCAGCTGGTTGTCGCGCGCCTGGTGTCCGGCGAGCCTGGCGCTCAGTTCCGTCTTCAGGCTTTGCAACTGGCTGGCGCTTTGATCCAGGAATTCCAATGCCTGCTGCGCATTCGCCAGTTCCCCGTTCAAGCCCTGGTCCCAGTGGCTCAAACCGCCGCGCAATGTGGATGCGGGTCCCGGCTTGGAGGTGTCGACGGCCCTGGTTTGTCCCTCGCCGGCATCGCCGGCCAGCGCAATACTGAGGTCATCGGCAAGGCTCGCGCTACGGGTTTTGCCGGTAGCCATGCTTGAGGATGAATTGAGAGGGACGATTTGCATGCCGTTCAGATCGACTTAAAGTACGTTAAACAGGGAAAGGCCGCTGACCTTGGCATAGGCTTTCTGAGTCGCCTGCAGTGCCATCGTATAGCCATTCAGATCTATCGCCGCCGCGCTGTAATCAAGCTCACCCAGGTCGAGCAGGGCCGTCTTGTTGGACAGGCTGACATTGCCGTGATTGGAGTCCAGCGTGGACAAGATGTTCTGCGTGCCGCCAAAGGTGGCAATCTTCACGCTGACCGAGCCCATCGCGGTGTCTATGCCGTTCAGGTTGTCCGCCAGAACCAGGCGCACGGCCGGATTGTTGGCGCTGACGCCCGGCACCTGCAGCGCTGCAATGGTGGCATCCATTTGGTTCAGCAGGGTTTCCATGCCCTGCAGATCGGTATTGGCCGCCTGGGTAATGCCATTGCCTACCACTACGTCCTGATGCGCGGTATTGCCGGTAAACGAGTAGCGCGAGCCTATTGCAGCGGCGGGATCATAGGCCAGCGTCGGCTTATCCGTCGCGGTGCCGGAAAACACATAATTGCCCTCGGTGTCCTTGGTATTGGCGGTATAAAACAGGCTGTCCTTCAGCGATTGCAGGGAATTGACCATCGATCCCAGGTCGGCCGTCGCATTGCCGCCGTCCGATGCCCATACCAGCAAGTCGCGCGCCTCTTGCATGTCGTTGTTCATGCCGGTCAGGTAGGCTTCGCCTTTTTGCAGGCGGATTTTAAGCGCGCCTATATTGTCGCGGTACTGGGATATGGTGGCTTCTTCGCGCGTCAGGCGCGACAGGCGGACGCTGGTGATGGGATCGTCGGATGGCAGCAGTATTTTCTGGCCCGAGGACATCTGTATGGTCAGCGACGATGTTTTACCCTGGTTCAACTGCAAGGACCGTAGCATCGTCGATTCGAATTGAGTGCTGGCAATACGCATAATTTTTTCCTTAACCCATCATCGCCAGGGTGGCGTCGAACAGGGAATTGGCGACCGAAATCACCTTCATGTTTGCCTGGTACATCTTCTGGTATTCCACCAGGCTGATGGCTTCCTCATCCGAGTTGACGCCGCTGGTCGATTTCCAGTCGTCCACGGCCTGGTTGCGGACGGTCGTCGCAGTTGTCAGCAGAGACTGATTTTGCTGGCTGTCCACTCCCAGCTTGCCGACGATCTGCGTATCTGCGTCGCCCAAGAGCACATTGCCTATGGAGGAAACGGCGATCGGTTGACTCTTCAGGGCGATGATTTTTTGCAGATTGCCGCTGTTGCCGGGGGTGCCGTCCGCGGAAAAGCCGAGATTGGCGGCAGTGGCCGTGCCGTTCAGTTTCAACATGCCGCTGCTGCTGGTGGGGTCGTAGTCGAACAGCGGGCCGCCCGCAGTGCCGTCCATCGCAAATCCCAATGCCAGCTGCGCATTCATCTTGCTGGCGAGTTGGGCGGCGATGTCGGAGACAGACTGTTGCAGTGGCAGCAGTACATTGTTTTCAAAGTCGTTCAGGCCGCCCAGCTGGCCGCCCAGGCTGACCCCGTCCAGGCTGAATGCCTGGTTGGCAAACGTCAGTTGCAGGCTTTGCGTGCCATTGGCATTGTTCTGCACCTTGAGCGCCGAGGCCGTCCCGCCCAAGACCAGCGGTTGGCCGCTGCGCAGCGACACGTTGCGCGATCCATCGGGCTGGTCGATCACTTCCACGCCCACCAGGCCGGCCAGGCTGTCGATGGCCTGATCGCGCGCATCCATCAGTGCCGAAGTATTGGTGCCAGTGGACTGCGCCGATGCTATTTTCTGGTTCAGTGTGGCGATGTTTTGCGACAGCACATTAATTTGCGGCACGGTGGCCGTGCGCTGCTGTTGTACGGACAGGCGCTGGTTGCTCATTACATTGTTGATGCTGTTGACGCGCTGCGCCATTGAGTTGGCGGTCGTGATGACCTGCTGCCTTAACGGGGTGGACGTAGGATCGACACTGACCGCATTGAGCGCCTTGAAGAAATCGTCCAGGCCGCTGCTGATGCTGGAGGCGTCATCGCCCATCACCTGCTCCAATTGGGTCAGGTAGGGTTGGGCCAGCGTGCGCTGACCGAGGTCGGACGCCGCGCGCCACATTTGCTGGCTCTTGTAGCCATCGCTGAAACGCAATAAAGCCGAAACTTCCACGCCGCTGCCGGCCGAGCGCGGGCCCGCTCCGGGCGGCAACGCGGACAGCAATATGCCCTGGCGGGTATAGCCGGGAGTCTTGACGTTGGCGACGTTCTGGCTGGTGGTATTCAGCGCCACCTGGGCGGCGAGCGCACCGGTCAGTGCATTGTTGATAATACTCATGGTGCGATGGTCTTTCTGTTATATGGCGACAGACGCTGCGGCCCGTGCAGTGCTGGCCGCGCATAAGCGACCGCATAGGCCTTACTGTAAAAAGGCGACCACTTGCCAAGCAAAATTAAGTGTTGCGTTGACAATTTATTTGATAGCTGACGACGCAGCAGCGGCTGCCGTCGATACTCTCGCGTGGCTGGCCGGGGCCACTGGACTTGCCGGCAGCAACTGGCGCAGGATCGCATCGGCTACGCCAAATGCGCGCTGGCCTGCCATCTTGTCCGCCACCAGGGTGTCCGCCATATCCAGCATGTCGCTGTTGACCTGGTCTTTGAAGACGCTATCCTCGGCTGACAACTCGCGGGTGCCGGAGCGCATCTGGTGCAGCATGTGCGCAATGAAGAAACCTTCAAACTTGATCGCCGCTTCGGTTGCCTTGGCTTTATAAGCGGCATCGGCGCCGGCCTCTGCCGCCGGTGCCACCGTCGGCACCGATGCCGACGGGTCCCCCGCGACTGCGGTGACCGGATTTCCAGCGGATGTATTGATGCTATTCATGAGCGAACCTTGAGTGTTAGATGACGACCAATTCGCCTTCGATGGCGCCGGCCTGATCCAGCGCCTGCAGGATGGCCATGATGTCATCCGGGCTGGCGCCTATGCTGTTGATGACGTCGATGATCAACTGCAGCTTGGCGCCGGCAGGCCACTTGAACATGCGCCCATTGCCCTGGTCCACGGCTACCCGCGATTGCGGCGTGACCGTCGTCTGGCCTTTGCCGAACGGCGCCGGCTGGCTGACCGCCGAGCTTTCGGAAATCACCACCTTCAGCGAGCCATGCGAGACTGCCGCCGGCCGTACCGTGACGCCTTCGGCGATCACGACGGTGCCGGTGCGCGAATTGAAGATGACTTTGGGAACATCGGTGCCGACGTCGACAGCGAGCGCTTCCAGCTTGGCAACGAAGGCGACCCTCTGGGTGGGATTGGCGGGGGCGATGACATCGATACTGGTTGCATCGCGGGTGCTGGCGATGTCGCCGAAGCGGCGGTTGATGACGTCGACGATATTGGTCGCGGTCTGGAAATGCGGATGGCGCAAGCTCAGCCTGACAGTAGGGCGGGTGTCAAAGTCGGTTTCAATTTCGCGCTCTATGCTGGCGCCGTTCGGAATTCTGCCGGATGTAGGCGTGTTGACCGTGACGCTGGACCCGCTCTTGCCCTGCGCGCTCAGGCCGCCGACCACTAGGTTGCCCTGGGCCAGCGCATAGACTTCATTGTCGGCGGCACGCAGTTGCGTCAGCAGCAAGGTGCCTCCGCGCAGGCTCTTGGCGTCGCCCAGCGAAGACACGGTAATGTCTATGCTTTGTCCTTTGCGGTAGCCGGGCGGAAATACCGCACTGACCATGACCGTAGCGACGTTCTTGCTCTTGGTATCCACGCCGTCCGGCAATTTAACGCCGAACTGCTTCAGCATATTGGATACCGACTGGCTGGAAAACTTGACCTGGGTACTGTCGCCGCTGCCGTTCAGTCCGACGACGATACCATAGCCGATCAGCGGATTCTCACGCACTCCCTCCACGCTGATCAGGTTGCGCAAGGTTTGCGCGGCGAGCGCTTGCGGCGCCAGGCCCAGTAACGGCGCCAATGGCGCCAAGGCCAGGCTCATTAAAATTACGGCAATTCGGCGTAGCTTCATCATGGTCATCTCAGAAAGGCATCCAGGGGCCGACGAAGAATCGTGTCAGCCAGCCGGGCGAGTTGGCATCGGCCAGCGCGCCGGTGCCGGAATAGGCAATGCGGGCATTGGCGATACGCTGCGAAGAGACGCGGTTGTCGGCGTCGATATCGGCCGAGCGCACATAGCCGCGCAGCCGGACGAATTCTTCGCCCTGGTTCAGGTACAGGCTCTTTTCACCGGTCACGCGCAGCAGGCCGTTCGGCAGCACTTCCTGCACGATGACGGTGATCGCGCCCTGCAGCGTATTTTGCTGGGTGCTGGAGGAGGTGCCGCCAAAATCGCGCTGTATGCCGGCGCCGATGTCGGTCTTCAGGGTCTTCCCGCCGACAATCAGGGGTTTGACCGCCACATTGCCGGATTTGTCGAAGCTGGTATCGGCCTTCTTGCTGGCCTGCGTCGTTTCCTCCAGCATCACGGTGACCACGTCGCCGGTGCGAAAGGCGCGGCTGTCCGAAGTCAGCGACCACGAAGAGTCCTGCACAAACACGCCGCCCGACTGGCCCTTGCGCTGCATCGCCTGGACCGCAGGCGGCGGATCGTCGCTGGGCCCGGGCTTGACCGGCGGCTGCGACGGCGCGGCACAGGCGCTCAGCAGCAGGGCTGTCAAGCTGAGGAGGACGGATTTCATCAGCGTGCTGCTTGCGACAGGTATTGCAGCATATTGTCGGCGGCGCTCAATACCTTGGTATTCATTTCATAGGTGCGCTGCGCCGCGATCATGTCCACCATTTCTTCCACGACCTGCACGTTGGAGCCTTCCAGCGCGCCCTGTTTCAGTTTGCCCAGAGCGCCTTCGCCCGGCTTGCCATCGGTTGGCGTGCCGCTGGCGGCGGTTTCCTGGAACAGGTTTTCTCCCAGCGCCAGCAGGCCGGTCGGGTTGACGAAACTGGTCAGCGTCAGCTGTCCGACTTCGGTGGCGACTGCGCTGCTGCCGAGTGTCGCGGACACCACGCCGTTTTCGCCGATGGTGACCGAGGTTGCATTATTCGGGATGGTGATTTCCGGCACCAGGGTCAAGCCCTGGGCATTGACCAGGCGGCCGCTCGCATCAACCTGCAACTGGCCGGCACGGGTGTAGGCGGGGTCGCCGTTCGGCCGGCGCACCTGCAGGAAACCGTTGCCGGTGATGGCCACGTCGAGCGGCTGGCTGGTGGTTTGCAAGCTGCCGGTGGTGAACACTTTTTGCGTGCCTACCATATGCGTGCCATTGCCCAGCTGTACGCCGGATGGCGACAGGGTATTGTCGGCGCGCTGCGCGCCCGGCTGTTGCTCAACCTGATAAAACAAATCTTCAAACACGACGCGGTCGCGCTTGAAGCCCACCGTGTTGACGTTGGCCAGGTTATTGGCGATGGCTTGCAGTTTGGCATCCTGTGCCTGCACGCCGGTTTTGCTGATCCACATTGCTGGATTCATGAGTTTCTCCTAAATTTCCATATGTACCGCCTGCGCTGCAGGGCGGGCGAATTGACCAAGCTGACGCGCGACTAAGCGCCGATCAGGCGGTTGCCGGTATCCGTCATCGAGTCCGCTGCTTTATACAGTTTCATCTGCACTTCAAAGCTGCGGTTCAGGTTCATCGTAGCGATCATTTCCTCCACCGCAGACACATTGCTGCCTTCCAGATAGCCGCCGCGGACGGTGACGCCTGGATCGGCCGCCAGGGTATCGCCGTTGCGGCTGACGATCAGGCCGGCCTCATTCTTGGTGATGTCGGCGGCGTCGGCCTTGACCAGTTTCAGCTTGTCTACCGGCTGCATCTCTTGCTGGCCGGCGGTCTGCACCGAGATGGTTCCATCCTGGCCTACGGTCAGGTTGGTAAACTCCGGCAGCACTATCGGCCCGCCGTCGCCGAGGACGGGGTAGCCGTTCACGGTCAGGGCGCCACTGGCATCCAGCGTCAGTGCGCCGGCCCGGGTATACGCCTCGCCGTCCGGCCCCTGTACCGCAAGGTAGCCGTCGCCGGCGATGGCCACATCCAGATTGCGCCCGGTTTCCTTGACCGTGCCCTGCCGTGTGACCACGGTATTGGATTGCATCTGCCCCATATGCCGGTCGTCGTAACCGTAGCCCGGCACTGCCTGGCTGGTAGCGAGTTCCAGGTTGGCGCGAAAGCCGCCGGTTTCCAGATTGGCGAGATTATTCGCGTGCACCTGTTGTGCGTTCAAGGCTCTTTCAGCCCCGCTCATTGCGGTGTAGATCAGCGCGTCCATAGTCCTGGCCTATCCCGCTTACAGCGCTTGCATCAGGGATTGCAGCATTGCGCTCTCGGTCGAGATGACCTTGGAGTTGGCCTGATAGTTGCGTTGCGAAGTCATCAAGCCCACCAGTTCAGAGGTAATGTCTACATTCGACTGTTCCAGTGCGCTGGTCGTCAGGCTGCCGGCCATGCCGCTGCCAGGCGTGAAATACAGGGGCGCGCCGGAGCTGTTGGACGTGGTCCAGCTGGTATCGTTGACAGCGGTCAGCGATCCCTCGTCAGGGAAGGTTGCCAGGGCCACGGTGCCGACGGTCTGCTTCTGGCCGTTGGTATATTGTGCGATCAGGGAGCCGTTGCCGGCCAGTTCCACGCCGGTAAAGGTACCGGAGGCGTAGCCGTCTGCGCTATTGGTCGTGGTGGTCGCTTCGCCGGCGAACTGTGTCGTGCCGGTATAGTCCAGGTTGACGGTCAGCGCGGCGGCAGCGCCTGCGGCCGTCAGGGCCAGCGCTACTGGGGCTGCCGGGGCAGTGAGTTGGCCGCTGGTGTTGAATGTCAAGGTCGTGGTTGTGCCCAGCGGCGCTCCGCCGTCCACGGTGTAATGCACATTTATGCCGCCGCCGGCGTTTTTGGCGAAATACTGGGTCACCGTGTGTTGCGCGCCCAGCGAATCGTGCACCACCGACAGCTTGGACATGTTATAGGATAGTGAATCGGTAGGGCTGAATGCCGCATTCGGCGGCACAGTCCAGTCCGCCGACAGGTTGCCGACATAATCCATCTTGGTGCTGGCCTGTGCCGGAATTTGTCCGGTAGGCACCTTCAGGTCACCCATGGGGCCCAAGGTGGTGCTGCCCGGCACCACACCGTAACCTTGCACTTTGCGGCCGGCGCTGTCTACCAGATAGCCGCTCTTGTCCGTGGAAAAGATGCCTACGCGGCTGTACAGCATGGCGCCGGTGGAATCACGGCTGACGAAGAAGCCGCGGCCGTTGATCGCGGCATCCAGCGAACGGCCGGTGTTCAAGACGCCGCCGCTCAGGCCTATGCTTTGCGTCAGCGAGCCGATTTCTGTGCCGGTCGGCTGGGTGCCCGCATACATCGATGAAAAATTGGCGCGTCCGGACTTGAAACCGTAGGTGCCCGAATTGGCGATATTGTTACTGATGGTATTCAGTTGATTATTGATGGCCTGGATGCCTGACAAAGCGATATCGAAACTCATGGTGAATTCCTTTCAGTTGAATAGTGGTTTAGTGGGACGCCAGATTGGATGCATTTGCACCGGAATATCCGTTAAAGCCGGTCACGGCTGCCGGGCTGACCTCGCCTACGTTGGCGACGCTCAGCACCACGCTGCCGCTGCTGGACAGCCTGACGCTGTTCAGCTTGCCGGCTACGTCGATCGCCGGTGTTTCGCCGCTGTCGGTTTGCACCGCCATCGTGTAGTTGCCCGCCGGCAGCCCCAGGGCGACCGGGTTGATGGAGAAGGGCAGCGAGCCGAGCGCCTGGGGGCCGAGAGCGATATCGTGCTTCTGCCCGTCCGTACCGGTCAGCACCAGGGTGGTCTTGGACGAAGCGTTCTTCAGCGTGATGGCGCCGCTGACGGCTTGCGTGCCCAGCGTCACATTGCTGGTGCTCACCGTTACTTCGGAGCCGACCTGTGCGCCTAGTGCCAGCACCTGCATGCTTTGCAGTACGCTGGCGTTGGCGCTGGTCAGGCTGGACAGGTTTTGCAGCGACTCGGTCTGGCTCAGCTGGGCCAGTTGATTCACGAACTGGCTGGGGTCGGTCGGCGACAGCGGATCCTGGTTCTTGATTTGCGCCACCAGCAATTTGGTGAACATGTCGGAAGTTGCGCTGCCATTGGCGACGGGCGACGCCGGTGCGTTGCTGCCAGCATTGGCGCCGTTATTGTTTAAGAGGCCGGTTTGCATAAGATTAAGCTTCCCCTAGTTTGAGGAGGGACTGCTGCATCGTCTTCACGCGACCGAGTACCTCGACATTGGTTTCAAAAGCGCGCGATGCCGACATCATGTCGGTCATCTCGGCCACCTGGTTGACGTTTGGATAGAACACCATTCCCTCTTCGTTGGCCATGGGGTTGCCTGGCTCATAGGCTTTGCGCAAGGGTTCGCTGCTCTGGACGACGTCCAGCACCTGGACCCGGCCGCCGGCTGCCGGATGGTCGCTGGAACCCTGGCTCAGGATGGCGGCAAAAACCGGCTTGCGCGCGCGATAGGTGTCTGTTTCGTTGCCGGCGACAGAGTCGGCATTGGCCAGGTTGCTGGCGATGGTATTAAGCCGCACCGTCTGGGCAGCCATGGCCGAGCCGGCGATTTCAGCGATATTTCTGAATGTCATGATTATTGTCCGGCGATGGCTTTTGCCAGGCCCCTGAGTTGCATGTTGATAAAAGTGAGGCTGGTTTGAAAATCTGACGCATTTTGCGAAAAGGCGGCCTGTTCGACGCCTATCTCCACGGTATTGCCGTCACGGCTAGGGTGGTACGGTACGCGGTACAAAGAAGCAGGCGCGCCGGCATCCAGGCTCAGGCCGCTACTGATGCCGACGCCGTCGCTGTCCCTGAGCTGCCGCAACGTTGCGCCGAAATCCATGTCCTGCGCCTCGTAACCGGGAGTGCTCTCGTTGGCGATGTTCGACGCCAGTATCTTGGTCCGGTCCGCACGCAATTTAAGGGCGTCCGGGTGCACGCCTAACGCATCTTTGAAATTAATACCCATGCTCTACCTTCCGTGTTTGAACTGCCGATGTAAAATGCTCGTCATTTGCGGGGCGGCCGGCTTTGGCCGCCGCTGCCGCTCCAGAATGTTGAATGAAGGTCCTGCCCATGCCGTCCAGCCCAACTACTTCCTGTTTTAATTGCCGATTGCCCCGGTTTACCGCCGCCGGCCTGCTCTCGTTTTTACTCGCTGCCGGCAACAGCATTGCGCACGCCGCAGCAGGTGATAGCCTCGCCGACAAGCTGGCTATGCAAGTGCAGGAAACGGCCACGCAGCAATTGCGGAGGCAAGCCGAAAATGCAGGTTTGCGCGAGCCCTTGTTTGATATCAGCGTCGTCAGGAATGCCAAGCCGGTGCCGGCCTGCCGGCAGGCCGTCCTGATAGAGAGCGTCGATACGCGCACGCCCAGCCGCATGCGTTTTGCAGCGGTATGCCGCGCGGCGGATTCCTGGCGGATTGAATATGTGGTCCGTGCGCACGTTTCCGCCAAAGTTGCGGTTGCGGTTGCAACTGTGCCGGCCGGCAAGCCCTTGGCGGCGACCGACCTGATCGCGGAAAGGCATGACGTAACGGCCATGCCGGATACTGTGGCGGATCCGGAAGCAGCGATAGGCATGGCCAGCCGGCGGGCATTGCGCGCGGGCGATGTGTTGCGCCAGAGTTTGCTGGCGGCGCCGGTCCTGGTGCGGCGCGGCGATGCCGTCAGCATCGTCGTGCGCAAAGCGCAAATCGAGATCAGCATGGCAGGCGAGGCGATGGAGGCCGGCACCCGCGACGCGCTGGTGCGCGTGCGCAATGTCTCTACAGGCAACATCATCCGCGCCCGCGTTGCCGCGCCGGGCATGGTGGAACCGGTTGATCTATCCTTGTCCACTCAATCCCCCGACTGATCAATTTTTGCCGCTGCCGCGGCGGCCTGGGTGGCGGCAGCGCCAGCCTGGACGCTCTTCCTTGCCGTCTGTACCTGGTCCGCCACGCGCGCCAGTTTGCCGGCATAGGCTGGATCGGTGGCGTAGCCGCCGCGCGCCAATCCTTGCGCAAAGGCGTGCGCATCGCTGCCCGCATTCAATGCGGAGCGATAGCGCGGATTGTTCAGCAGTAATTGCGCATAGTCCTTGAAGGCGCTGGCCTGGTCCGGATAGCTGCGGAAAGTTTCCGTCTTTTTGACCGCGCTGCCGTTTTCATATTCCGTGGTCAGCGATGGGGCGACGCTGCCGCGCCAATTGCCGGCGGATTTCAGGGCAAACAAATTATGGGTGTCGCTGCCGTTTGCCTGGCGCAGCGGATGCCGGCCCCAGCCCGATTCCAGCGCAGCGTGTGCGGCAACCAGGTCGGCCGATACGCCCAGCCGAACTCCGGCTTCCTGCGCCCACGGTGCAATGGATGCCAGGAATCCCTGTTGTGCCCCGGCGGTGTCGGCGTCGTCGGTCGCTGCCGCCGGCATGGTCGAACGTAGACGTTCGCGGTATGCCTGTCCTTCGGCGCTTAATGTACTCATTGCGGACATCGCCGGCGAGCCGAAATCGGACGAACCGTGCTGGATAAATTCATTGACGTCGGCACGCACGTCGCCGAACAGCGCGGCGAAGTTGCTGCCGGCCGATGCTGGCGCGGTAGACGAAGCCGCCTTGGTCGGGATAGTGGCGACGGCAGGCTGAAGATTCGATGCCAGGCCGCTCATTGTCATGGAGGGGAAATCAGCCTGGCGCATAGATTTGCTCCTCGCCATGCAATACTTTTTGCATGATATTTTGCTGGTCCATCATCAGGTTGCAGTTGCGGACGTTGCGCTGCTTGCAATCGACGACCAAATCCTCCAGCAATTGCCAGCCCGATTCCAGCGCCTCGCGTGCGTTGCCCGTCAGCATGGGAAATGCGCGGGCCATTGTGCCGCCCGCGCCAAGCAGGTTTTCGACCAGGAATACACGCTGCTGGCGCCTTTGCTCCAAGGCATCCACGGTGCCGGTAATTTGCCCGGCCAGTTCGTTCAAGCGGGCCGCCTGATAGCGCAGGGCGGCGTTAAACTGATCCTCCAGCAGGGCCTGCAGATGGCGGTAGGCTTTAACGTCTTCCGCCACCCCCTTCATCAAGCGGCTCAACAATTGAGGATGGGTAGGGTTGCTCCCGTATGCCGGCTTGCTCATTTCTCTGTCCCGTGGAAGCGCTGTATCAAGCCAGCCAGCCTGGAAGCATTGAACGGAATCTCGCCCTTTGCCAGGGCGTCGCGCAATGCCGCTACCTTGGCGTGGTCGATGTCGGGCATATCGCGCATCGCAGCCAGGGCCGGCTGCAATACCGCGGACTGCAGCGGCGGCATGTCTGCCGATGCCGCTGCGGCCGCGGTATTGCTGCTTGAAATTTCCTCGTTGCTTGTCGTTTCGACAGGGCGGTTTGCCGCCATGGCCTCAATGGCGCCGGTGCCTGTTGAAATTCTCATACGATTGCCTCTTGGTCTGGTTTGCATGTCATGGCGGCACCTGGTCTGTCGGCGGGGACGCGCTTCATCTGCATGATGAAGGCGGCGCCAGCCTTAGTTCCCATTCGTAGTGCGTCCTTTCACGGGAAGAAGTTTGTCGCGCAGCTGTTTCAGCAGGTCGCGGTCCGGTATTACAGTATCGATGTCTTTATTGACTGCCTGCGCATCGCCCGGCATGCCGAACATGGCGGCGATATTCTGGGCCTGGCCGCTGGTCAGCACCAGGATTTCTATGCGGCGATTGATGCCGGCCGCAGCATTTTTTGTGTCCAGCGGCGCACGGTCGGCCATGCCGACGACTTGCAGCACGCTGTGGGCGGGCATGCCGCCGGCCAGCAGCTGCGAACGCGCGGACATGGCGCGATTGCTGGACAGCGTCCAGTTGGAATAGGCGGAATAGCTGGTGTCCGCATATTGCAGCGAGTCGGTATGGCCGACGATCAGCATCTGGTTCTCCATCTGTGCAAACAACGGTCCCATTTTGCGCAATAGTGTTTTGAAGCGATCTGTCGGCACGGCGCTGCCGCGGACAAACATGCCTTGCTTGTCGGTGTCGTGCAACATCACGCGCAAGCCGTAGGGCGTGATCACCGATTGCAGGTTGCTGCTCAGGCCGGCGTCGGCGCTCATGCTGGCCAACGCCCGCGAAAGGGCCGCCAGGTCGCTAGCGGATTCATACTGCACCTTGCTGCTGCGCGCCTTTTCAGTTGGATCGTCGCGGCCGTTGGTAAGCTGCCTGCCGGTGGCCTCGGAATCGCCGGAACGGGACAGCGGGTTGCGCTCTATCATGCTGCCGCGCGGGCCGCCCATGGATTCGGCCATCACGCCCTGTCCCTCATCCAGTTTCCCGCCGTGGGAGTCGCTCATGACCTCTTGTATGCTTTCCTGCTGACGGGCCGCCATCACCCATAACACCAGGAACAAGCACATCAGCGCCAGACAAAAATCAGCGAAGGCGACTTTCCAGGCGCCGCCGTGGCCGTCATCATCATGCTTGCGCGACGCGCGCTTGATGACAGCTTCGCTGTGTTTGTCATGCTTGCTAGGCTGCACGTTTTCTATCTCCTGCACGGCGTTGAGGGATATCCTGTTCGTCGTCGTCGCTACCTTCCAGTACGTTGATCCAGCTTTCCAGCTGCGCAAAGCTAGGCTTGATATTCAACTGCACCAGGCGCCGCCCTGCATCGATCGCCAATAGGGCAGGCTTGCCGGCCACGTGCGTCACCAGCACCACCTTCACGCATTCCATCGTCGATGCTTCCTGGTTGACCAGCTGCTTCATCATGTTGCTGAGGGGATCGAGCACGCCGTAGCAGAAGAAGATGCCGATGAAGGTGCCGACCATGGCGGCGGCCACCCTCTCGGAGATTTCTGCGGCATTCGCGCCTTCGCCGACCGTATTCATCGCCATCACGATGCCCAGCACGGCGGCCAGGATGCCGAAGCCGGGCATGGCTTCGGCAATTTTATGCAGCGACTTGGAGGGCTGCGATAGCTCATCGTGAATGGCCTCCAACTCTTGCTCCAGCACGCCTTCCAGTTCGTGCGAACTGATCTTGCCCATCGCCATCAGGCGGAAGTTGTCGACGATGAAGGCCAGCAGCTTGGGCTCTTCCAGTATCAGCGGGTAACGTTTGAACAAATCGCTTTCGCGCGGCGCTTCCACGTGTGCGTCCAGCGCCTTGAGGCCGCCGGCGGCGGTCTGCAGCAATTCATACATCAACAACAGCAACTGGCGCTGGAACTCCGAACCCTGCTTGCGCTTCATCACAATCTTGCGTAACTGAACCAGCATCTCGGCCAGCACATGGCGCGGGTTGCCCAGCACCAGCGCGCCCAGTCCGGCGCCGGCGATGATGATCAATTCCACCGGTTGCCAGATAGCGCCGACTGTGCCGCCCATGAAGCCGAAACCGCCAAAGACGCACGCCAACACGATTAAGATGCCGATTAGTTGTTGCATGCTGTTTTCCTGTTCTTCATCAATTTTATTTTCCGTATTTCTTCAGGCGCGTTTCAGGAAATCCTGCATTTTCCTGAGAGCGCCTTTGTTCAACTGGCAAACGCGCGCGTCGGTCAGATCGAGTACGGCGGCAATTTCCTTGTAGCTAAGCTCGTACTCGTAATACATCTGCACCACTCTTTGCTCGCGTTCGTCCAGGTTCAGCAACGCCTGTTCCAGGCTGCGCTTGTTCATCAACTGCTCTTCCGGGCCGGGAGCGTCGGCATGCATGCCGCCCATTTCCAGCACGAGCTCGTCAAAGCTGGCGATCGACTCCGCGTTCTCGTCCATCTGATGCTCTCGATAGGCTTCGCTGCTAATGCCCAGCGCCTTGACGATCTCGTTCTCGCTGGGCTCGTGCCCAACCTGCCTGGTCAGTTCGCGTATGCTGTCGCGCAGCTTGTGGCTCTGCTGACGCACTGCGCGCGGGCGCCAGTCTTGCCTGCGCAGTTCATCCAGGATCGCTCCGCGTATGCGCAAGCTGGCGTAGCCGCCAAAATTGCCGTCCGGCGCGCCGTAGCGGCGCAAGGCTTCCAGCAGGCCCATCAGGCCTATCTGTTCCATGTCGTCGCGGTCTATGGCGCCGGCAATCTGCGAGTTCAGCTGGCGCACGATGCGTTTCACCAGCGGCGCGTAGGCCAGCAGATGCCTTTGCTCGTCCGCTGCGCTGTGCTGCAACGGAACGGCGCCGATTTCGGCGTATTCCTCCGCGTAAGCGACGTCACATCCCACGTAAGCTCCTACCAACATATCCATCGGTTCGCCCAGCACTCATTCAAGGATCTATTCGTTGACTCTTTATCGATTCATCCGTTATTCATCAAGGACTCACTCAATGATGAGTTTGCCTATCATGACTTCGGAAAACGGCTTTTCCCTGCGTTCCTTGGCATAATTGTCGGCAAAGGCGCGATTGATCTCCGCTGCGAATTGGTCCACCGTCATGATTTCCGCCTTGTCCATAGGGAACGACGACAAGGCCTTTACTGCAATGCTGCGCAGCAGCGGCAGGTGTTCCTTGACGAGCTTTTCCTTGTCCTCTGCAACCTTGATGACCAAGTCGGTGGACATATAGTGCGTCATCGATTCGCCCGGGCTGCGGCGCAGCATCACCACCACTTTTTCCAGGTTGAGGTACTTGTAAACCCTGGTGTCGACGGCCGGCTTGGCAGCGCCGGCGTTGACTACAGGAGTGCCCGGTTTGGACGGCATGCTCCACCAGACGGCAGCGCCGGCGCCCACACCGGCAAGCAGGCCGACAGCCACGAAAGCCAGTATCAGTTTGATGTTTTTCTTCATTTTTTATCAATCCCTGTCGGTCAGCATGGCAAAGCCCGAGGCCGCCTGTCCGGCGTCGGCCAATGCGCGGCTGGGCAGGTTTTCCTCCTGCTCCTGCGCGGCCGCGTGCCGCTGGCGTCCGTCGGCATCCGCGCTGCCGCTGCCGGCATTGCTGCGCGGGGTGGCCGATACGGTCACCGCGACGTCTGTATATTGACGATGGCTCAGGTCTTGCCTCAGGCTGTCGCCGATGCCATGCAGCTGCCGCAGCACCTCATTGTTGGAGGCGCTCATATTCACTTGCAATGCTCCTCCCTCGTGGCGGATGGAAATTTCTATGCGGCCCAGCATGGGCGGGTCAAGGCGGATCACGGCCTGTTCACTATTTCGTCCCAATTGCATTTGCAGCCGCTCGCCCAATGCTTCCCTCAGAGGCTGTTGCCATTGCGCAGGAGTGCCCGCCAGTTTCAAGGTGTCCGCCGGTGTTGCATTGGCGCTGTTGAAGCCGGCAACGGAGGACGCCCATAAGCTGGTGCTCGCATTGCTGCCTGCCGCGGCAGGGCCCGCGACGCCGGAGCTGCGTTCGCTGCCGTTCGCTCCATTCCCGCCAATGTTGGCGCCAGTGGCGGCAGTGCCGGTGTCGTTTGCATCAGTCAGCCTTGAACCGTTTGCCGCCAGCGATGCTTCCGCCATCGCGCGGATATTGCCTCGTGTCGTCAGCGCTGCCGCATTGCTGTCTGTAAAAGCCGAGCCAGCTGCATCGGCTGTCGCCGGCATGGATAGATTCATGGGTGCGCTGTTGCCGTCCGGCCCGGCGCGGCTGCGGATTTTCGGGTCGCCTGATATTGCTGCTGTATCCATGCCGGTTGGCGTAGCCGCCGATTTGGCGTTGCCGGGCAGGGATTGCGCCGCAACGGCGGCAGTGCTGGCGTTCGCCGGGAAATTCAATAAGACCGGCATCAGCGACAGGGCCATCGCCGGCAATCCAGTGTCCTGCCTGGACTCGTCGGCCGGCTTTTCGTCCGCTGATTTTTCATCGGATGCCGGCAGGTCTGTCGGCGACGATGTCGCCGCATCGGCGGCTGCGTCGGTAGTGGCCATGCCTGCCGCTGCATTCGTAGTGGAGAAAATTTGCGCGAAGCGCGACCAGACGTCGTCAAGCAAGCCGTTCTTCGAAGGGGCCTCGGCAGGTGCTGCGGACGCTGCAATCGGGGCAGCCGGCGCCGGCGCGGAAAGGACTTCCGGGTCCTGCGGGACGGCTTGAGCGGCGGCGTTTGTCAATGTGATCGTCATGTCTTGCTTCCATTTGAGTCGTTTGCGCCGTTCAAGGCATAGGCAATCCAGCCCTCTTTGTTGGCCTGCATGTCGCTGAGGTGCTTGGTCAAACGCGCAGATTCCACGGTGCAGCGTTGATACGCTTCATTATGGATCGCGCGCAAGTTCAGCAGGCTGGCGCGTTCCGCAACTGTCCAGGCCGCACTTGCTGCCAGGCGCGGCAGGCTCGCTGCCAATTCCTTGTCTGCCAGGTCCAGCGCTTGCCAGTCCTTCGCTTCTGCGGCCGCTTTCAGGCGCGCGGCCATGTTTAACAATTGCTGCTGCCTATTCATGCTTTGCCTGCACGCCGAGCCAGCCTTGCTTGATCGTAGTCAGCAAAGTGCTCACCTCGTCCACCATGGTTGGATCCAGTTGCACGCCGGCCTTATACAGGCGCCACGCGCAGTAGTCATACAGCTTACCGAGATTGGCGACTACTTCGCCGCCGCTTTCAAAGTCCAGCGAGCTGGACAAGCCATTCAATATTTCTACGCACTTGTCCAGGCTTCCGGCCTTGAGTTCAAAGCGCCTGGCGACAATATGCGCGCGGGCTCGCGCCAGCTCTTCCAGCAATCCATCCATCAGCACCAGTACCAGCTGCACCGGCGTCGCGCGCGCCGTCTGCGCGTCAAGATTGACTGCGTGGTAACTGCTGTAGGCTTCGTAGTTCAACATCTTTTTCTCACTGGTCAGGGCCATGCTTGGATGGTTGGAAGGGCTGCGCTCTTTTCAGCTTTTAGTTGCCGCTGGTGCTGAACAAGGCGTCAAAAATACCGGTGGTCTGGCTCATTTGCGCCTGCAAGGTCTGCAATTGGGTGAACTGCAGCAAATAGCGCTGGTAGGCGCTGTTATATTGGGTGTCCAACGTTGCCTGGCGGTCGGTCAGCGAAGTTTGCAGCTTGGTCACCGAGCTTTGCCGCTGGGTGATCTGGCCGGTGGCACTATTGGTCCATAGCGCCAGGTACTTGTCCATGTCGCCGAAAATGCCGGTTTGGGCGCCCAGCGTGGTTTTGCCGAACAGATTGTCCAGCCCGTTGGGATTGCTGGCCATTTTCTTGGTCAGCTTGCCTTGATCCAGCGATAGCGTGCCGTCGCGGTTGGCAGTGATGCCGTAGTTGGCCAGCGTCAGCCCGCCTATGTTCTGGCGTATCGCGCTTCCCAGCCGGCTGTTCAATACACCCAGGCCGGTGTCGTTGGCGAAAATGCCGGCAGCCACTTTATTGGTCGGGTCGCCGACCGAGGTCAGGCCGCCCAGCACGCCCTGCAAGGTGTTATACGCAGTCACAAAGGATTGCACGTTGGTCGCGGTGTTGGCGGTGTCCATGGCTACCGTCAAGGTCACCGGCTGGTCGCCGGTTGCCATCGCTTTGGTGAAGTTCATGCTGACGCCGTCGATGGCGTTGTAGGTATTGGACGCTTGCTGCAGCCTGATGCCGGTGTCCTTGTCGCCGAGCCAGATGACCGCGTCTTGCGCCGGTACCAGTTCGGTGCCGGCGCTCAGGGCGGTTTTCAGCGCGCCGGCGGCAATCTGGCTGGTATCCAGCGTGATCTTGCCGTCCAGACCGGTCGCACTGGATTGCAGCACCAGTTGCGATTGGCCGCCGACGGTGACGGTGGATGCGGTAACGGAAGAGTTGTTGCCCGCAGCGGCATTGATCGCCGCCGCGATTTCCTTGGCTGTCAGGCCATCGCCGTTGGTATCGGCTGCTGCCAGGTTGACATTGAAGCTGGCGCCGCCGGCCAGGGACACCTTCAGCACGTCCCCGCTCGCGACGCCGACGTTGGTCAGGCCGCTATAGGTAAGCTGATTCGCGGTTGCCAGTTTTTCAACAAAAAATGAATAGCTGCCGGCCGTCGCCGCCGCGGTCGCGGTCGCAGTGCCGACGCTGGTATTGTTGAAACTCGCGGAGTTGGCCTGTACGCCGTTTTTGGCGGACAGGGTATTGATCGCGGATTCGAACGCGGTCAGAGCTGATTGTAATTTTGTCAATCCGCCTACCGTGTTCTTTGCATTGGTGGTCTGCTGCGTGAGCATGGCTTGCCGGTCCGCCGTATAGGCGGTAGCCAACTGGGACGCCGTCGTCGCCGGATCGTACTTGGTCGTGCTGCTGGAAGTGGTGGTCATGTCAGACTCCTGGTAAATGGAATAAGTGCTTGCCTAGTGCCCTTGGTACTCTTACCAAGGTATAAGGCGACCATATCTGCGTCCGGCTGAAACGATGCACAAAGGATTTTCATCCCTGCTTCCCCCGATACCATGCCTGCGCGCCCAGCTCATCCTGCTGCTTGCGCTCATTCCTGTGCCGCTCATTAGCCAAGCTGCTTTGTTTTTGCTCCAGCACTTGCCCCAGTACTTCCCGTTTGCGCCAGGCCTGGCCCAAGGCCTGCTGGGTGACGGCCATATCCGCTTCGTGCAGGCTCAGGTCATTGCGATGAGAGTCCGCCATTTGCAGCACGACTTGCTTGTAATTTGCACAATTGAGCGACAAGGCCATCGGCAGCGCGCCGCTGGCGCCGCTGTCGGCGCACAGTCCTGCCAGGCGTTCCAGATTGGCGTGATAGCGGTCCCTTACGCGGGTCTTGCCGGACAGGTCCGCCTGCAGGCGATCGACGTCCTTGCTGCGCAGGCTTACCAAGGTACTCAGGCTATTGATCGTGGATTGCTTGGTCATGCCATTAACTCTTCCAGTTGGACGATGCAGGGGCCCATGGGCGCCGCTTCGTGCGTGCCCTGGCACAGGAAATCTTCGATACGCGGATTCAGGCTGACTGCGCGGTCGGTAATGGGATCGGCTCCCGGCACATAGGCGCCCAAAGGAATCAGGTCGCGCACCCTTTCATGACGGGCCAGCATGCTTTTCAGGGCACGCGCCGCGTGTAAATGCGGCTTGCCGACAACCTGTGCCATGCAGC
This sequence comes from Undibacterium sp., assembly GCA_035487495.1. Classification (GTDB taxonomy): domain Bacteria; phylum Pseudomonadota; class Gammaproteobacteria; order Burkholderiales; family Burkholderiaceae_D; genus Undibacterium. The sequence continues at coordinate 22,577 of DATHMC010000174.1, forward strand.
GGCTGATCGATGCGCCGATATCGATCGCCGGATAGTGGCCGCGCTCCGCCAGTTCGCGCGTTAGCACGATATGCCCGTCCAGGATGGCGCGGGCTGCGTCCACCACCGGATCCTGCTGGTCGTCGCCTTCCGCCAGCACGGTATAGATGGCGCTCATGCTGCCTTGTTCGTTTTCGCCATTGCCGGCGCTCTCCACCAGTTGCGGTAGCGCGGAAAATACCGAAGGCGGATAACCCTTGGTCGCCGGCGGCTCTCCCAATGCCAGCGCCACTTCGCGGCGCGCCATCGCATAGCGGGTCAAGGAGTCGACCAGCAGCAGTACATTTTTTCCCTGGTCGCGGAAATGTGCGGCGATAGAGTGGCAGAGCTCGGTGGCCATCATGCGCATCAACGGCGACTCGTCGGCCGGGGCGATGACCAGTACCGCCTTGCTTAGCCCATCCTTGCCCAGCGACAGCTCGACAAACTCGCGCACCTCGCGGCTGCGCTCGCCGATCAGGCCGACCACGACCACGTCGGCCACCGTTTGGCGGGTGATCAAACCCAGCAATACGCTCTTGCCGACGCCGCTGCCCGCCATCAGGCCGACGCGCTGGCCTTTGCCCAGGGTCAGCATGCCGTTGATGGCGCGCACGCCGACATCCAGCGGTTCGGTCACCGGTTTTTTCCTGAGTGGATGCACTTTGGGGGGATGCGCTTCCAGCACGTGTTCGCCGCCCAGCCGTCCGAGGTCGTCTATCGGTTCTCCCAGTCCGTTGACCATCCGGCCGAGCCAGGACGGGCCGATTTGCAGGCTGGCCTTTTCCGGGCTGGGCAAAACGCGGGCGCCGGTCGTCAAGCCGGATGCTTTCTTGAACGGCATCAGGTACGATAATTTTTCGCGGAAACCTACCACCTGTGCATCCAGCCATTCGCCGGAGACGGTCTCGATCTGGCACCGCTGGCCGGTGTACAAGGGGCAGCCTGCGCTTTCCAGCAGCAGTCCCGATGCCCCCACCAGGCGGCCGGTGGGAGTGGCCACCGGCACGGTGTCGAGTTCCAGTTTGCGCAGGGCGGCGGCGATCATGGCGCGGCATCCTCGTCATGCGCATCTGCGGCATTCTGCAATTGTTCGCTCACTTGCTCCATGCAGGCCGCGAGGCGCTGCTGGCAGCCTGCGTCAGCCTCATGGTCGCCCGCCTTGACGCGGCATTCGCCCATGTCCAGCCTGGAATCAGGGATCAGGGTCCAGC